>NZ_JBCPSP010000055.1:0-29304 GCF_051129895.1 Pseudomonas sp. Je.1.5.c
CGGCAACGTGGGAGCGGGCTTGCCCCGCGATGAGGCCAGCGCTGACACCATCACTTCTTGTCCTTGGCGAACGCCGCCTCCAACGCATCATTGATGGTGCGCAGCACCTTGACCCGCGCCCAGCGCTTGTCATTGGCCTCGACCAGCGTCCACGGCGCGATCTCGGTACTGGTGCGGTCGACCATATCGCCCACCGCCTCGGTATAGACATCCCACTTGTCGCGGTTGCGCCAGTCTTCCTCGGTGATCTTGTAGCGCTTGAACGGGATCTGCTCGCGCTCTTCGAAGCGCTGCAACTGGGTCTGCTGGTCGATCGCCAGCCAGAACTTGACCACCACCACGCCAGCGTTGCTCAACTGCTCTTCGAAGTCGTTGATCTCGCTGTAGGCGCGCATCCAGTCGGCTGGGCTGCAGAAGCCCTCGACCCGCTCGACCAATACCCGCCCATACCAGGAGCGATCGAAGATGGTGAACTTGCCCCGCGCCGGAACATGCCGCCAGAACCGCCACAGATACGGCTGGGCGCGCTCTTCCTCGGTCGGCGCGGCAATCGGCACGATGCGGTACTGGCGCGGGTCGAGCGCCGCCGCTACTCGGCGAATCGCCCCACCCTTGCCCGCCGCGTCGTTACCTTCGAACACCGCCACCAACGCATGCCGACGCATGTGCTTGTCACGCAACAGCCCGGCCAGGCGTGCTTGTTCGGTGACCAACTGTTCCTGGTAGTCCTTCTTGTCCAGGCGCTGGGTCATGTCCAGCGCGCCGATCAGGTTGAGGTTGTCGATACTGCGCCCAAGCGGTGCGACGTTGCTCTTGTGCTTGGCCTTGGGGTCGACCGCCAGCGCCGCTTGCAGGCTTTCGAGCAAGATGCGCCCCACGGCCAGGCTGCGGTAGTGAGGGTCGGAGCCTTCGATCACATGCCAGGGGGCAAAGTCGCGGCTGGTGCGGCGCAGCACCCGCTCGCCGAAGCGCACGAAGCGGTCGTAGGTTTGCGACTGCTGCCAGTCCAGCGGGCTGATCCGCCAGCTGTGCAGCGGGTCGTCGCGCAGGGCCTTGAGGCGTGCTTTCATCTGCTTCTTGGACAGGTGGAACCAGAACTTGATGATCAGCGCGCCTTCATCGCAAAGCATCTGCTCCAGCCGCTCGGCGCCAGCGATGGCCTGGTCGAGCACGGCATCCTTGAACTGGCCATGCACCCGGCCCTGGATCATCTGGCTGTACCAGTTGCCGAAGAACACCCCCATCCGCCCCTTGGGCGGCAGTGCGCGCCAATAGCGCCAGGCCGGCGGCCGGGCCAGTTCCTCATCGGTCTGCTGATCGAAGGTCAGCACATCGATCAGGCGCGGGTCCATCCACTCGTTGAGCAGCTTGACCGTCTCGCCCTTGCCGGCGCCCTCGATGCCGTTGATCAGCACAATTACCGGAAAGCGCGACTGCTGCTTGAGTTCGTACTGAGCCTCGAGCAGTGCCTCGCGCAGGGCGGGCACTTCGGCTTCAAAGGTCTCCTTGTCGATGCTGTGACCGATTTCCGCAGATTCGAACATGGCTTTGCCTGGCTCCTTCAATGGAATGACAAGACTAGCGGAAACGCCGCTACAAGTTGCAAGCGACAAGCTGCAAGAAAAACCGAACCGTGCCACCATCTGCTTTTTCTTGCAGCTTGTCGCTTGCAACTTGAAGCTGAATTCGACTATGCCCGACACCCACCTCCCCCGCCATGCCCAGATCGATTGGGACGACCAGGGTCGCCCGCATTCGCGGCACTACGACGACGTGTATTTCTCGATCAACGAGGGCGTCAACGAGACCCAGTACGTGTTCATCGAAGGCAATCGCCTGCGCGAGCGCTTCGCGGCATTGGCCGCGCACAGCTGCCTGGTCATCGGCGAAACCGGTTTTGGCACCGGGATGAACTTCTTCTGCGCCTGGCAGCTGTTCGCCAAGCAAGCCCCTGCCCAGGCGCGGCTGCACTTCGTCAGCGTCGAGAAGTACCCGCTGAGCTACGACGATCTGAGCCGCGCCGTGCAGTTATGGCCGGATCTGGCGCCTTACTGGCAGCCGCTCCTGGAGCAGTACGTCGCCGTGCACCAGGGTTTCCAGCAGTTCAGTTTCGACGGCGGCCGGGTCACCCTGACGCTGATGATCGGTGACGTGCTCGAGCAACTGCCGCACCTCGATGCGCGGATCGACGCCTGGTTCCTCGACGGTTTCGCGCCGGCGAAAAACCCCGACATGTGGACCCCAGCGCTGTTTGCCCAGCTTGCGCGCCTGTCGCATCCGACCACCACCCTAGGCACCTTCACCACCACCGGCTGGGTTCGCCGCGGGCTGATCGAAGCCGGGTTCAGCATGAAGAAAGTGCCAGGGCTGGGTAAAAAGTGGGAGGTGATGCATGGTCAGTTCACTGGCCAAGCCAGCGCGAAGGTAGCGCCCTGGTACGCCCGCCCACCTGCGCCCGAAGGGCCCCGCCGGGCCCTGGTGATTGGCGCCGGCCTGGCCGGTAGCGCCACGGCCGCCAGCCTTGCCGCGCGTGGCTGGCAGGTCAGTGTGCTGGAGCGCCATCAAGCCCCGGCGCAGGAAGCCTCAGGCAATCCCCAAGGTGTCCTGTACCTGAAGTTGTCGGCCCATGGCACCGCCCTGTCGCAGATGATCCTGGCGGGTTTCGGCTACACCCGTCGCTGGCTCGAGCGGTTGCAGCGCGGCCAGGACTGGGATGGCTGTGGCGTGTTGCAACTGGCCTTCGATAGCAAAGAGGCCGAACGTCAGGCCAAGCTGGCAGCGGCCTTCGACAGCAGCCTGCTGCACTCGCTCGATCGGGCTCAGGCTGAGGCCGTCGCCGGGGTGCAATTGGCCAGCGGCGGCTTGTTCTATCCCGAGGGTGGCTGGGTTCACCCACCCGCGCTGTGCACTGCGCAATTGCAGCATCCGTTGATTCAGTTGCTGACGCACCAGAACGTTATCGAACTGCGTAAGGTCGATGGGCTTTGGCACGCCTGGGACGGCGAACAGCTGCTGGCCAGCGCGCCACTGGTGGTGTTGGCGGGCGCGGCAGATGTACGCCGCTTTGCCCCCTGCGCCGACCTGCCGCTCAAGCGTATCCGCGGGCAGATCACCCGTTTGCCAGCCACCGCGAGTAGCCGTGAGCTGAGCACCGTGGTCTGTGCAGAGGGGTATGTGGCACCGGTGCGCGGGGCTGAGCACACCCTGGGCGCCAGCTTTGATTTTCATAATGAAGACCTGACCCCGAGCGCTGCCGAGCACCAGGGCAACCTGGCCTTGCTCGATGAGATTTCCACTGACCTGGCGCAGCGGCTGGGCACGGCCGGGATGGATCCGGCAGCGCTGCAAGGCCGCGCAGCGTTCAGGTGTACCAGCCCGGATTATTTGCCGATTGTCGGGCCGCTGGCTGATGCGCAGGCGTTCGCGCAAGCGTATGCCATGTTGCGCAAGGATGCGCGGCAACTGCCGGCGGTGGAATGTCCTTGGCTGGATGGCCTGTATGTGAACAGTGGGCATGGCTCGCGGGGGTTGATCACGGCGCCCTTGAGCGGCGAGATGATTGCTGCTTGGGTGTGCGGCGAGCCGTTGCCGGTGCCTCGGGCGGTGGCCGAAGCCTGTCATCCGAATCGATTTGGCTTGCGCGCCTTGATTCGCGGCAAGGCATAGATTTTTGCGGCTGCTGCGCCGCAAAGCGGCCCCAATACCGCCCACCCATATAACAGATTGATCTAAAACTCTCACAAACCGCACAGGTCAGTTCCTAAGTGCCCTACTTTTGGGCACCCCTCCCCAACGGCAAAACCGGTAAGGACTTATGTGCGGATTAGCAGGAGAGTTACGCTTCACCCCGATCAACCAAGCCCCGCGCCCGGCGGACCTCGCCGCGGTCGAGCGCATCACCCATCATCTGGCGCCGCGTGGCCCGGATGCCTGGGGCTTCCATAGCCAGGGCCCGATCGCCCTCGGCCACCGCCGGCTGAAGATCATGGACCTGTCCGATGGCTCAGCCCAACCGATGGTCGACAACAACCTCGGCCTGTCGCTGGCGTTCAACGGCGCCATCTACAACTTCCCCGAACTGCGCCAGGAGCTGCAAGCGCTGGGCTACACCTTCTGGTCCGACGGCGACACCGAGGTGCTGCTCAAGGGCTATCACGCCTGGGGCGCAGCCTTGCTGCCCAAGCTCAACGGCATGTTCGCCCTGGCCATCTGGGAGCGCGACAACCAGCGCCTGTTCCTCGCCCGCGACCGCCTCGGCGTCAAGCCGCTGTACCTGTCGCGCAATGGCGAGCGCCTGCGCTTCGCCTCGACCCTGCCGGCGTTGCTCAAGGGCGGCGATATCGACCCGATGATCGACCCGGTCGCGCTCAATCACTACCTTAATTTCCACGCCGTGGTTCCCGCGCCGCGCACCCTGCTGGCCAACGTGCAAAAGCTCGAACCCGGCACCTGGATGCGCATCGACCGCCACGGTGAAGTCGAGCGCCAGACCTGGTGGCAGCTGCAATACGGGCCTAACCCGGATGAGCACAAGCTCGACCTCGAAGACTGGACCACCCGCGTACTCGACGCCACCCGCGACGCCGTGGCGATCCGCCAACGGGCAGCGGTCGACGTTGGCGTGCTGCTCTCTGGCGGGGTCGATTCGAGCCTGCTGGTCGGCCTGCTGCGCGAGGTTGGCGTGGACGATCTGTCGACCTTCTCCATTGGCTTTGAGGATGCCGGCGGCGAGCGCGGTGATGAGTTCCAGTACTCCGACCTGATCGCCCGTCACTACGGCACCCGCCATCACCAACTGCGCATCGACGAGCGCGAGATCATCGAGCAGTTGCCGGCCGCGTTCCGCGCCATGAGCGAACCGATGGTCAGCCACGACTGCATCGCTTTCTACCTGCTCTCGCGCGAAGTAGCCAAGCACTGCAAGGGCGTGCAAAGCGGCCAGGGTGCAGATGAGCTGTTCGCCGGCTATCACTGGTACCCGCAGGTCGATGGTGCCGAAGACCCTTACGCAGCCTACCGTGAGGCATTCTTCGACCGCAGCCACGCCGAGTACCGCGACACTGTACAAGCGCCGTGGCTGCTGGAGACCGATGCCGCAGGCGAGTTCGTCCGCGAGCACTTCGCCCGCCCCGGCGCTCCCGATGCGGTAGACAAAGCGCTGCGCCTGGACAGCACGGTGATGCTGGTCGACGACCCGGTCAAACGCGTCGACAACATGACCATGGCCTGGGGCCTGGAGGCGCGTACGCCATTCCTCGACTATCGCCTGGCCGAACTGTCGGCGCGCATTCCAGCACGCTTCAAGCTGCCCGATGGCGGCAAGCAGGTGCTCAAGTCGGCGGCGCGCCGGGTCATCCCTCATGAGGTGATCGACCGCAAGAAGGGCTACTTCCCGGTCCCGGGCCTCAAGCACCTGGAAGGCGCGACCCTCGATTGGGTGCGCCAGCTGCTGACCGACCCAAGCCAGGACCGTGGCCTGTTCAACCCGGCGATGATCGACAAGCTGCTGAGCAATCCGCACGGCCAGCTCACGCCCCTGCGCGGCTCCAAGCTGTGGCAGCTGGCGGCTCTGAACCTGTGGCTCAGCGAACAAGGAATCTGATCGATGAAAGCCCACGAAATCGCCTATGGCCAGCGCCTGCTGCGCGGCCAGGCGCCCTCCTACGAGCGCCTGCAAGCGCGCCTGGCCGGTGACGGTAGCGAACCTCACAACCAGCCACGCGCGGTGCATTGCGGCTGGGGCCGATTGCTGATCGGGCATACCTACCCAGACCCCAGCGAGCTGGCCGAAGCGCTGCTTGAAGAGGCTCCCGGCGAGCGTGATATCGCCCTCTACGTGGCGGCGCCGCAGCAGGTGCTGGCGCATGCGCCGCAGCAGCTGTTTCTCGATCCGTCCGACACCCTGCGACTGTGGTTCACCGACTACCGCCCGGCGCAGCGGGTATTTCGCGGTTTTCGTATCCGTCGGGCGCAGACCGAGGCCGACTGGCAGGCGATCAACAGCCTGTACCAGACCCGCGCCATGCTGCCGGTCAACGCCGAGCTGCTCACCCCGCGCCACCAGGGCGGCCCGGTCTACTGGCTGGCCGAAGACGAAGACACCGGGGCAGTGATCGGCAGCGTCATGGGCCTGAATCACAGCAAGGCGTTCGATGACCCGGAGCACGGCTGTAGCCTGTGGTGCCTGGCGGTCGATCCGCACTGCAGCCGCCCCGGTGTCGGCGAAGTGCTGGTGCGGCATTTGATCGAGCACTTCATGAGTCGTGAGCTGGCCTACCTCGATCTGTCGGTCATGCACGACAATCGCCAGGCCAAGCGCCTGTACAAGAAGCTCGGCTTTCGCAACCTGCCCACCTTCGCGGTCAAGCGCAAAAATGGCATCAACCAGCCGCTGTTCCTTGGCCCCGGCCCCGAGGCTGGGCTCAACCCGTATGCGCGAATCATCGTCGACGAGGCCTTTCGTCGCGGCATCGAGGTGCAGGTCGACGACGCTGCTGCCGGCCTGTTCACCCTCAGCCTGGGCGGGCGCCGAGTGCGCTGCCGGGAGTCGCTCAGCGACTTGACCAGCGCCGTGAGCATGACCCTCTGCCAGGACAAGCGCCTGACTCAGCACGCCCTGCACAATGCCGGGCTGCAAGTGCCGGTGCAGCAACTGGCGGGCAATGCCGACGACAACCTGGCGTTTCTCGAAGAGCATGGCGCGGTGGTGGTCAAGCCGGTGGATGGCGAACAGGGCCAGGGCGTGGCGGTCAACCTGACCAGCCTGGAAGAGATCAGCCAGGCGGTGGAGCAGGCGCGGCGGTTCGACAGCCGGGTGCTGCTGGAAAGCTACCACCCAGGTTTCGACCTGCGCATCGTGGTGATTGGCCATGAAGTGGTCGCCGCCGCGATTCGCCATCCGGCCCAGGTGATCGGCGATGGCAAGCACAGCGTCAAGGCGCTGATCGAGGCACAGAGCCGTCGTCGCCAAGCTGCAACCGGGGGTGAGAGCCGTATCCCGCTGGACGAGGAAACCGAGCGCACGGTGCGCGCTGCCGGGCTGCAATACAGCGACATCCTGCCTGCTGGTCAGCGCCTGGCAGTGCGCCGCGCGGCCAACCTGCATACCGGTGGCACCTTGGAAGATGTCACCGAGCGCCTGCACCCGATCCTGGCCGATGCTGCCGTGCGTGCGGCACGGGCGCTGGATATCCCGGTGGTGGGCCTGGATCTGATGGTGCGCGACGCCGAGCAGCCTGACTACGTGATTATCGAGGCCAACGAACGGGTCGGGCTGGCCAACCACGAGCCGCAACCGACCGCTGAACGATTTGTCGACCTGCTGTTTCCCCATAGCCGGTCGCCTGCCTGAATGATGGTGTCCTGGTGGGCCTCATCGCGGGGCAAGCCCGCTCCCACGCTGTGCTCTCTTTTGAGGTAAAGCAGTCAACGTGGGAGCGGGCTTGCCCCGCGATGAGGCCCGCCAGCACAACCACCCACCCGCCGAGGAGTGCACATGTCCAAACACCACCCCGAACCGGATCTGGAATACCTCAAACGCGTCCTGCTGGAGATGCTCGCCATCCCCAGCCCGACCGGCTTCACCGACACCATCGTGCGCTATGTCGCCGAACGCCTGGATGAACTGGGTATCCCCTTCGAACTGACCCGCCGCGGCACCATCCGCGCCACCCTCAAGGGCCGCCAAAGCTCGCCCGACCGCGCCGTCTCGGCCCACCTGGACACCATCGGCGCCAGCGTGCGCCAACTGCAAGACAACGGCCGCCTGGCCCTGGCCCCGGTCGGTTGCTGGTCGAGCCGCTTTGCCGAAGGCAGCCGGGTCAGCGTGTTCACCGACACCGGTGTACTGCGCGGCAGTGTGCTGCCGCTGATGGCCAGCGGGCACGCCTTCAATACCGCGATCGACCAGATGCCGATCAGCTGGGATCACGTCGAAGTGCGCCTGGACGCCTACTGCGCAACCCGCGCCGACTGCGAGACGCTGGGCATCTCGATTGGTGATTTCGTCGCCTTCGATCCGCTGCCGGAGTTCACCGAGAGCGGCCATATCAGCGCCCGCCACCTGGATGACAAAGCCGGCGTAGCGGCGTTGCTTGCCGCACTCAAGGCAGTGGTGGAAAGTGGCCAGCAGCCGCCGATCGACTGTCACCCGCTGTTCACCATCACCGAAGAAACTGGCTCCGGCGCGGCCGGCGCATTGCCGTGGGATGTCAGCGAGTTCGTCGGCATCGACATCGCCCCGGTAGCACCTGGGCAGGCCTCCAGCGAACACGCGGTGAGCGTGGCCATGCAGGACTCCTCTGGCCCCTACGACTACCACCTGTCGCGCCACCTGCTGAAACTGGCAGGTGATCAAGACCTGCCGGTGCGCCGCGACCTGTTCCGCTACTACTTCAGCGATGCGCATTCGGCCGTCACCGCCGGTCATGATATCCGCACCGCGCTGGTAGCTTTTGGCTGCGATGCTACCCATGGCTACGAGCGCACCCATATCGACAGCCTGTCGACCCTCAGCCGGCTGCTGGCCGGTTACCTGCTCAGCCCGCCGGTATTTGCCAGCGATTCCAACCCGGCCAGCGCTTCGCTCGAACGCTTCAGTCACCAGCTGGAGCATGATGCGCAAATGGAGAGCGATACCCGCGTGCCGGCCGTGGACAGCCTGGTCGGCAACAAGAGCTGATGCCTACACGCAGGGGGCGGGTTTCGCGTAGCATGGGGCCACTCCCGACTACAGACCGTCCCTGCGTATGCTGATCCCCTACGACCAACTCGAAGCCGAAACCCTGACCCGCCTGATCGAAGACTTCGTCACCCGCGAAGGCACCGACAATGGCGATGACACGCCCCTGGAGACCCGCGTGCTGCGCGTGCGCCAGGCTCTGGCCAAGGGTCAGGCGTTCATTCTGTTCGACTTGGACAGCCAACAGTGCCAGCTGCTGGCCAAGCATGAAGTGCCCAGGGAACTGCTCGAGTGATCAACCGGGGTTGCCCCGTGCAGCCCCGCTTACATGTCCCGCTGCTGTTTCTCCTGCGCCTTGATCCGCTTGTACACCTCGCTGCGGTGCACCGGCACTTCACGCGGCGCGCTGATGCCAAAGCGCACCAGCCCGTTGCCCACCGCCATCACCTTGATCTCGATGTCATCGCCGACGGTGATGACTTCGCCAACATCGCGTCCAATTACCAGCATGCTCCGATCCTCGCCGCTAAGGGAAAACCGGAGCCTGCTTCAGGTCTATCGGGCTACACAATATTGCGCCAGCGAAAGAGACGAGTCCTACTAGCAAAGGTAATTCGCCCTACAGAAATACCTGGCTTTAACCCTGCTGCAAGCGTGGCCCGAAGACGATGATGGTTGCGCCGAGCACGCACAGCAGCGCACCGAGCCAGTCGCTGCCCAGCGGCCGTATGCGCTCTACCAGGGCCAGCCAGAGCAAAGACGAAACGATATAGATGCCACCATAGGCTGCATAGGCGCGCCCCGCGTAGGCGGCCTCGACGCGGGTGAGGATCAGGCCGAACACGGTCAGGCTGAGCAGCGCCGGTACGATCCACCAGGCGCTCTTGCCCAGGCGTAGCCACAGGTAGAAGGCGTAGCAGCCACCGATCTCGAACAGTGCGGCCAGGAAGAACCAGAAGTAGTTGATCACGCCAGGCTCCCTTAGGCCATGTAAAAGGCGTCTAGGATACCTGATTGATCTGCAATGACCGGATGACAATGATGGCCTCTTCGCGGGTAAGCCCGCTCAGGACACGCTAGCCCCGACTGCCTGCCTTGGCGCGCATTTTCACCGCCATCTCGGCCATCTCGTCATACAGCCGCTCTGGCGCCTGGCACTTGAGCCTCCACGCCTCGCGCCCGGCCTCATGCGGCAGAATCAGAAACTCGCCAGCAGAAATCCGCTCATGCATGTACTCGGCGATATCCGCCGCACTGATCGGCGAGCCCTGCAACAACTTGCCCACCTGCGCCTTCATCGCCGGGTTCGGCCCGCGGAACGAGTCGAGCAGGTTGGTCTGGAAGAACGATGGGCACACCACATGCACCGCCACTTCCAGCTGGCGCAACTCGACCAGCAGGCTCTCCGACAACGCCAGCACGCCGGCCTTGGCCACGTTGTAGTTGCTCATCCCCGGCCCCTGCATCAGCGCCGCCATCGAGGCGATGTTGACGATCCGCCCCTTGCTGCGTTCAAGCAGCGGCAAGAACGCCTTGCAGCCCTTGACCACGCCCATCAGGTTGACCGCGATCTGCCAGTCCCAATCCTCCAGCGACAACTCGGCGAAGAACCCGCCCGAGGCGACCCCGGCGTTGTTGACGATCACATCGATGCCGGCGAACTTCTCTTCGCAGGCCTGGGCCAGGGCGGTCAGCTGGCTGTAGTCGCGCACATCGCAGCGCTGGGTGAAACCATCGCCGCCCGCAGCGCGCACCCGCTCGAGGGTTTCGCGCAGGCCAGCATCGTTGACATCGGCCAGGGCCAGGCGCCAGCCCTCGCGCGCCCAGCGTAGGGCGATCTCGCGGCCAAGGCCGGAACCTGCGCCAGTGATCATCATTCGGTTGTGCATGGTGCAGGCCTTGTTCTGTGGGCAATGGGCCGAGTCTAGCCAAGGCCTGCATCGAGTTGGTGCGCTATCAGGCTGCTGAATGGGCCGGCATGGCCGCGCACCATCTCCGTGGGAGCAAGCTTGCCCCGCGATAGAGCCAGCACTGACACCACAAAATCCACTGCCCGCAACGCCAATTGAATCTTTGCCAAGCGGCGCAGGTCGGAATTGTAAGCGGCCAGCATTCCTAGGCCCCTTCCCCTAGAACAACGCAAGGATTCTGCCCATGACCACGATCCTCATCATCATCCTGATCCTGCTGTTGATTGGTGGCTTACCCGTCTTCCCACACTCGCGCAGCTGGGGCTATGGCCCATCCGGCATCATTGGCGTGGTGCTGGTGATCCTGCTGGTGTTGTTGTTGCTTGGCATGATATGACTCCGCCCCCTGGCCGCCAGCCAGGGGGCCGTCCTCTCAGACACTGCGAGCGGCCTGGTTATCCAGTTGCCGCTCAAGGTGTTGCATGGCCTGGCGCAGCGCCTGTACATCGGTGCTCAAGCGCTCACGGGCCAACGGCCGGCTAGCACAACTCTGCTCGACTTGCTCGCACAGCGCCACCAGGTGCAGGACACGGGCGATTCGCGCGCCGCCCTTGACCCGATGGGCAAGTTGGGCCAACTCCAAGGTATCTTCCGCGACCCGCTCCAGGCGTTGCAGGTCTTCGCGGTTACTGGTGCGCAAATCACCGAGTAACGCTTTCAGCGCTGCTTCATCCTTGCCCACCAAACGTTGTAGATGGTCCATATCCAACATCAAGGCATCTTCATCGCTGGTATTGGCCCGGCAACTGGCCAGGGCTTGCAGCAGTTCTTCCAGCCCCAAGGGTTTGAACAGACAATCGTCCATGCCTGCCGCTTTGCAGCGGCGGCGTTCTTGTTCCTGAGCGTTGGCCGTCAGGCCGATCAGGCGGCATGCAGGCCTGCGACTGCGCCGCTCATGCTCGCGAATCGCTCGGGCCAGGGCATGGCCATTGAGCCGCGGCATGTTGCAGTCACTGATCACCACGTCGAAGTGTTCCTTTAGCCACAGGCGCAGAGCCTGGGCGCCATCTTCGGCGACCCGCGCCTGGTGGCCGAGGTAGTCCAGCTGCTGGGCCAGCAATAGCCGGTTGGCAGGATAGTCGTCGACCACCAGCACCCGCAGGCGCTCGCTGTCGGCGGGGGACAGCAGCACCGGCGTGTCCAGAGTGGGCTCGGCGGGCAGCACTGCCAGGCTCAAGCGGATATCCACCTCGGTGCCCTGGCCCAACACGCTGCGCAGGCGTAAGCGCCCTCCCATCATCTCGCACAGGCTACGACTGATACCAAGCCCCAGGCCAGCACTGCAACGCGGCGACTGTTGCTGATTGCTGGCCTGGCGAAACGGCTGGCCGAGCCCAGCCAACTCGGCCTCGGCAATACCGACCCCGGTATCCTTGATCTGCACTTGCACCGCCAGCCGGCCATCTCGCGGCACGGCGTTGAGGCTGACCGCCACATAGCCTTGGCGGGTGAATTTGATGGCATTGCTCAAGAGGTTGGCCAGCACCTGCTTGAAGCGCAGTGGGTCAAGCATCACCTGCGCATCCACCTCGCCGTGCGTCTGCAAGCGCAGCTCCAGGCCCTTGCCACGCGCCTGCTGCTCGAACAACTGCACCACCCGCACCACCTGCTCGCGCAGACACACCCGCTGTGGCGCCAGGTGCAGATGACCCGCCTCGATACGGGTGATGTCGAGTATGTCGCCAATCAGCTCCAGCAAACCCCGCGCAGCATCGGTTGCCACTTCGATCGCCAGGCGGTCGAGCACACCTTGTTCAGCCTTGTGCTGGGCCAGCTCGAGCATGCCCAGCACTGCGTGCAGCGGGGTGCGGATTTCATGGCTCATGGTGGTCAGAAAACGTGTCTTGGCCTGGTTGGCCGCATCGGCTTGCTGGGTGGCCCGGCGCAACTGAACTTGCAGGCGGCGCAGGTAGCGAATCCACATCAGCGCCAACAACAGCAACCCCAGTGCCAGGCCAAAGCCAAGCACGATCTTGCCGCGATAGCGCGGCCAGACGCCGTCGGCGACGATCATCGGGTTGCGCCAGCGACGCACCAGTACATCGGTCTCACGCGGCGCGAGGCTGAGCAAGGCTTTGTTGAGAATGCTCTGTAGCTCGACCGAACCTCGGGCACTGGCCAGGGCAAAGTGCGCTGGCGACATCGGCAAACTAGCACTGATGCGCAAACGCCCTGGATACCAGCGGGCAATCAGCGGGCGCGCGTCATCAAGGGTCAATACCGCTGCCGCGGCTTGGCCGCGCGCCACCGCCTGCAAGGCCGCTACCGGGCCGGGGACGATCAGCGGGTCGACCAAAGGATAGTGCTGTTTGAGTTCCTCCAGCACATCGCTACCCCACACCGTTGCCAGCCGCTTTGCAGCCAATTGCGCCAGGCTGTTCGGCGCGTGTGGATCGTCGCGGGTTACCAGCACCCGCGAAGCGCTGAGATAAGCCCGACTAAACCGCAGGTGCTGCTCCAACGCAGCACTGCGAGGGATGCCGGCGATCACTTGCGCCTGGCCCTGACGCACCTGCTCGAGCATGCGCGCAACGCTGCCACCGGCCTCCACTTCAAAGCGCAGTCCAGTACGGCGGCTGATCAACTGCAGGATATCCAGGCTCAAGCCGCGCCACTGCGCTTTGCCATCGCGGTAGCTCAACGGCAGCAGGTGCTCGTCGAGCAACACCTTGACCGATGGGTTTTCGCTCAGCCAACGCAGCTCGCGCTCGTTCAGTTGTAGCGGTTGGGCCTTGTGCGTATTGGCCGACACTGGGCTCCAGCGTTCACGGATACGTGCATGCTGGCGCTCAGACAACGCCGCCAGGCCCGTGTCGACCAAGTGCGGCAAAGGTGAGTCAGCTTCGAGCATGGCAAAGCCGATGGCCTGGCGCGACAAGGCGGCGTGGCCGATTTCCTCGATCCCGCTCAATTGACTGCGCCCCAGCACATAGCGTGCGGTCAGGCCATTGCCCAGGTACAGGTCGGCCTGGCCGAAGGCCAACGCAGTCAGGGCGCTGAATGGACTTGGGTGCAAATGAACCCGGGCCAGCGGGTAATGCTCACTGACCTGCTCCTGGGTCCGATAGCCCTCGACCATCACCAGATCGAAGGGCTCGGCGCGACGGATGCGGGCGCGCAGGTCCTGTTCCTGGGCCATCAACAATGGTCGGTCTTCGCCATAAGGTCGCGACAGGCGCAGGTTCGCCTGCAACGCCTGCTGGGCGGTCACCGAGGCGAGCAGATCGACCTGCCCATCGTGTAACGCGGCCACCGCCTCACTGAACGAGGCGAACACCTGCACGCTTATTTCAAGGTTCATCTGCTCGGCCAACAGCCCTGCATAATCAGCGCTGATGCCCTCATAGGCCTGGCCGGTACCGAGTATGTCGTACGGCGGGTTCTCCCGATTGAGCACGCCCAAACGTAGCTGGCGCCGCTCCCACAGCCAACGCAGTTGGCTGTTGTCGGGTTCCGGCCGGGGGCCATCGAGGCTGGCCCGGGCATGCAATACCGGGGCAGCGGCGACCGGCAACCACACCCAGGCACACCACACCGCCAGGAACAGGGCACTCAGGCGCACCAGTAAGGCATTCAGATGAGCAGGTTGCGGCGGGCGAAATCCGCCAGGTCGATCAGCGAGTTGACCCGCAGCTTCTCCAGCAGTCGGGCCTTGTAGGTGCTGATGGTCTTGTTGCTCAGCAGCATCGCCTCGCCGATGGCTTTATTGCTCAAACCCCGCGCCAGCTGCTGCAACACCATCAGCTCGCGATCGGTGAGGCTGGCGATGCACTGGGCCTCGGTGGCCTTCAAGTCCTGGCTGTGAACCGAGCTCAGGGCCACTTCAGGAAAATAGGTATAGCCGGACATCACCGCGCGTACCGCCTTGTTCAGCTCGCAAAGGTCGTCGGTTTTCGACACGAACCCCGCAGCGCCGGCCTGCATGCAGCGCAGAGAGTAGGCCTCAGCCAACTGTGAAGTGAGCACCAGGGCCTTGGCCGGATACTCGAGCGTGCGAATCCTGCCGATCACATCCAGGCCATCGAGGCCGGGCATGGTGATGTCGAGGATTACCAGGTCAGGCCGGTGCTCGCGCACCAGGCGCAAGCCATCGATGCCATTGTCGGCCTGACCGACCACCTCCAGGTGCTCCTGGCGCAACAGCATGCAGACGGTGGAGCGGATGAACGGGTGATCATCGACGACCAAGGCGGTGTACATAGGCTTCCTCGCTGGGCGGGCCGGCCAGGCTAGAGTTCGGCATCGAACACCACCGTGACTTGGCCGGTGTAGGTGCTGCCGGAATAGGCAAGCATACCGGGCACATCCGCTCGGCCGACTTCGAAATGCAGCTGGCCGGGGCGATTGAGGGTGGGCATCGACGACTCGAATTGCAGCGCCGCCGCACGGCCTGACGGCAGCGCCAGGTGTTCGATGGGCCGGCCCTGGTAGTGCATACCGGGCGGCAAGCTCAAGGCCACTTCGACCGGGACCTGATGCCCGTTGTCATTGACGATGCCACAGCGCACGTCGGCATAGTGCTGGCACAGCTTGTAGACCTTGAACGGGCCGGTCGACCACAGCCGGAACGGCAGGTCACGGTAAAGCTTGGTTGGGGCTTTGCCGCCGGCCAGCCAGGCGCTCCAGCCGCCTTTGGGTTCGAGTACGGCCCGATCAGAGCCAGGCGGGAACTCGAAGATAAAGGCGTGCCGCACGTCCAGCACAAAATTGACCGTAAGCGAATTACCGCTGAGCGCGCTGACATCGTTGCCGAAGTCAAAGTCGGCGCCAGCACCCATTGAGTAGGTGATGCTGCCGCGATAGGTACCCGCGCGCATTTGATAGGGCGGCGGCACGACCAGGTCATAGGCAATGCTGGTTTCCAGGACCTCTGCATCCACCACCTTGCCAACAGCAGTCCGCCGATTGAAACTCCAGCAACCTTGTGGCGACTGCGGGTCTCTCACCCTCCACAAGTACATGACCCAGGCAGGACTGTCTTGTGAATTGTAGGCACCACCGCTACAACCTCCGCTCAGCGTTCTATAGAATAGAGGGTGATCCTCATCCAGCGAGCCATCGATCTGTACACGCTGACTGAGTGACGTCCACTCCAGCGTCGCCGTGCGCGATTCGCCTGTCTGGTCGTTATAAATGTTCACTTGCCGTCGACCGGGTAACTGAATGAAATAGTTGTCCCGAGGATCCGGCGCTTGACCGGTAGTCTTCTTGTTGTAGGTAATTGGCAGATCGACAGTGGTCATTGTTTTACACCGGGATGGCCAGTAACGGCAAAGTCCTCCTGGGGGCGTGGTGTTGTCGAAACGCCCTGAGCCACCCCCGAGGTATTCGGCGGTAAGTGTCACTTCCAGAGCCTGGGCTGCTGGCCAGGCAAGCGCCAATAGCAGCGCACCTCCCAGTTGTGCAGCTCGGCGCATGGCCCGGATCGGCTGGAGCAGGCTCATCCTTCCACCACCATTTGCTTGCGTTCACTGCCTTCGTGCAACTCGAACTGATGTACCTTGCCCACTTGCCCGTCGAACTGCCGGCTACGCCCCGGCAGCAAGTGGTGCTTGGTCGCCGGCTCGCAGCCCTGCTCCGCTGCCTGACATTGGCGGAAATGATCGAGCACCACAGTTGTGTTGCCTTCGTTAGCCACCTGCAGTTGGCCACCTTGGCGTTTCACAGGGGTTTGGAAGCGCGTTTCGGCGGGGCGCACGAACAAGATCGAGCCGTATCCGGCCAGCAGGTTGACCCCCACCTTGAGGCTGTCGCGGTACTGCTGGGCCTCTTGCTCATTGACCGCAAAGCCATCGCCGGACTCTGGCAGCACTGGCACGAAGCGCAGGCGGAAGTAGCGTTCCTTGTCCCGTGAACCGCGATACAGCAGGCGCACCGCCTGCATCCCCTGGGCCGGCACGATCAGCCGTGCAGGGCTGGCGACCAGGCCGCGCTGCTTCAAGGGCAGGCCATCGGTGTCGATCTCGCGAGGCTCGCCATCGGCGTCATAGACCAACTCGGCGACGCTGATCTTGACGAACGCGGTAGTGTCGCCGCCATTGCGCACGCGTTTAAGCAAGGTGCTCTTGCCGCTGTCGAGATAATCGTACAGGGCGCCGACATTGAGCTCGGGCGCGGCGCGCGATGCCAGCGGGGTGATCAGCAGGGTCAACAGGATCAGCCTGGGAAGGGTCATGTTTATGGGTCTCTTTTTCGACATAACGAGAGTATTGATACCGTGGCGTTGATGGCTATGGCCTAGGTCGCGGGATGCGTCCTAAAACCAGTTCGGAAATTTCCCAAGTGCTGTTCTGAAATGGGTGATTGCGTTGAGTGCATAGGCGCCAGTGCCGGCGTCATCGCGGGGCAAGCCCGCTCCCACGGCTTTTTATCTTCCTTGTCCCGCGTAGAGCCGGCACTGACTCAACCGCGCCGGTTACCCGCAACATCGCCCACTCCAGCCAGACTCGCCGGGCTACAGGTTTGATCCCCGGCCAGCACCACGTCGCCTTCGCGCTCCAGTGCCAGCAGGTCGAAACTGAGCAGGCAAGCCGCCGCGCCATGCTGGTGAACCTCCAGGCTCGGGGTCGCTTCACTCATCTCTACGGCGAAGAAGCCATCGGCTTCGCTAACCGTGCGGCTGGCGTGATTGATCACCTGAGCCCCACGCAGCGGCCGGCCCTTGGGGTCAATCAAGCGGCCTATCACCGTCACCGTGCGCAGTACGCGCAGTTGTCGATAGGCAATCCCGCCGCGGTTGAGGTGGTAATCGAGGCTCGAAGGCTGGATCACCGCAGCAGTCGCCTCGCTGCCTTCAAAATCGAACTGCACATGGCCAGCCTTGTAGGCCGCCACCGGAATCACGTTGCGCCCTGGGCGTAGGTTGGCGGTGCTGCCGTTGGGGTCGTCGGCGCGCAGTTGCAGGCCGGGCAGGTCTGTCTCGACATCGACGATCAAACCGGCCTGATGCGGCAGGTACTGGCCACTCAAGGCGGCCTTGCCGTCGCCTACGGCAAGCAGGCTTTCCATGTTCAAGCCACCCGTGAACTCGCCGTTGTACGAGGAGCGCTGAACATAGGCATCGCCATGCACTACCTGGTTTTCAAACTGCGTGTCACCGCCCAGCCCTACCCCATAACGGTCAGCGCTGGCGGTCATGCCAAGGCTGCGCAGTGGGCCGATGTCGACGTCTTGCTGGTAGGCCAGCGAAGCGTTGAGGTCGCGCCCGCCGTCGCGTGAGGTACGTGTACCGAGACTGGCCGACACCCGCCGCCCGCCCTCACCCAGGCTCATGCTCAAGCTCAGATTGACCCCACGACTGCGCGCATCGCCGGTGCCGGCGGTGCCTGGGCGGTCGAACAGCGACAGGCGCCAGTTGGCGTCCGAGCCCATCACCCGACCGAAGTACGACCAGCCCAGATCGAGCCCCATGCCGGCACTGGCGCCGCTGCTGTGGGAGATGCGCAAGCTGGCGGTGTTGCGTGGATCGAGGCGATGGTTGAGTGACAGCGAAGACTGCGTCTGGCGCTGCACGAATGCCGCGCCACGTGCCTCACGCGGGCGTGATAACCATGAGCGGCTGTGGCTGGCGACCAACGAGCCACTGCCATAGCTGTGAATCGCCTGCAGATCGTAGCCGCTGCCGTAATCCTGGGCCTGGTAGACATTGGAGTAGAGCTTGAAGCGGTCGAGCACGTCCCAATCCAGCGAGGTGCCGTATTGCATCATCTGGTCGATACGCTGGGCCGACAGACCAACAATCGCCCGTGGGTGCAGCAGGTAGTTGGCCAGCACGCCAGCGCTGAGGCTGTCGTCGT
This sequence comes from Pseudomonas sp. Je.1.5.c, assembly GCF_051129895.1. Lineage (NCBI taxonomy): Bacteria > Pseudomonadati > Pseudomonadota > Gammaproteobacteria > Pseudomonadales > Pseudomonadaceae > Pseudomonas > Pseudomonas sp. Je.1.5.c. Next base: position 18,447 of record NZ_JBCPSP010000055.1, read on the forward strand.
GGCCGCGCTCCCAGTTGCTCAGCAGGCTGCTCTGCCGGCCTAGATAGACGTTGTAGCGCCACGGCGCATCGGTACTGCGCCAGTTGCTGGGTTTGTAGATGAATTCCTGGCTGCGCGAGGTGACTTGGCCGTCCTCGACCAGGCGCACTTCGATTTCATAGATGCCACCGGGCAGCACCTTGGTATCGAGCGTCTGCAAGCCCGGCTGGACAGGCTGACTGTTGATCAGCACGCCGTTGCGGTAGATCTCCACCACTGCCGGGCGGTCTGGGGTGACGTAGATCGGTGTGGCGCTGGGCGCGCCGTTGTCGATGGCCAGGCTGTCGCTGCTGCCAAACATCAGGCCAAGGGTGGTATCGGGGCTGGTGCCCATCAGCCGTGGCTGGCGGGTCAAGCCTTGGGCGCTGGGGGTGAAGTAGCCCAGGCGGTAGAAGTTAGCTTCGACCAGACGCTCGGCGTAGAGCTGGTCGAGGCGATAGCGGGTGCCTTGCTCGCTGTCGCTGCCACGGTCGAGCTGACCATCGGCCAAGGCGGTCCAGTTACCAATGCTGCCTTGGCCCTGCATGGCATAACGGCCGGTGGTACCGTGGCCATCGCCGACCAGGTTGAGTTGATTGCGCAGCAGCAAGCCATAGCTGCCTTGTTCTGGCAAGTGGTGAAAGCGTTCGATTACGCCTGCCACTTCGGCCTGACGGGTGAGCAGCGACAGTTGCGAATTGACCAGGCTGTAGTGCACTGCACGCAGCCCGTCCGGGCAATCGACTTGGCAGTCTCCCAAGGGGCGGCCAGCGGCTAGGCGTTCGCGCCACAACTTGCGCAGGCGCTCGGGCTCGCGGCTCTCTTGAGTGTCGGTGAATTCGAGCAGTTGCACCTGCTGGTCACGGCTGAGCACGACCATGGCATCGCCCAGGTAACGACCATCCAGATCGACCCGCACCGCTAAAGGCACATCGAAAAAATGCGCCTCGAACTCGCGCGGCAGGCCATCGATACGGCCCAATGTCGTGGCCGCCGCCAACGACCAGAACGGCGCAGCAGTCAAGCAGGCAGCCAGGGGCCACCAGCGGCGCAGCGAAGCGAAGATGGAGTCAGTGATTGGCATGAGCGTCGCTTGCAGGCAATACCCACCCCTCCCCTCGACAGACGCCGAGGGCAAGGAGGGCAATAACGGATGGGTTAACGGATGAGCGTCAGGCTCAAGGCGCAGCGGTCTCGAACATCATGCTGACCAGCCCCTGATAGCTGCCTGGCTCATAGCCGGCTGCCGGTGCTGGTTGGGCACTGACCTCAAAGCCGATGATCGCGCCTGGGGCGGCCTGGGCAGCGCTGACCACCTCGGCCGGCGTGGTTTTCAACACGGTGTCGCCAACTTTGACATCCAGGCCAATGTTGTGGGCACCGCTGGCGATGACCGCTGGCGACACCAGGTAGGCGCTGATCGGGCCGATAGTGCTCTTGACCTGCAGTTGCTTGGTGATCGGGTCGAGCCTCTCTTGGTACGAGTTCCAGCTCATCTCCTGTGGGTCATTCATCCAGTTGCCGCCTACCGGCTCGACGAAAAAGGCTGCGGTGGGGATCTGAGCAGTGACCTGGACCTGCTTCTCGATCGGGTCAATGGCAAAAGCCGAAGTGGCGCAGCACATGGCCAGAGGAAGGGCGAATAACGTACGTTTCACGAATCTGATCTCCTTGAAGGGCTAATGCCTGCCGGGCGATTCCCGGTCAGCAAGGAGATTATTCAGGGTCGATTCGTCGCGATGAGTAAGACCGTTCCGAGCGGGCTTCGGAAATTTCCCAGCGACCTCAAAACGCCATCAAACTGGCTTGCAAGACAGGTCAGCCATTCACAAACGACAACGCCCCGACTAGCGGGGCGTTGTGGCATTGCAGGCAAGGGTTAGTGGGAAACCGCGCCACTGGCACCCAGGCCAGTCTGCGAACGGACGAACTGCGGGAAGAACAACGCACGCTCGTTTTCAGCTGCCTTGGACTTGTCGGTGACCGAGAAGAACCAGATACCGACGAAGGCGATGATCATCGAGAACAGCGCGGGGTACTCGTACGGGTAGATGGCTTTCTCATGACCGAGGATCTGCACCCAGATGGTTGGGCCAAGGATCATCAGGCCCACTGCACTGACCAGGCCCAGCCAGCCGCCGATCATGGCGCCGCGGGTGGTGAGTTTCTTCCAGTACATCGAGAGCAGCAGTACCGGGAAGTTGCAGCTGGCGGCAATGGAGAAGGCCAGGCCGACCATGAAGGCGATGTTCTGCTTCTCGAACAGAATGCCCAGGCCGATCGCCAGTACGCCCAGCGCGATGGTGGTGATCTTCGAGACGCGGATCTCGTCCTTGTCGTTGGCCTTGCCTTTGCGCCAGACGCTGGCGTACAGGTCATGGGATACCGCCGAGGCACCGGCCAGGGTCAGGCCAGCGACCACCGCCAGGATAGTGGCGAAGGCCACCGCCGAGATGAAGCCGAGGAAGATACTGCCACCCACGGCATCGGCCAGGTGCACCGCCGCCATGTTGTTACCGCCCAGCAACGCGCCAGCGGCGTCCTTGAAGTCTGGGTTGGTGCTGACCAGCAGGATCGCGCCGAAGCCGATGATGAAGGTCAGGATGTAGAAGTAGCCGATGAAACCGGTGGCGTACAGCACGCTCTTGCGCGCTTCCTTGGCGTCGCTGACAGTGAAGAAGCGCATCAGGATGTGCGGCAGGCCAGCGGTACCGAACATCAGTGCCAGGCCCAGGGAGAACGCCGAGATCGGGTCTTTGACCAAACCGCCCGGGCTCATGATCGCTTCGCCTTTGGCGTGCACCTTGATCGCTTCGGTGAACAGGGTGTTGAAATCAAAGCCCACGTGCTTCATCACCATCAGCGCCATGAAGCTGGCACCCGACAGCAGCAGCACGGCCTTGATGATCTGTACCCAGGTGGTGGCGAGCATGCCGCCGAACAGCACGTACATGCACATCAGGATGCCGACCAGGATGACCGCAACGTGGTAGTCCAGGCCGAACAGCAGCTCGATCAGCTTGCCCGCGCCGACCATCTGCGCGATCAGGTAGAAGGCCACTACCACCAGCGAGCCGGACGCCGACAGGGTGCGGATTTCCTTTTGCCCGAGGCGATACGAGGCCACGTCGGCGAAGGTGTATTTACCCAGGTTGCGCAGGCGCTCGGCGATCAGGAAGAGAATGATCGGCCAGCCGACCAAGAAGCCGATCGAGTAGATCAGGCCATCGTAGCCGGAGGTGAATACCAGGGCGGAAATCCCCAGGAACGAGGCTGCCGACATGTAGTCACCGGCAATTGCCAGACCGTTCTGGAAACCGGTGATCTTGCCGCCGGCGGCATAGTAGTCGGAGGCTGATTTGTTGCGTTTGGACGCCCAGTAGGTAATCCCCAGGGTGAACAGGACGAAGGCCAGGAACATGACGATGGCAGACATGTTGAGCGGCTGTTTCTGCACCTCGCCGGTGAGCGCATCAGCGGCCCACACAGCGGGTGCAAAAACGCCGCAGGCCAGGACGGCCAGGGCTTTGGCTTGGCGGATCATTGCTTGGCCTCCTCGAGGATTGCCTTGTTCAACTCATCGAACTCGCCGTTGGCACGACGCACATAGATGGCGGTGAGGATGAAGGCCGAGAGGATCAGGCCGACACCGAGGGGAATACCCCAGGTAATCGACGAGTCCGGGCTCAGCTTGGCACCGAGAATCTGCGGGCCATAGGCGATGAGGAGGATGAAGCCGCAGTAGAGGCCGAGCATGATCGCCGAGAGAATCCAGGCGAAGCGTTCGCGTTTGGTGACCAGTTCCTTGAAGCGCGGACTGTTCTGTATCGAGAGGTAAATGCTGTCGTTCATTGTTTTTGTCCTAGCAGCACAGATTAGGGATAACCCGCCTGTAACTTTATGCTGCCGTTGGACGCCAACCAGACGACCTTAGTCTTAGATGCAACGGTGTTTTGCAGATTTGGTAACAACAGACAGGCCAGGGTCGCCCTTTTCGCGGGCAAGCCCGCTCCCACAGCGTTCGATGAAGGCCCTGTGGGAGCGGGCTTGCCCGCGAAGAAAGCACATTGGCCGCTAAGCCTTACGCCCTCATTTGCCAGTCCACTCGGCCACCCGCTCCGGATGCTTGGCCACCCAGTCCTTGGCCGCCTGGTCAGGCTTGGCACCATCTTGAATCGCCAGCATCACCTCACCGATCTCATCCTTGGATTGCCACTGGAATTTCTTCAGGAATGCAGCCACTTCCGGCGCCTTCTTGTCCAGCTCCTTGCTGCCGATGCTGTTGACGGTCTCAGCCGCGCCATACACGCCTTTAGGGTCTTCCAGGAACTTGAGTTTCCATTTGGCGAACATCCAATGCGGCACCCAACCGGTCACCGCGATCGACTGCTGCTTGGGATAGGCCCGGCCCAACTCGGCGGTCATGCCCGCACCGGAGCTGGCCTGCAACTTGTAGCCCGTCAGGTCGTAGTCCTTGATGGCCTGTTCGGTCTTGATCATCACCCCGGAGCCTGCGTCGATGCCGACGATCTTCTGCTTGAAGGTGTCGTCGGTCTTGAGGTCTTCGATGCTGGTGGCTTTGACGTACTCAGGGACGATCAGGCCAATCTTGGCATCCTTGAAGTTGGGGCCGTAGTCGACCACCTTGTCCTTGTTCTTGGTCCAGTACTCACCATGGGTAACCGGCAGCCAGGCCGAGAGCATGGCGTCGAGTTTGCCGGTGGCCACCCCCTGCCACATGATGCCGGCGGCCACCGCCTGCAGTTTCACGTCATAACCGAGCTTCTGCTTGATTACTTCGGCGGCCACGTTAGTGGTCGCCACGCTGTCGGCCCAACCATCTACGTAACCAATGCTCACTTCTTTGGCCATTGCCTGTGCAGCGCTCATGGCCAACACCAGGGCGGATCCCACGCCCAGGAAACGTCGCATATTCATCAAAGCATCCCCTCGTCAGGTCTTGGAGATTGCATCATCAACCTGCCACACAGGTCGACCTGCTCTATCAGCGACCTCTACCCCAACCAGATGCGACAGCACTTGGCCATTAGCGTCATCGGCCCGCCCTGCCCTGCGCGATCCTTGCATGCCAATGCGTTGACGCCGGGCATTTGCGGCTATCATCTAGCCCTTTGCGCCTGACGATGGACCGCCTGATGCCCAGTTCCGCCCGCTTGCTACTGCCCCTATACCTACTCGCCTGCCTGCTCGCCTTGCTCGGGCTCGGGGCGCTCTGGTACGGGCTGGGCAAGCCGGTGCTGCTGCCCGATGCGGCCAGCCCCACGCATAAACTGCAATGCGCCTCGTACACCCCGTTCGATAAAGACCAGTCGCCGTTCGACCAGCCGTTCCGCCTGCGCCCGGCGCGCATGGACGCCGACCTGGCGCTGCTGGCTGAGCGCTTTCAGTGCATCCGCACCTATTCGATGACCGGCCTCGAGGCGATTCCGGCGTTGGCGCGCAAGCATGGGCTGAAGCTGATGATCGGCGCCTGGGTCAATGCCAACGCTGCCGACACCGACAAGGAAGTCGAGCTGCTGATCGCCTCGGCCAACGCCAACCCGGATGTGGTCAGCGCGGTGATCGTCGGCAACGAGGCGCTGCTGCGCAAGGAAGTTACGGGTGATCGCTTGGCTGAGCTGATCGCCCGGGTGAAGAGTCGTGTGACCGTGCCGGTGACCTATGCCGATGTCTGGGAGTTCTGGTTGCAGCATCCACAAGTGGCGCCTGCGGTGGACTTTCTGACCATCCACCTGCTGCCCTACTGGGAAGATGACCCCAGCGGGATCGACCAGGCCCTGGCGCATGTCGGCGAGGTACGGCGGGTGTTCGGCACGCGCTTTGCGCCCAAGGACGTGATGATCGGCGAGACCGGCTGGCCCAGCGAGGGGCGCCAGCGCGAGACGGCGGTGCCGAGCCGGGTCAATGAGGCACTGTTCATTCGTGGTTTTGTCGCCATGGCCGAGCGCAATGGCTGGAGCTACAACCTGATCGAAGCCTTCGACCAACCGTGGAAGCGCGCCAGCGAGGGCGCGGTGGGTGGTTACTGGGGGCTGTATGACGCCGATCGCCAGGACAAAGGGGTGCTTGAAGGGCCGGTGAGCAACCTGGCGCTGTGGCCGCAGTGGTTGCTGACGAGTGTGTTGTTGCTGATCGCGGTGCTGCTGCTGGCTGGCCGGCCGGCCGATCCGCGTGCGGCATTGTTGCTGCCGCTGTTGGCAGCGATTGGTGCCGGTAGCCTGGGGCTATGGGGCGAGCTGATGCGCACCAACGCGCGGTTTGCTGGCGAGTGGCTGTGGGCGGTTTTGCTGGCGGGGCTGAATCTGCTGGTGCTGGCGCATGCAGCGCTGGCCTTGGCGCAGCGTAGCGGCTGGCGCCAGCGGCTGTTCGCCTGGCTTGAGGCGCGGGCTGGCTGGTGGCTGCTGGCGGCAGGCTTCGCTGCGGCAGTGAGCATGTTGGCGATGGTGGTTGATCCGCGCTATCGCAGTTTTCCGAGTGCGGCGTTGTTGCTGCCGGCGTTGGTTTATCTGCTGCGACCCGTACCAGCGCGGCGGGCTGAGGTGGCCTTGCTAGCGTTTATCGTGGGCGCAGGGGTTGCGCCGCAGTTGTTCCGGGAAGGGCTGCACAACCAGCAGGCTTGGGTCTGGGCGGGGGTCAGTGTTTTGATGACTGCAGCGTTATGGCGCAGTCTGCGCAAGGTTTGAGCCTGCTATCGCGGGGCAAGCCCGCTCCCACGCCATGACCTGCATGGATAACTCGTCATGACCTGCATCGCTAACACGCCATGACCTGGATGGACAAACTGCGTGGGAGCGGGCTTGCCCCGCGATGAGGGCTGCGCAGTCTCCGCTTAACCGAGCTTGCTCGGCACTGGCTGACGCACCAACCGCAACCCGGCCAACACCACCGCAAACACCGCAATGCTGGCGGTGTACAGCACTAACGCAGGGATCCCGAACAGCAACGCCAGCGCCGCCAGAATCCATCCGGCCCGCCCCGCCAGCAGCTGCGCCAGCAGCGCCAAGCCCAGCCCGACCCAGGCAATCACCTGAAAATGAATCGCCAACCCCAGCAGCGAGCGCAGCTGGCATTGCCAGTACTCCCCCGGCACGCCGCACAGGCCCACCCACTGGGCGTCTTCCATCAGCCCATAACGCACGCCATAGCTCGCTGCCAGCCATAATGGCAAGCACAGCAGCAAGACAATCACGGGCAATGAACGGGGCATGACGATCTCCGGGTGGTAATAACAATGCGCAAGCATAACCCTGTGCAACATCTGTGCAAGGCAAGAACGCCCGCCACCAGCTATGTTGCACAGAAGCACCGTTGCCGCGCTGTTGTAAGGCGCGGCAATATCCAGTGCGACGGACAACCGTGCACTGGGCAACTTTGTACAGGCCGCCATTGTCAGAGCCTGGGTATCGCACCGCCTTGCTGATTTTTTCTGGGGGATTCAATGCTTCGATCAATGCGCCTCGCCGCCCTCCTGGGTGGCCTGCTACTGGCTGCGGCCGCCTCGGCGCGGGACATCGACGCCGCCAGCTACGGCTTTCCCTTGACCAACCCGTTCGAGGCGACCATTGCCACCACCCCGCCCGAACAACGGCCGACCCTGCCCAGTGACGAAGACATCACTCAAGCCGACTACAGCCTGAACCTGCGCCCGGAGCGCGCCTTCACCCTGCCCGACAATTTCTGGCCAGTGAAAAAGCTCAAGTACCGCCTGGCCCGCCAGGACCGTGAGGCGCCGCTGATGTTCATCATCGCCGGCACCGGCGCCCCCTACTCCAGCACCATCAACGAATACCTGAAGAAACTCTACTACCAGGAAGGCTTCCACGTCGTGCAGCTGTCGTCACCGACCAGCTGGGACTTCATGAGCGCCGCCTCGCGCTTCGCTACCCCCGGCATCACTTCAGAGGACGCCGAGGACCTGTACCGGGTCATGCAGGCGGTACGTGCCCAGCATCCGCGCCTGCCAGTCAGCGACTTCTACCTCACCGGCTACAGCCTGGGCGCACTGGATGCGGCATTCGTCAGCCACCTGGATGAAACCCGGCGCAGCTTCAACTTCAAGCGGGTGCTGCTGCTCAATCCGCCGGTCAACCTCTACACCTCGGTCAGCAACCTGGACAAACTGGTGCAGACCCAGGTCAAGGGCATCGACCGCAGCACCACCTTCTATGAGTTGATGCTGGAAAAGCTCACGCTGTACTTCCAGGAAAAGGGCTACATCGACCTCAATGACGCACTGCTGTACGACTTCCAGAAGTCGCGCCAGCACCTGTCCAACGAGCAGATGGCGATGCTGATCGGCACTTCGTTCCGCTTCTCGGCGGCCGATATCGCCTTTACCTCCGACCTGATCAATCGCCGCGGCCTGATCACCCCACCGAAACAGCCGATCACCGAAGGCAGCACCCTGACGCCGTGGTTCAAGCGCGCCTTGCAGTGCGACTTCGAGTGCTACCTGACCGAGCAAGTCATCCCCATGTGGCGGGCCCGCACCGATGGCGGCAGCGTGCTGCAGCTGGTCGATCAGGTCAGCCTGTATGCGCTGGCCGATTACCTGCACAACACGCCGAAAATCGAGGTCATGCACAACGCCGACGACGTCATCCTCGGCCCTGGCGATATCGGTTTTCTGCGCAAGGTGTTTGGCGATCGCCTGACCCTGTACCCGCACGGCGGCCATTGCGGCAACCTCAATTACCGCGTCAACAGCGACGCCATGCTGGAGTTCTTCCGTGGTTAAAAGACTGCTGCTCGTCACCGCCCTGTTCGCTGCCGGCCCTGCCATGGCGGCGGAGATCGCGCCGCGCACCAGCGTGATCGAAGCCGACCCGGTGGTTACCCCCCAAGCAGAAAGCGATGGCTTTCTCGATCCGATGCGCGCGCTGAAATTCAACCCTGGGCTCGACCAGCGTGAATTCGAACGCTCGACCCTGACTGCGCTCAACGTCTACGACCCGCTGGAGTCGATGAACCGGCGCATCTATCACTTCAACTATCGCTTCGACCAGTGGGTGTTGTTGCCGGCGGTCAAGGGCTACACCGCCATCACCCCGCGCTTCTTGCGCACCGGGGTGAGCAACTTCTTCAACAACCTGGGTGATGTGCCCAACCTGTTCAACAGCGTGTTCCAGCTCAAGGGCAAGCGCTCGGCCGAGATCACCGCGCGGTTGATGTTCAACACCATCATCGGGGTCGGCGGCCTGTGGGACCCGGCGACCAAGATGGGCCTGCCCCGCCAGAGCGAAGACTTTGGCCAGACCCTGGGCTTCTATGGCGTGCCCGATGGGCCGTACATCATGCTGCCGATCCTCGGTCCCTCGAACCTGCGCGATACCACCGGGGTGGTGGTGGATTATGCTGGCGAGCAGGCGATCAACTTCCTCAATGTGGCCGAGGCCAGCACCGATCATCCGGAGATTTTCTTCGTCAGGGCGGTGGACAAGCGCTATACCACGGCCTTCCGCTATGGGCAGCTGAACTCGCCGTTCGAGTACGAGAAAGTGCGCTACGTGTATACCCAGGCGCGCAAGTTGCAGATTGCTGAGTAGGGAGGGCCAATACCGGCCCTATCGCGGGGCAAGCCCACTCCCACGTGCTGGGCTTGCTCGGCAATAGGGCGGGCCCTGCACAGCATCACAATCCCAGAAATTGCCCCAGCTCGCGGCGCTTGGCCAGGGCGTCGTTGCGCCCCAGCTCGATCAGCTCGCTGCAATAGCTCGCCTCGAACAAGAGATAACTCAACACCCCTGCCCCGCTGGTGCGGGTCGCTCCCGGCCCGCGCAAGAACATGCGCAACGCCGCCGGCAATTCACGCCGATGGCGCGCCGCAATCTCATCCAGTGGCTGACTTGGCGCCACCACCAGCACCTCGATCGGCGCCAACCCCAAGCGCCGCGCGTCCAGGTGAGCGGGCAACAGGTGGCTGAGGTGATTGAGCCGCTGCAGCAGCTCGATGTCATCTTCCAGGCTGTCAATGAAGGTGCTGTTGAGCATGTGCCCACCAATCTGCGCCAGGCTGGGCTGCTGACCGCTAAACACCCGCTGGGTCGGCAACGGCGGCGCCGGCCGCTGCGGGTTGCCGCTGACCCCGACCACCAGCACCCGACTGGCGCCCAGGTGCAAGGCCGGGCTGATCGGCGCCGACTGGCGCACCGCGCCATCGCCAAAGTACTCCTCGCCGAGTTTGACTGGGGCGAACAGCAGCGGGATCGCCGAGCTGGCCAGCAGGTGCTCGACCGTCAGCGCCGTGGGCCGGCCAATGCGCCGATGGCGCAGCCAGGGCTCGATGGTGTCGCGGCCCTGATAGAAGGTCACCGCTTGCCCGGAGTCGTAGCCAAAGGCGGTGATGGCCACGGCGCGCAACTGCTCGCTGGCCAAGGAATGGGTGATGCCGTCCAGGTCTAGATGCGCCTGCAACAGGCCGCGCAGCGGGCTGCTGTCGAGCAGCGCCACCGGCAGCTGGCCACCTAGGCCTAACAGGCTGTGGCTGACGAAGCGGCTGGCTTGGCGGACGACCCCGGGCCAATCGCTGCGCAGCACCAGGTGGCTGCGAAAGTTCTGCCAGAAGTGGGTCAAGCGTTGTACCGATTCGCCAAAGCGGGTGGCGCCGCTGGCCAGGGTCACGGCATTGATGGCGCCGGCCGAGGTACCGACGATGACCGGGAAGGGATTGGCTGCGCCGGGGGGCAACAACTCGGCGATGCCAGCCAATACGCCGACCTGATAGGCGGCGCGGGCGCCGCCGCCAGAGAGGATCAGGCCGGTGGTTGGGGTCATGTGGTCCTCCCTGGAATCATTGGTGTTTCAGTCATGGCCTCTTCGC
>NZ_JBCPSP010000056.1:0-27518 GCF_051129895.1 Pseudomonas sp. Je.1.5.c
GGCTTGCCCCGCGATAGCGAGGGTAATTGCACTGCTGCTATCGCGGGGCAAGCCCGCTCCCACGTACGCGACTACTGTGGCTGTGCGCCGGGGTTCAACACCAGCTGCATGAAGGTCAAATCCAGCCAGCGGCCAAACTTCACCCCCACCTGCGCCATCTGCCCGGTGACCACGAACCCCAGCCGCTCATGCAGGCGCACCGACGCCGCATTGCCACTCTCGATCGCGGCCACCATCACATGCTTGCCACACGCCCGGGCCCGCTCCAGCAGTGCCTGCATCAGCATCGGGCCCAGGCCCTTGCCGCGCTGATCATCGCGCACGTACACCGAATGCTCGACGGTGTAGCGAAACCCCTCGAACGGCCGCCAGTCGCCAAACGACGCATAACCCAGCACGCCACTGGCATCCACCGCCACCAGGATCGGATAGCCCTGCTGCGCCCGCGCCGCAAACCAGGCTTGGCGGTTGGCCAGGTCGACCGGGGTTTCATTCCAGATCGCCGTGGTGTTGCGCACGGCATCGTTGTAGATGTCGAGGATGCCCGGCACATCGCCTGGCAGGGCATCGCGGATCTCGTAACTCATGACAAGCGTCTCGCAGGGGAAGTGGGTGCAGATTAAATGGTTACCAGCCCGCGCACACCTTCGGCCTGCATGTTTTCCCCACGCCCCTGCTGGATGATCTCGCCACGGGCCATGACCAGGTAGTGGTCGGCAAGCTCGGCGGCAAAATCGTAGAACTGCTCGACCAGTAAAATGGCCATGTCGCCACGGTCGGCCAGCGTGCGGATCACTGCGCCAATCTCCTTGATCACCGACGGCTGGATGCCCTCGGTCGGTTCGTCGAGGATCAGCAGCCGCGGACGGCTGGCCAGGGCGCGGCCGATGGCCAACTGTTGCTGCTGACCACCGGAGAGGTCGCCGCCGCGGCGTTGCTTCATCTGCTCCAGCACCGGGAACAGCTCGTAGATGAACGCCGGCACCTCGCGGGCTTCGCGCGCCGGAAAGCGCGACAGGCCCATCAGCAGGTTTTCCTCGACGCTCAGGCGCGGGAAGATCTCGCGGCCCTGGGGCACGTAGGCGATGCCGGCGTGGACCCGTTGTTGTGGCTTGAGATTGGTGATGGCTTTGTCTTCCCAGTGCACGCTGCCTTCGCGTGCCGGGACCAGGCCCATCAGGCAGCGCAGCAGGGTGGTCTTGCCCACCCCATTGCGCCCGAGCAGGCAGGTGACTTCACCGATCTTGGCCTCGAACGACAGGCCGCGCAGGATGTGGCTGCCGCCGTAGTACTGGTGCAGGGTGTCGATTTTCAGCATGAGTAGTCCCTTGATGTCCGTGGGAGCGGGCTTGCCCCGCGACAGCGACGGTGAATCCACTACCGCCATCGCGGGGCAAGCCCGCTCCCACGTAATGAAAATGAACGGCTTCAGCGGCCTAGATAAACCTCGATCACCCGTTCATCCGCCTGCACCTGTTCCAGCGATCCTTCGGCCAGCACACTGCCCTGGTGCAGCACGGTGACATGGTCGGCAATGCTGCCGACAAAGCCCATGTCATGCTCCACCACCATCAGCGAATGCTTGCCGGCCAGGCCTTTGAACAGCTCGGCAGTGAATTCGGTCTCGGCATCGGTCATGCCCGCCACCGGTTCGTCGAGCAGCAACAGCTGCGGCTCCTGCACCAGCAGCATGCCGATCTCGAGAAACTGCTTCTGCCCATGCGACAACAGCCCGGCCTGGCGCGCAGCCAGCGGCAGCAGGCGCACGGTGCTGAGCACCTCGTCGATGCGCTGTCGCTGCTCGCCCGACAGCCGCGCAGCCAGGCTGGCCCACACCGACTTGTCGGTTTTCAGCGCCAGCTCGAGATTTTCGTAAACCGTCAGCGCTTCGAACACGGTGGGTTTCTGGAACTTACGGCCAATCCCGGCCTGGGCAATCTGGTACTCGCTCATGCGGGTCAGGTCGAGGGTGTCGCCGAAGAACGCCGTGCCGGTATCCGGCCGGGTCTTGCCGGTGATCACGTCCATCAGGGTGGTCTTGCCGGCGCCGTTAGGGCCGATGATGCAGCGCAGCTCGCCGACCCCGATGTACAGGTTCAGTGCATTGAGCGCCTTGAAACCATCGAAACTGACGCTGATGTCTTCCAGGCTCAACACAGTGCCGTGGCGCACCTCCAGGCCTTTGCCGCGGCGCTGGCCAAGGCCGATGGCATCGCGGCCAGCACCTAACTGATCGAACACCGGTTCGAGCATGAACTCGGGGTGTACCGGGGGCACGCCTTTCATGGCTGGCTCCTTTTCTTCAACAGGCCGACCACACCCTTGGGCAGGTAGAGGGTGACGACAATGAACAGCGCACCGAGGAAGAACAGCCAGAACTCCGGGAAGGCCACGGTGAACCAACTCTTCATGCCATTGACCAGACCGGCGCCGAGTAGCGGCCCGATCAGCGTGCCACGCCCGCCCAACGCGACCCACACTGCGGCTTCGATGGAGTTGGTCGGCGACATCTCGCTGGGGTTGATGATGCCCACCTGCGGCACGTACAACGCCCCGGCCAGGCCACACAGGACGGCGCTGAGCACCCACACCAGCAGCTTGAAGCCGCGCGGGTCGTAGCCGCAGAACATCAGCCGGTTTTCCGCATCACGCAGCGCGGTAAGCAGCCGGCCAAACTTGCTCACGGTCAGCCGCCAGCACAGGAACAAGCTCGCCAGCAACAAGCCGACCGTGAGCAGGAACAACACCGCCCGGGTGCCTTGCGCGGCGATATCGAAGCCCAGGATGGTGCGAAAGCTGGTAAAGCCGTTGTTGCCGCCAAAGCCGGTCTCGTTACGGAAGAACAGCAACATGCCGGCAAAGGTCAGCGCCTGGGTCATGATCGAGAAGTACACGCCCTTGATCCGCGAGCGGAAGGCGAACCAACCAAACACCAGCGCCAGCAGGCCCGGCGCCAGCACCACCAGGCACATGGCCCAGGCGAAGTGCTGGGTGCCGGCCCAGTACCAGGGCAGCTCGGTCCACGACAGGAAGATCATGAAGCCCGGCAGGCTATCGCCGGCGGCCTGGCGCATCAGGTACATGCCCATGGCGTAGCCGCCCAGGGCGAAGAACAGCCCATGGCCGAGCGACAGCAGCCCGGCGTAGCCCCAGACCAGGTCCAGGGCCAGGGCGACGATGGCGTAGCAGAGGATCTTGCCGACCAGCGTCAGGGTATAGGCCGATACCTGCAGCGGGTGATCTGCCGGCAGCAGCGACAGCAGCGGCAGGGCCAGCAACAGCAGGACGACGGCGATGCCGATAGCCAGCGACAAGCGCGGCCCGGCCTTTTGCGTGGCGGTGACAAGCAGTGGCTGGTTCATCAGTCGATTACCCGTCCCTTGAGGGCGAACAGGCCTTGCGGACGCTTCTGGATGAACAGGATGATCAGCGCAAGGATGAGGATTTTGCCCAGTACCGCACCCATCTGCGGCTCCAGCAATTTGTTGGCGATGCCCAAGCCAAACGCGGCCCACAGGCTACCGGCGAGTTGCCCGACACCGCCGAGCACCACCACCAGGAACGAGTCGATGATGTAGCTCTGGCCAAGATCCGGGCCGACGTTGCCGACCTGGCTCAGGGCCACCCCACCAAGGCCAGCGATCCCCGAGCCGAGGCCGAAGGCGAGCATGTCTACCCGGCCTGTGGAGACGCCGCAGCAGGCGGCCATGTTGCGGTTTTGGGTCACCGCACGCACGTTAAGGCCCAGACGGGTGCGATTGAGCAGCAGCCAGGTCAGCAGCACCACAGCCAGAGCGAAGCCGATGATCACCAGGCGGTTATAGGGCAAGACCAGGTTGGGCAGCACCTGGATGCCGCCCGACAGCCAGGCCGGGTTGGCCACTTCGACGTTCTGCGCGCCGAACAGCAGGCGGATCGCCTGGATCAGGATCAAGCTGATACCCCAGGTCGCCAGCAGGGTTTCCAGCGGCCGCCCATACAGATGGCGGATCACCGTGCGCTCCAGCGCCATGCCGACCCCGGCACTGACCGCGAAGGCCACAGGCAGGGCGATCAGCGGGTAGAACTCGATGGCCCCGGGCAGGTAGCGCTGCAGCAGCACCTGGACCATGTAGGTGCTGTAGGCGCCGAGCATGAGCATCTCGCCATGGGCCATGTTGATCACCCCGAGCAGGCCGAAGGTGATCGCCAGGCCCAGTGCCGCGAGCAATAGGATCGAACCTAGCGACAGGCCGCTGAAGGCCTGGCCGAGCAGCTCGCCGATCAGCAACTTGCGTTTGACCTGGGCCAGGCTGGTTTCAGCCGCGGTGCGTACGGCTGCATCGTTTTCGGCGCCAGGCTGCAGCAGCGCCTCCAGGCGCGTGCGGGCCAAGGGGTCGCCGGTTTCACCGAGCAAGCGCACCGCCGCCAGGCGTACGGCCGGTTCGCTGGCGCCCAGTTGCAGGTTGGCCAGGGCCAGGCCGAGGGCGGCGTGCACGGCGGCGTCCTGTTCGCTGGCGAAGCGTCGGTCGAGAAAGGCCATTTGCGCTGGTTGGGCGCTGCGTTGCAGCTCGCTGGCAGCGGCCAGGCGCACGCTGGCATCGTCGCTGAACAGTTGGTGGCTGGCCAAAGCGTTGTCGATAAGCCCACGCAGGCGGTTGTTCAGGCGCACTTTGCGGGTGTCGTCGGGCGCGATGCGGCCTTGCTTGAGCGAGCTGAGCAGGGCCAGCCGAGTGAGGTCTGGCTGCGCCGCCCAGTCCTGGAGCAGGCGCGCCTGCTCAGCGGGTTTGGCGCTGAGGAAGAATTCGCCTTCGCTGGCCTGGGTTGCCAGGGGCAGCAGCAGGAGCAGGGCGAGCAGAAGTCGATACATGGGGTATCCCTGGACGAGGGTGGTGTATTCATCGCGGGGCAAGCCCGCTCCCACGGAGATTGCACAGGTTTTCGAAACGTGCTCGTTACCTGTGGGAGCGGGCTTGCCCGCGAATGGCCGCGTAGCGGCCACGGCCAATCAGTTACCTTTCACGGCGTAATCTGGCCGCTTGTCATTCCCCGGAATGAACGGGCTCCAAGGCTGCGCCCGCAGGGGCTGCTCGGTCTCCCAGACCACGCTGAACTGCCCGTCATCCTGGATCTCGCCGATCATCACTGGCTTGTGCAGGTGGTGGTTGGTCTTGTCCATGGTCAAAGTGAAACCGGACGGTGCCTTGAAGCTCTGTCCGGCCAGCGCCTCGCGCACTTTGTCGACATCGGTCGATTTGGCCTTCTCGGCCGCCTGCGCCCACATATGGATACCGACGTAGGTGGCTTCCATCGGGTCGTTGGTCACGGCTTTGTCAGCGCCCGGCAGGTTCTTGGCCTTGGCATAGGCCTTCCAGTCGGCGACGAACTTCTGGTTGACCGGGTTATCCACCGACTCGAAGTAGTTCCACGCCGCCAGATGCCCCACCAATGGCTTGGTGTCGATGCCGCGCAGTTCCTCTTCGCCGACCGAGAACGCCACCACCGGCACGTCGGTCGCCTTCAGGCCCTGGTTGGCCAGCTCTTTGTAGAACGGCACGTTGGAGTCGCCGTTGACGGTGGAGATCACAGCCGTCTTGCCGCCTGCGGAGAACTTCTTGATGTTGGCGACGATGGTCTGGTAATCGCTATGGCCGAACGGCGTGTAGACCTCTTCGATGTCCTTGTCGGCCACGCCTTTGCTGTGCAGGAAGGCGCGTAGGATCTTGTTGGTGGTGCGCGGATAGACGTAGTCGGTGCCCAACAGGAAGAAGCGCTGGGCGCTGCCACCGTCTTCGCTCATCAGGTACTCGACCGCCGGGATCGCCTGCTGGTTGGGTGCTGCGCCGGTGTAGAACACGTTCGGCGACATCTCTTCACCCTCGTACTGCACCGGGTAGAACAGCAGGCCGTTGAGCTCTTCGAACACTGGCAGCACCGACTTGCGCGACACCGAGGTCCAGCAGCCGAACACCACCGCCACCTTGTCCTGGGTCAGCAACTGGCGGCTCTTCTCGGCGAACAGCGGCCAGTTGGACGCCGGGTCGACCACCACCGGTTCGAGCAGCTTGCCATTGACCCCGCCCTTGGCGTTGATCTGCTCGATGGTCATCAAGGCCATGTCCTTGAGCGAGGTCTCGGAAATCGCCATGGTCCCGGACAGCGAATGCAGGATGCCGACCTTGATGGTCTCGGCGGCCTGGATGCTCCAGCTAAGGCCCATCGCCGCAATCGATGCGCTGAGGGTAAAAGCCTTGATCAGACTGCGACGCTTCATGTGCTCTCTCCGTTGAGTTTTTTATGGTGTTGGCAACCCGGGAGAGGGCATGTGCAAGGGGTGTGCCCAGTTTTTGGACACGGCAAAGCCGCCGTTTTTCGGGGCTTGCAGAGGTGGGGGTGGAGAAATGAGGTCCAGCTTGGTGCCAGTAGGCCCTGCGTGCACAGGATTGGGGCCGCTGTGCGGCCCTTCGCGGCGGTTCGGCGTCCTGACAAGCCCGCCCTAACAGGTGCGCGCTATCCCTGTGGGAGCGGGCTTGCCCGCGAAGGGCCGCACAGCGGCCCCACAGGCTTTCAGTCTTGCGCGTTGCTGACAGCCGCGCGCGGATGACGACGGCTACGCACGAACTGATAAGTCACCGCCAGGATCACGAACCACAACGGCGTCACGATCAACGCCTTGCGCGTGTCGTCTTCCAGGGCCAGCAGCACCAGGATGCCGGCGAAGAACACCAGGCACACGTAGCACATGAAGCGCCCGCCCGGCATCTTGTAGGTCGAAGCCTGGTGCAGCGCCGCGCGCTGGACGCGGTACTTCAGGTACGACAGCAGGATCAGCGTCCAGACGAACATGAACAGCAGCGCCGATACGGTCGTGACCAGGGTGAACGCCTCGACCACATCAGGGATCACGTAGATCAACACCGCCCCCAGCAGCAGGCAGGTGCACGAGAACAACAGACCATTGGCCGGTACCGCGCGACGCGAGAGTTTCTCGAACGCCTTGGGCGCATCGCCCTCCTGGGCCAAGCCGAACAGCATGCGGCTGGTGGAGAACACGCCGCTGTTGGCTGAAGAGGCCGCCGAGGTCAGCACCACGAAGTTGATGATGCTCGCCGCTGCCGGCAGGCCAGCCAGCACGAACAACTCAACGAACGGGCTCTTGCCCGGCACTACGTCGCGCCATGGCGTGACGGCCATGATCGCGATCAGCGCCAGCACGTAGAACACGATGATGCGGATCGGGATCGAGTTGATCGCCCGGGGCAGGGTGCGTTGCGGGTCCTTGGCTTCGGCGGCAGTGGTGCCCACCAGCTCGATGCCGACGAAGGCGAACACGGCGATCTGGAAGCCGGCGAAGAAACCCATCAGGCCATGCGGGAACATCCCGCCGTCGTTCCACAGGTTGGCCAGTTGCGCGGTGCGCCCGCTCGGCGATTCGAAGCCGGTGATGACCATGTACAGGCCAGTGGCGACCAGGCCGAGGATGGCGACGATCTTGATCATGGCGAACCAGAACTCAAGTTCGCCGAACATCTTCACGGTGACCAGGTTCAGCGACAGCAGCAGCGCCACGCAGGTCAGCGCCGGTATCCACTGGGGCAGGTCAGGGAACCAGAACTGTGAATAGGCGGCAATGGCGACGACGTCGGCGATACCCGTGACCACCCAGCAAAACCAGTAGGTCCAGCCGGTGAAGTAGCCGGCCCAAGGCCCGAGCAGGTCGGCCGAGAAGTCGATGAAGGATTTGTAGTTGAGGTTCGACAGCAGCAGCTCGCCCATGGCGCGCATGACGAAGAACAGCATGAAGCCGATGATCATGTAGACGAAGATGATCGACGGGCCGGCGAGGCTGATGGTCTTGCCCGAGCCCATGAACAGGCCGGTGCCGATCGCGCCGCCGATGGCGATCAATTGGATGTGGCGGTTGGTCAGGTTGCGTTGCAGGTGCTGGTCATCAGCAGGCGTGGAGGAGGTCCGGGTCATTGGCTGCATTCCATTGAGGGTCAGTCTTTTTGTGCGAGCCGAGTAGGCTAACACGCGCGTCCCAATTCGGGGCGCGACAGATCGACACGACATCTGTGCTGTTTTGCCGGCCTCATCGCGGGGCAAGCGCGCTGCCACGAATTGCAAATGCTTCGTGGGAGCGGGCTTGCCCCGCGATGAGGCCATCAGTTCAGAATCAGGCCCGAGCCATCACCCTGCGCCGCACCACCAGGCTATCGACCACCCACATCACCAGCATCGACACCCCCACCAGCGGGAACGCCACGCCCAGCACCAGCATCACCACCGTCGCCGTCTTCCAGCGCGGCAGGTCATGACGCAACGGCGGTACCCCCAGCCCACCCGTCGGCCGGCGTTTCCACCACATCACCAGGCCACTGACCGAGCCCAGCAAAATCATCAGGCACACCAGCAAAATGATGATCTGGTTCAGCGCCCCGAACATCTTGCCCTCATGCAACATCACCCCAAGCTCGGTGGCCCGGGCGACTGGGCTGTAGTCCTGCCAGCGCACATCCGCCAGCACCTTGCCGGTGTACTGGTCGACATGCAGGGTGGCGTCGTTACGCGGATCATCAGCGAACACCGCCAGGGTGAACACGCCATCGGCAGTGGTCGGCAGGGTGATGCTGTAGCCAGGCTCGACCTGGCGATGGGTGGCGATGTCCTCAACCTGCTGCAGGCTGACCTGCGGCGCGGCCGGGGCGCTCGACATCATGTGATGGCCAGCATGTTCGGCATGCGCGCCGGACTGCGGCATGGGCGTGTTCTCCATCGCCCAAGGCACGGTCTGGCGATGCGCCTGGTTGAGCACGCGGGCTTGTTGGTCAGACGTGGGCACGTCATTCCACATGGCAGCCGGGAAGCGATTCCACAAATCGGCATACTGCTTGCCCCACAGGCCGGTCCAGGTCATGCCGCTGAGCAGCATCAACAGCAGTAGCGCCGATCCCCAGAAGCCACTGACCGCATGCAGGTCGCGCCACAGCACCCGGCCGCGGGCAGACAGGCGTGGCCACAGCACACCGGCACTGTTGCGCCCGCGCGGCCACCACAGGTACAGCCCCGACACGACCAGGACGATGCCCCAGCCAGCCGCCAGCTCCACCAGGCGATCGCCCACGGTGCCGACCATCAGCTCGCCGTGCAGGGCGCGGGCCACGGCTTGCAGGTTCTGCTTGGCGTCTTGCTCACCGAGCACCTTGGCACTGTATGGGTCGACGAACACGTTCAGTTCGCGGCCGCCGTCATGCACCACGAACTGCGCGCTGCGCTCGGCGTTGAGTGGGGGCAGGTATTGGGCCACATGCCCCTGCGGGTAGGCCTGGTGCACCTGGCTGAGCAGGGTGTCGGCGTCTTGGCGGTGATGACCGGCCTCGACCACCATCAGCTCGCGGTACATCAGCGGGTCGAGCTGTGGCTTGAACAGGTAGATGATCCCGGTGATCGCCAGCAGGATCATGAATGGCGCGACGAACAGCCCGGCGTAGAAATGCCAGCGCCAAGCCAGGTTATAGAAGGAAATGCGTGGTCCGCTCATGGAACCTCCCATCGGCAAGGTGAAAGGGCGCGTCCGTAGCCGCGCCCATTGTTGTTGTCAGAAGCTGATATCGACCTTGGTCCAGAAGGTCCGGCCTGGTTCGCTAACCGGCTGTGGATCGCTGGCCGGATAGCCGAACCCGGCGTTCCCGGCCAGGTTCAAGTGCTCGGCGTAGGCTTTGTCGAACAGGTTGTCGACGCCCGCGCTGAGCTTGAGGTTGTTGTTCACCTTGTAGGCACCATTGAGCGAGAACACCCCAAAGCCTGCGCTTTTTTCGTAGTCCTTGCCGACCACGTTGCCTTGGTTTTCGGCGATGCGATTCTGCGCCGCCACCAGTCGCCACAACGCCCCAGTGCTCCACTTGTCCTGGCTGTAGGTCAGGCCCAGGCGGCTTTCCAGGGGCGGCATCTGTGGCAGCGCTTTGCCATCACTGCTGTTCTTGCCCCAAGCGTAGGCCAGGGTCGCGTCGGCTTTCCAGTTTTCCGACAGCTTGTAGGCTGCGCCAAGTTCGCCGCCCATGATCCGAGCGTCGATGTTCTGCGCCTGGGAGGTGCTCATGCCCATCATGCCGGTGCGGTAGTCGAACAGGATGTAGTCGCGGATCTGCCCGACATAGCCCGAGGCCCAGGCCTCCATGCGCTCGTCGCGGTACTGGATACCGAAGTCGAGCTGGGTGGTCTTCTCCGGCTTGATGCCGTCAAAGGCATTGGCTGCACCGGCCGGGCCTTGCTTGGGCGAGAACAGCTCCCAGTAATCGGGGAAGCGCTGGGCATGGCCGAGGCCGATGTAAGTGGTTGCCGAAAGCGCCGCCAGATCATGCTCATAGCGCACGAAACCGCTGGGCAGGGTGTCGGCGCGGGTGTCGCCGCCGGTGGCGCTGGTCTGGCGGAAATCGCGGGCAGAGGCGCGGTCCAGGCGCGCACCGGTAATCAGACGGTCAGCGCCTGTGGCGTACCAGGTCAGTTCGCTGAACAGCCCATAGTTATGGAAGTCGGCATCCTTGGTCCATGACTGGCCCTTGTGCGCATCGACGCCCATGCCGCCGCGCTTGCGGTGCTCGTTGGTCTGGGCATCGATGCCGCTGATCAACTGCACATCGGCCCAGCGCCAAGTGGCCTTGATCCGCGCGCCCAGGGTGCGACGGTCGACGTTGCTGACCATCGGCATGCCCATCATGCCGCTGCCTGACGGTGTGCGCAGGCTGTAGTTGTCCATCACGTGGTCGGCGTAGTTGTAGTAGACCTGCGCCTCGATCTTGTCGAGCACCTCGCCGAGGTTGGATTTCTCGAAACGCAAGCCGAGGCTTTCGCGCTTGAACTGCGAGCCGTCCATGCCACGTCCGGCGTAGCGCGCCTCGCCATCGCCCTTGCCGGCGGTGAGTTCGAGCAGGGTGTCGGCGTCCGGGGTCCAGCCGAGGGTGAGGTCGCCGTTCCACTTGTCCCAGCGCGAGGGCACGCTGTCGCCGTTGCCGTCTTGATAGTCGTCGGAGCGCGATTGGTTGCCGACAAAGCGCGCATAGGCCTGGCTGTTGCCGGCGGCTGCGTCGAGGACTTTGTCGAAGCGGCCGTTGGAACCGGCCAGCAGGCTGGCGTTGACCCGGCTGCCGAGCGTGCCGAAGCGTTCCGGCTCGCGTTCGAAGAGGATGGTCCCCGCCGAACCGCCCGGCCCCCAGATCACGCTTTGCGGGCCTTTGATCACGGTCAGGCGGTCGTAGGTTTCCGGCGAAATGTAGGAAGTCGGGGCGTCCATCCGGTTGGGGCAGGCGCCGAGCATCACGCCGCCGTTGGTGAGGATGTTCAGGCGCGAGCCGAACATGCCGCGCAACACCGGATCGCCATTGGTGCCACCGGAGCGAATCGCCGAGAAGCCCGGGATGGTCTTCAGGTAATCGGCGCCGTCGCTGGCCGGTACTGGCTGGCGTGGGTCCTTGGGGTTGGTGACGATGGTCAGCGGCGAGCTGGGCGCGACAGCGGTGATTACCGTCGGGCTGAGCTCGGCAGAATCGTGCTCATGGCCTTCGTGGCCGGGCTCGGCCGCCAGCGCCAGGGGGGCCAGCAGCGAGCCGCAGAGCACGGCGATGGTCCCGCGCAGGGACAGGGCAAAAACAGGGGTGCAGCCGGACATAATGATTCCAGTCGATCAGTCATGAGTGGGCGCGAAGCCTCCTGGCTCCGTGCGGTCAATAGGTGTTCAGACGTCGATCGACAAGAAGGGCGGGGCGCGACTGCGCGCACCAGGGAAGACGGCCTGACCGGCGTGGCCCTGGCGGGTAAGCGCATGCAGGGGTGGGGCGGGCGGGGTACTACTGGCGTTGAGCGGACTGAAGGTTTGCGGCAAGGCTGGGCAGTTGAACAGCAGGCTGCAATAGCCGCATTTTTCCCACAGCGCGTGCAGCTCGCCATCGCTGCCATGGCCATGGTGCCCGGCGTCGGCATGGCTGTGGCCGGCGGACATGCTCATGTCCATCGGCATATTCATGCCGGCGTGGTGATCCATCGGCATCGACTGGGAAACCAGTGGGCCGATGAAGATCATCCACATGGCGAACAGGCTCAGCCAGCCGCCACCGGCGCGCCTGCGATCAGGGCGGGTGGTACGGCGGATGGTCCGTTCGCGCAGCACGCTCATGGCGAGTGCCTGTCAGCGATCAGTGCGCGTGCTGGTGCTCTGGCTGGTCGGTCGGTGGTTGTTTCTGCACCGCGACCTGCACGGTGATGTCACCGGCCTTTTCGAAGTGCAGGGTCAGCGGGAAGCGTTTGCCGTCGCTGTGCAGGCTGCGGTCCTTGGGCTGCATGAGCATCACGTGGTAGGCGCTGGGGGCGAATACCAGGTCCTGGCCTGCCGGGATCGCCACGCTGGGCACCTGCTGCATTTTCATCAGGCCTTCGGCGGTCTTGGCGTGCTCGTGCAGTTGCGCATCATCGCTGATCGGGCTGGCGACGCTGAGCAGGCGATCATCCTGCTTGCCGTTGTTGTGCACGACGAAATAGGCCGCCACGTTGGGCGCGTTGGGCGGCAGTTCCAGCGACCACGGGTGGGCGATGTGCAGGTCGCCCTGGGAGTATTCATGGGCGTTGGCGAAGGCGCCGGGCAATAGCAGGGCGGCCAGGACGAGGGCTTGCTTGAGCATGGAATGAGATCTCCGATCTGTGCAGGTTCAGGGCGATAGCGTCGAGAACTCAGGCCAGCGGAGAGGCACGCGGGTTTAACGCCGGCCAGAGCTGGCGAGGCGTAGGTTGATAGCGGGCGAGGTTGGGTAGTTGGCCAATGCTCAGGTGCGCCGGGCTGTGCAACTGTGGCGGCTGGCAGGGTAGGGCCAGTAGCGGCGCTGCGCCCGAGCAGCACCAGCAGTGCTGCATGTTGGCGTGCGCGTCGCCTTGATCGCCGAGATCGATCTTGGCCAGGGCCTTTACATCGAGCTTGGCTTTGGCGCCCATGCTGGAACAGAAAGCCCCCCACAGCAGCTGCTCGGCCGCGCTCTTGGGCGCGGCCGATGACAGCGGCATGGCCAGCAAATTGAACAGCACTGCAAGGCAGGCTATCCAGGCGATGTGCCGACGTGGGGGCATGGAGAGATCCGGTCAGGAATCGTGGCGGGTATTGTACGGCGGAGTATAGGTAAAAATGCCGGGGTGCGGTGAAGTGCCGCAGGCATGAGGTGAGTGTTGCCGTATCAGCAGGCCCGATACCTTCCAGTCGGTGTCGTTTGCTTTGGGGCCGCAGCGCGGCCCTTCGCGGGTTAACCCGCTCCCACAGGTCTCGCATTGATCTTGCGCTCGATGCTGTGCCTGTAGGAGCCGAGTTGTCGGGGTGTCTTAGGCCTTGCGCCCAAGCAACCCGCGCACGGTCTCTTGCAGATCCGCAGGCAACACCACAACCTTGGCGTTGTCGCTGCCGGCCAGATTCTCCATCGCGCCAATGTAGCGCTCACCGAGCAGGTACATGGCCGGGGTGGTTTCCGTCCCTACTGCATCGCGCACCAGCGAAATCGCACGCGCCGACGCTTCTGCCAGGTTGATCTGCGCCTCGGCATCCAGCTTGGCCGATTGCAGGCGGGCTTCGGCTTCCAGAATCGCGGCCTGCTTGGCGCCTTCGGCACGGGTTACATCGGCTTTACGCTCACGCTCGGCAGCCGCCTGGCGCTCCATGGCCATCTGCATGTTCTCGGACGGCTTGATGTCCTGGATCTCTACCGAGCGCACGGTCACGCCCCAGTCTTCGGTCTGTTCGGACATCGCCTCGCGCAGGCGTGCCTTGATCTGCTCGCGGCTGGACAATGCTTCGTCCAAATCCATCGCGCCGACGATAGCCCGCAGCGAAGTCATGGTCAGGCTGGTCACGGCGAAGGAGAAATTCTGCACGCCGTAGGAGGCTTTTTGCGGGTCGACCACCTTGGCGAAGCACAGGGCGTTGGCGACGATCACCGCGTTGTCCTTGGTGATGATTTCCTGCTGCTGCACATCGAGGATGATGTCTTTGGTCGGCAGGCGGTAGGCGACCACGTCCATGTACGGGATGACGATATTCAGGCCGGGCTTGAGGGTGCTGTGGTAGCGCCCCAGGCGCTCGACGATCCACTCCTCGCCCTGAGGCACGATGCGCACCCCTTTGAACACGGTGATGAGAACGAACACGGCGAGGGTGCCGACGACGATAAGACTGGTCATGCTACGAACTTCCTTTTAGTACGGATTCAGGCCCGGCTGACCCGGGCGGTGTTGCCTTCGATGGCGGTCAGGCGCACGCGCTCGCCAGCGGCGATGTCGCTGTCAGCGATGCAGGTCCATTCTTCGTTGCCCAAGATCGGCTTCTGGAAACGCACTCGGCCTTTCTGGAACTCAGAGACACTGGCGGTGAGCAAGCCGACTTCACCAATCACGCTATCGGCGGTCCAGCGCACATCGGCCTTCTTGCGCCGAAATAGCTTGAACCACAGAACGGTGGTGACAGAGGAAAACAGCACCCACAGCAGCACCTGCATATCCAACTGTAGGTTTGGCGCGAGCAGGGCAATCAGCGACACCAGCACGGCACCGATGCCGAACCAGAGAATGAAGAACGTGGGCAGGACCAGTTCGAGTAGGATCAGGGCCACGCCGAAGACGAGCCAGATCCACCATTGCATTTCCATATGGGTGGGCCTTCCAGGAGAGAAGGGCGGAGTTTACGGCAGATTGCAGGCACAGGGCCATCTGCTTGTACGGTATGAGGGGGCTGAAATCTCCGAATATTGCGTAGGGAGAAACCTGCGAAAAGCTAGAGCGATGTCACCCAGTCTTCGACCCCAGGGCGCGCTCCTAGTCGGTAGCTAGCGCCGTCAGCAACGACTCGATCTGACTGAACTCGCGATCCACAGCCGGTAACACCGGCCGCTTGAGCACCAGCACAGGCACGCCCAGCTCGCGCGCCACCTCAAGCTTTGGTTCTGTGGCCACGCTGCCGCTGTTCTTACTGACCAGCACATCGATGCGCCGTCGTGCGAACAGTGCGCGTTCATCGGCAATCTGGAAAGGACCACGGGCGCCGATGACCTCGCAGCGATCATTGCCAGGGCAGGCGTCGAGGGCGCGCAAGGTCCAGAACTGCTGCGCGGGGATTTCGTCCAGATGCAGCAAGGGCTCGCGGCCCAGGGTGAACAGCGGGCGCGCGAAGGGTTCGAGCGCTTGCATCAGCTCAGCCCAGTCGGTCACCTCACGCCAGTCATCACCGGGCTGCGCCTGCCACGCAGGGCGGCGCAAGGCCCAGCACGGGATGCCCGCCGTCTGCGCCGCGCGGGCTGCGTTGTGGCTGATCTGGGCGGCGTAGGGATGGGTGGCGTCGATCAGCAGCGTGATGCGCGCCTCTTGCAAATAGGCGGCAAGCCCTTCGGCACCGCCATAGCCGCCGACCCGCACCGTGCAGGCCAGGTCCTGCGGCACACGGCCGACTCCGGCCAGACTATAGACGTGCTCGGGGCCCAGGCGCCGGGCGATTGCCAAGGCCTCGGTGACGCCGCCTAGCAGCAAGATGCGTTCGCTCATTGCACACCTGCCTGGCCAACGATACCGCCCTGGCGGTCGATGGCGAAGACTTCGACGTGCACCTGAGCCGGGACCACGCTGCGGGCGAACGCCTGGGCATGGGCGCACACTGCGTCGCCCAGTTCGATCCCTGCTGCATGGGCCAGGGCCAGCGCTTGCTGGCTGGTATTGGCGGCGATGATCGCCTCTTGCAGGGTTTGATCGGCGCCAATCTCCCGCGCCCAGCCGGCCAGTTGCGGCAGGTCGATACTCGAGTGGCGGCTGTGCAGGTCCATGTGCCCGGCGGCGAGCTTGCTGATCTTGCCAAAACCACCGCACAGACTCAGGCGCGCCACCGGCACTTTGCGCAGGTGCTTGAGTACCGCGCCGACGAAGTCGCCCATCTCGATCAGGGCGATCTCCGGCAGGTTGTAGACCCGGCGCATGGTGTCCTCGCTGGCATTGCCGGTGCAGGCAGCGATGTGCGTGTAGCCATTGGTGTGGGCAACATCGATGCCCTGGTGGATCGAGGCGATGTAGGCCGAGCAGGAGAACGGCCGGACGATCCCGCTGGTGCCGAGGATCGACAGGCCGCCGAGAATACCTAGCCGTGGGTTCATGGTTTTCAGCGCCAGTTGATCGCCATCGCGCACATTCACCGTAACCTCGAAACCGCCGCTGTAGGCGCAATCGCTGGCCAGCTGTTGCAGGTGCTCGGTGATCATCCGGCGAGGCACCGGGTTGATCGCCGGTTCCCCAACCGCCAGCACCAGCCCTGGGCGGGTGACAGTGCCGACGCCGATGCCGGCGACAAAGCGGATACCTGGGGCATCGAGCAGGCGCACCTGGCTGTAGAGCAGGGCGCCGTGGGTGACGTCGGGATCGTCGCCGGCATCTTTCAGGGTGCCGGCCTCGGCGCGCTCGCCATCGCGTCGACAGAACTCCAGGCGCATCTGTACTTGCTTGCCCTTGGGCAGGGTGATGGCTACGGCGTCATGGCGTTGCCCGGTCAACAGCAGCCGGGCAGCAGCCAAGCTGGTGGCGGTCGCGCAGCTGCCGGTGGTCAGGCCGCTGCGCAGAGGCGCGGGTTGTTCGCGGGTCTCTTCACGCATCGAAGGGTTTCACCACGTCGAGCAGGGTGATCGGCAAGGCCTGGCGCCAGGTATCGAAGCTGCCCAGGGGTTGCGTCTGGGCGACATGGATGCGGGTCAGCTCGCCGCCATGCTGCTGGCGAAACTGCGCCAGGGCCACTTCGCTTTGCAAGGTCACCGCGTTGGCCACCAGCCGGCCGCCGGGGCGCAGGCGCTCCCAGCACAGCGGCAACACGCCGTCGCGGGTGACGCCGCCGCCGATGAAAATGGCATCGGGTCGTTCCAGCTCGACCAAGGCTTGCGGAGCCTTGCCGCAGATCAGTTGCAGGCCAGGCACGCCGAGCGCGTCGCGGTTGTGTTCGATAAACCCCTGGCGGCCTTCGTCGGCCTCGATCGCCAATGCCCGGCAGCTGGGGTGGGCACGCATCCATTCGATGCCGATCGAGCCACAGCCAGCGCCGACATCCCACATCAGCTCGCCGGGCTGCGGGGCCAGGCGGGCGAGGGTGATGGCGCGGACATCGCGCTTGGTCAGCTGGCCATCGTGACGAAAGGCGCTGTCGGGCAGTCCGCAGGCTGTCGACAAACGCGGTGCGTCGGGCGTTGCCAGGCACTCGATGGCCACCAGGTTGAGGGCGGCGCTGTGGGCATGCGGCCAGTCTTCAGCGGTGCCGCTGAGCTGACGCTCTTCAGGGCCGCCGAGGTGCTCGAGGACGTGCATCCGGCTTGGGCCAAAGCCGCGTTCGCGTAGCAGTGCGGCGATCTGCGCCGGGCTGTCGCCATCGTTGCTCAGCACCAGCAGGCGCACGCCGCTAAAGAGCTGGGCATTGATTGCGGCCAAAGGGCGGGCGACGATCGACAGAATGTGCACCTCCTGCAATGGCCAGCCGAGGCGGGCTGCGGCCAGGGCGCAGGAGGAGGGCGTACTGAGCACGCGCATGTGCTCGGCAGGAACCTGCTGCGCCAGGCTGGCACCGACGCCGTAGAACATCGGGTCGCCGCTGGCCAGGACGCACACCGGTTCGCCGCTTTGGGCCAGCACGGGCGCCAGTGAGAATGGGCTCGGCCACTGCACGCGTTCGCCGTTCACACAGCGTGGCAGCAAGGCCAACTGGCGTGGGCTGCCGAAGATCCGCGAGGCGCCCAGCAGAGCACGCCGGGCGGGTTTGCCCAGGCCGCTGAAACCGTCTTCACCGATACCTACTACTGTCAGCCACGGGGCCATTAATTTCACTTCCATCATTTTGGGGCCGCTTCGCGGCGGTGCGGCGCTCCGACAAGCCCGCTCCTACAGGATTAGCGCAGCTCTTGCGGCTGGCGCAGTCCCTGTGGGAGCGGGCTTGTCGGAGCGCCGAGCCGCCGCGAAGGGCGCGAAGCGGCCCCTGAATTCCATACGATCTTCGACCGCCGGTTTTTCATGCCGCCGGACAAAGCAGGCATAATACCGCGCCTTCTACACTCAAGCGCACTTTGACGATTGCCGGATGCCCTCTTGAACCCGTCCCTGCCCCCCGCCATTTCGCCCCGCCCCTCGGCCTGCCCGGGGTTGTGGCGTATCGTCGCCGCGCGCGATGGCGGTATCTGCCGGATCAAGCTGCCCGGTGGTGTGCTGCTGGCCGACCAGGCCGATGCCGTCGCTGCGGCGGCAGAGCGATTTGCCGGCGGCGTGATCGAGGCGACCAACCGCGCCAACCTGCAGATTCGCGGCATTGGCGCGCAGCATCGCGAGCTGATCGAGCACCTGCTCGCAGCCGGCCTCGGCCCGCGTGAAGCCGCGGGCGACGATGTGCGCAACGTGATGCTCAGCCCATTGGCCGGTCTCGATCCGCTCATGCTCGTCGATACCCAGCCGCTCGCTGCGCAGATTTTGCAGATGCTCGAAAGCACCCCGCGTTTGCACCAGCTGTCGGCCAAGTTCGCCGTGCAGCTCGATGGCGGCGAAGGCCTGGCGATGCTTGAACACCCGCATGACCTGTGGCTCTCGGCGGTTGAGCTCGATGGCGAGCGTTGGCTGGCATTCGGCCTGGCAGGTTGCCCAAGCCGGGCACTGGGTGCGGTCCCTGTGCAGGCAGGGCTGGCGCTGACCCGTGCGGTGCTGGAGCGCTTCCTCGACTTGGCCAGCCCTGAGCAATCGCGGATGCGCCAGTTGCTCGAAACCTGTCCGGTCGAGCACTTCATCGCCGGACTGGCGCTTGAGATCCGTCGCGACGCCGCGGTGCTTGGCTGGCAGCGTTCAGCGACCCGCACCGGCTGGTTGGGCAGGCTGACCCAACGGCAGGGCCTGGCCCTGGGCATCGCCCCGCCCCTGGGCCGCTTGACCCCCGCCATGCTGCGCGGTGTTGCCCGTATTGCGCGCCAGGCAGGCGACGGTCAACTGCGCCTGAGCCCCTGGCAGAGCGCGGTACTGACCAATATCGACCCCGCGCAGATCGACGCCGCCCAAGCCGAGCTCAACGCCCTCGGTCTGCTTTGCGATGCTGCGCAGCCCTTGGCGCGCCTCACCGCCTGCACCGGCTCCAGCGGCTGCGCCAAAGCCCAGGCCGACACCAAGAGCGATGCCCTCACCCTGGCCAGCGGGCTGCCTGCTGGCGCACTGGGCAGTGTGCACCTGTCCGGCTGCAGCCGATCCTGCGCCGCGGCCCATGTCGCCCCGGCCACCCTGCTGGCCCGCGCGCCGGGCCGCTATGACCTTTATCTGCGCGATGCGCGCCTGCCGGGCTTCGGAGCCCTGCGCGCGAGCGACCTTACCTTGAAAGAAGCAGGCGCCATGCTCGACCTGCCCACGGAGCACCTTGATGATTGACTACATCCGCGATGGTCAGGAGATCTATCGCAATTCCTTCCGGATCATCCGTGAGGAAGCCAGGCTCGAGCGGATCCCCGCTGACCTGGAAAAACTCGCTGTACGGGTGATCCACGCCTGCGGCATGGTCGAGGCCATCGACGGCCTGCAATTCTCCGAAGGTGCGGGTACGGCGGGGCGTGCAGCCCTGGCCAAGGGCGCGCCAATCCTGTGCGACGCGCATATGGTCGCCGAAGGCATCACCCGCGCGCGGCTGCCGGCCAACAATCCGGTGATCTGCACCCTGCGTGACCCGAGCGTGCCAGACCTGGCCAAAGCGCAGGGCAACACGCGCTCGGCGGTGGCCCTGGAACTGTGGCGGCCGCACCTGGAAGGCAGCGTGGTGGTGATTGGCAACGCGCCGACCGCACTGTTCTACCTGCTGGAAATGATCGATGCCGGCGCGCCGAAACCAGCACTGATCCTCGGCTTCCCGGTGGGCTTCGTCGGCGCCGCCGAATCCAAGGCCATGCTGGCTGCAGACAGCCGTGGGGTGCCGTTCGTGATCATGCAGGGCCGACTGGGTGGCAGCGCCATGGCGGCGGCGGCGGTCAACGCACTGGCCACGGAGGTCGAATGATGCAGGCGCGTGGACGTCTTCTCGGCCTGGGCGTAGGCCCTGGCGATCCTGAACTGATCACCGTCAAAGCCCTGCGCCTGCTGCGCGAGGCGCCGGTGGTGGCGTATTTCGTCGCCAAGGGCAAGCGCGGCAATGCCTTTGGCATCATCGAGGCGCACCTGCAAGCCGAGCAGACCCTGCTGCCGCTGGTGTACCCGGTAACCACCGAAGTGTTGCCGGCGCCGTTGTCCTACGAGCAGGTGATCAGCGATTTCTATGATGAAGCCGGCCAACAAGTGGCCGCGCATCTGGACGCCGGCCGGGATGTGGCGGTGATCTGCGAGGGTGATCCGTTCTTCTATGGCTCCTACATGTACCTGCATGATCGCCTGGCCCAGCGTTATGAAGCCGAAGTGATCCCTGGAGTGTGTTCGATGCTTGGCGGCGCTTCGGTGCTGGGTGCGCCGCTGGTCTACCGCAACCAGACGCTGACCGTGCTGTCTGGCGTGCTGCCTGCCGAAGAACTCAAGCGCCGCCTGGCCGATGCCGATGCGGCGGTGGTGATGAAACTGGGGCGTAACTTGCCCAAGGTCCGCCAGGTGCTTGGCGAGCTCGGTCTGCAAGGGCGTGCGCTGTACGTTGAACGCGCGACCATGGCCAACCAGAAGATCGTTCCGCTGCAAGAGGTCGACCCGCAGTCTTCGCCATACTTCTCGCTGATCATCGTGCCGGGGGAAAAATGGCAGGGATGAACATGCGCAAGGCCCCCGCAATCGTCATCCTCGGCGCTGGCAGCCTGGCCACCGCGCAGCGGATCCAGCAGCTTTATCCACAGGCCACCCTTCACGGCCTGCGCGGTCGGGTCGAGGCGGTCGACAGCCTGTATGAATCCTTTGGCGAGACGCTGCGTGGCCTGTATCAGCAGGACACGCCGATCATTGCCCTGTGCGCGGCGGGTATCGTGATTCGCACCCTGGCCAGCCTGCTCAGCGAAAAGGACGTCGAGCCGCCCGTGCTGGCCGTGGCCGAAGATGGCAGTGCAGTGGTACCACTGCTCGGCGGCCTGGGCGGGGTCAACCTGATGGCGCGTGAGATCGGCGAGGCGTTGGGCGTAGCGCCTGCCATCACCACCAGTGGTGAGCTGCGCTTTGGCACCTGCCTGCTCAATCCGCCAGAGGGTTATACCCTGGCCGATCTGGAGCAGGGCAAGCGGTTCGTTTCTGATCTGCTGGCCGGCCAGAGCGTGCGTATCGAAGGCGATGCGCCGTGGCTGGCGCAAGCGCAGCTGCCTGCTGATGCCCACGCGCAGCGCACTATCCACGTGGGCTACCAAGCCCGCCCGGACCATCGCGATGAGCTGCTGATCCACTCGCGCTCGGTGCTGGTGGCGGTCAGCGCCACCCAGTCGGACCTCACCACTGAAGTGCGCGCGGCGCTGGCCGAAGCCAACATCGCCGAGCAAGCTTTGGCCTGCTTGCTGGCCAGTGAGCAGGATATGGCTGCCCCCGCGCTGCACCAAGCTGCGCGCGCCCTGGACGTACCGCTGCGTTTCACGGCGCCGGCCGACAGCCTGCAGAGCATGGTTGCGCACGTCGTGCCTGAGGCGCAGACGCTGGCAGTTTCAAACGTGGTAATCGCCGCGACCCCTGCACCCATCGAGGTCGCCAAGGTTGGGCGAGTACGGGGCCGGCTGGCGGTGATTGGCCTCGGCCCAGGCGCGGCCGAGCTGATGGTACCGGCGGTCAAGGCCGAGCTGGCGCGGGCCGAGGATGTGCTGGGTTATGAAACCTATGTGCGCATGGCTGGCCCGTTCCGCGCTGATCAAGTGCTGCACTGCACCGATAACCGCGAAGAAATGCAGCGTGCCCGGCATGCCTTCGAGCTGGCCGCTTCCGGGCGTTCGGTGGTGGTGGTGTCGTCGGGTGATCCGGGCGTGTTCGCCATGGCCGCGGCGGTGCTCGAAGCGCTGCACGAGTCCAGCGATCCGGCCTGGCATCGGGTCGATCTGGAGATCCTCCCTGGCGTCTCGGCATCGCTGGCCACCGCCGCGCAAGCGGGAGCGCCGTTGGGCCACGATTTTTGCGTGATGTCGCTGTCCGACAACCTCAAGCCCTGGTCGATCATCGAGAAGCGTCTGGACCTGGCCGCTCAGGCCGATCTGGTCTTGGCGTTCTACAACCCGATCTCCAAGTCCAGGCCGACCCAACTGGGTGTGGCCCTGGATATCGTCCGTCGCCATCGCCAGGGGCAGACGCCGGTAGTGCTGGGGCGCGACATTGGCCGGCCAGGGCAGACGCTACGGGTGGTGACCCTCGCCGAGCTGCAGCCGGAAATGGTCGACATGCGCACCATGGTGCTGATCGGCTCGTCGCTGACCTGTACCTTCGCGCGTGACGGTGGTGGTCAGTGGGTGTACACACCACGCTGGTATGGCGAAAAACCCTGATAGGGTTCAGGCCACCAGGTAGCCTTTGATCCCGGTGAAAATGATCTGCGCCGCCAGGGCGCAGACGAACAGCCCCATCAGCCGGCTGACGATCTGCAAGCCCTGGTCGCCGAGGATCCGCTCGATGCGGTGGGACAAATAGAGCACCAGGCCGACGGTGAAGCTGGCCAGGGTAATGCTGACGATGGCCAGCAGCTTGTCGTCCCAGTGCGGCTGGCCGACGCCCATCACCAGCAGCGCGCCGATGGTGCCGGGGCCGACGGTCAGGGGGATGGTCAGCGGTACGATGGTCACATCCTGCTGGACGTTATCGGCCTGCACCGCCGGCTTGCCTTGAGCCATGCCCAGCGCCGAGATGAACAGCACGCTGCCAGCGCCGATGCGAAAGGCGTCGGCGGTGATGCCGAACACGCCGAAAATCACCCGCCCGAACAGGTACAGCAGGACGCTGGCGATCAGCACGGCAATGGCCACGCGCCAGGCCAGCTGCTTGCGCTCTTTGCTGGAGTGACCGCGGGTCAGGCTGATGAAGCAGGACAGCACGAAGAACGGGCTGTAGAGCACGAGCATTTTCAGGTAGACGCTGAACAACTCATGGAGCATGGCCGAGGTCCATGGCGGGGGAGGGTGCGAGGAAGTGTATCAGCTGTGAAGGCCTGAGCGCGTTGAGCAGTGCGGGCGCTATCGCGGGGCAAGCCCGCTCCCACGCAGACGCAGGGTGACTACAAGGTCCTCGTGGGAGCGGGCTTGCCCTGCGATAGAGCCCACATTGTCATCATGAGGTATGCAGTGTGTCGGACTTGGCCTCACGCTGGCCCGCCCAATACTGGATCAGCTCGCGCAACTGCGACAATTCCACCGGCTTGGCCATGTGCCCATCCATCCCGGCCAGGCGCGCGCGTTCCTTGTGCTCGTTGAGAATGTGCGCGGTAAGGGCCACCACCGGCGTGCGCTGGCGCTGATTCTCGGCCTCCCAGGCACGCAACTGCTGGGTCGCGGAGAAACCATCGAGTACCGGCATTTCACAGTCCATCAGCACCAGGTCATAGCGCCGCGCCTTTATCGCGCGCAGGGCTTCTTCGCCATTGCTGGCGGTGTCCGGCTCCAGGTTGAGCTTGCCGAGCATGCCACGGATGACCTTGGTCGAAATGCTGTTGTCCTCGGCCACCAGCACATGGAAATCGACCGGCAGTTCCACCGCTGGCGTAGGTGCGGCGAACACTGCTGGGATCGCCTGTTCGCGACCCCGCTGGGCCAGCTCTTCGGCCAGGGTGGTTTTCAAGGTATAGCCGGCCACCGGCTTGGCCAGGATGCGTTTGACGCCAGCGTTGCGGGCAATCACTTTGCTCGGCGCATTGCTGATACCGGTGAGCATCACCACCAGGATGTCGTGGTTTAGGCTTGGGTCTTCCTTGATCTTCGCCGCCAACTGCATACCGGTCATGCCGGGCATGTTCTGGTCCAACAGCACCGCATCGAAGTAGTCGCGCAAATGCGCCTTGGTGCGCAGCAGGGCAAGCGCTTCCTTGCCCGAGGGCACGGCACTGACATTCATGCCCCAAGCGCTGCACTGCTGCACCAGCACCTTGCGGCAGGTGTCGTTGTCGTCCACCACCAACACCCGCGCATCGCGCAGCGGGCCGTCGAGGTCGGCCGGTGGTTGCTCCAGGCGCGAGGGGTCGAGTGGCAAGGTCAGCCACAGGGTGTTGCCCATGTTACTGCTGCTCTTGATGCCGAACTCGCCCTGCATCAGGCCGATCAGCTGCTTGGCAATCACCAGGCCCAGGTGGCCACCGAGCTTGTTGCTGGAAAGGAACTGGTGGCTGTGCAATTCGGCCTGCAGCAGCGCTTCGCGCTCGGCTTGGGGCATGGCTGTACCGCTATCCTGGACGGCAATGCGCAGGCGTGGCTGGTCGGCACGTTGGTCGAGCGCCACCACCAGCAGGATCTCGCCTTGCTCGGTGTTTTTCAGGGCGTTTTCCAGCAGGCTCGACAGGGCCTGGCGCAGCCGCGTCGGGTCGCCGCTGATAACCCGAGGGACTTGCGGCTGGGTAAAGCTGATCAGCTCGATATTCTGTTGTTCGGCCTTGGCCCGGAAGATGTTCAGGCAATCTTCGATCAGTGCATTGAGGTCGAACTGCACATCGTCCAGCTCGATCTGCCGCGACTCCAGCTTGGAGATGTCGAGGATCTCGTTGATCAGCGTCAGCAGCTCGTTGCCGGCGCTGTGGATGGTCTGCACGTAGTCGCGTTGCTTGACCGACAGCGGCGTGCCGAGCAGCAGTTCGGTCATGCCCAGCACACCGTTCATCGGGGTGCGAATCTCGTGGCTGATCTTGGCCAGGAATTCGGCCTTGGCGTTGATCTCGGCATCGCTGGCGGCCAGTGCGCGGCTGGCGCGGAAGCGCTCCTCGCTGATCTTGCGCAGGCGCTCGCTGACCGCCAGGTTGAGCAGCAGGCCACTGGTTACCGTCAAGGCCATGAGGATGCACAGCAACCAGGGCGTCGAGGTTCGGGTCAGGCCCAGCAGGGCCGGCAGCAGCACCAGGCCGCCCAGGTTGAACACCAGCATCGCCAGGGCAAACAGGCGCGCCGGGCCGTAGCCTTTGTACCAGTGATAGCTGCTGACCAGCAGCATGCTCACGCTGCCCACGGCGAGCAGGGCGTAGGTCATCAGGTTCAGCGGCAAGGTGTCGACGAACAGCAGCACCAGGCCGCTGACGGCAGCCACCAGCATCTCGCCTTGCAGTAGCCGGTTAAGCCGCGGCGAGCCACAGGGGCTGAAGAAGTGCTGGGTGAAATACAAGCCGGCCAGGCCCGCCATCACCAGGGTCAAATAGGCGGCTGGGGTCTGGGCGCTATGCCACAGGTGCCACCAGGGCCCGCTGAGGTTGAGCAGGATCAACCCACTGAGCAGCATCAGGCCGTGATACAGCGCCAGGATCAGGGTGGTACTGGAGCGGCTGTAGAAGAAGCGAATCAGGTTGTGCAGGATCAGCATCACCAGTCCGCCGAACAGCAGGCCGAACAACAAGGGGCGGGTCTGGTCGGTCGCGGCCGAGGCGGCGGTCTCCAGGCTGATCGCGGGACGCAGTTGATGTTCCGAGACCAGGCGCAGGTAGATATCCAGCGGCTGGCTGCTATTGGGTAGCGGTAACACGTGATCACTGCCGCGCAGGGTCGGGCTGGCATCGCCGGCCTGTTGCCCATGGTGCAGTTGACGCAGCAGCTTTTCGCCGTCCAGTGCGTAGAGGTCGAGGCGCGACAGGTCTGGGGCGAATACCCGCAGCAGGCGTTCTTGCTCGCCGGGCTCCAGGCGATAGTGCAGCCAGAGTGCTTGATCGGCGGCGGAGGCTTGTAGCTCGTTGAGCTGCAAGGGACTGAATTGGTTGCGGTAGCGGTCCGAGCGCACATCGCTCAATTGCAGGTTGGCCTGTTCGTCGAGCAGCACCGTCCAACCACCGCCTTGATCGGCCGAAGCCGGGAGCAGGCAGAGCAGGGTCAGCAGGCTGACGATAAGGGCAGTGGCAATCCGAAGCCGACGCACGACGAAATCCCTTCTTAGCTAATGTGCCGGATAACAACTATGCGCGGCGCGCCAAGGCGAAGGCAAGGCCCATCGGGGCCTTGTCGACGAGCCGAAGGCCGTGCGCCAGGGGCTTCACGGCCATTCGGTAATGCAATGTTACTGTTGCTCACCGCGCTCGCGGGCAATGGCCCGGTAGCCGATGTCGCTGCGATGGAAACTACCGTCCCAGCTGACTTCCTTGGTCAGGCGATAGGCTTGCTGTTGCGCAGCCTCGACAGTCTGGCCCAAGGCAGTGGCGCACAACACGCGGCCGCCGTTGGTCACGACTTGGCCATCCTTCAGCGCGGTGCCAGCGTGGAACACTTTGCCTTCCAGCTTGGCGGCAGCGTCCAGGCCGCTGATCACAGCGCCTTTAGCGTAGTCGCCCGGGTAGCCACCGGCAGCCAGTACCACGCCCAGGCTCGGGCGCGGATCCCATTGTGCTTCGACCTTGTCCAGGGCCTTGGCGAACGCTGCTTCGATCAGCAGCACCAGGCTCGACTCCAGGCGCAGCATGACTGGCTGGGTTTCTGGGTCGCCGAAGCGGCAGTTGAACTCGATGACCTTGGGGTTTCCCGCCTTGTCGATCATCAGGCCGGCGTAGAGGAAGCCGGTGTAGACATTGCCTTCTTCGGCCATGCCGCGCACGGTCGGCCAGATCACCTGGTCCATGACCCGCTGGTGCACATCGGCAGTGACCACTGGCGCCGGGGAGTAGGCGCCCATGCCGCCGGTGTTCGGGCCGCTGTCGGCATCGCCAACGCGCTTGTGGTCCTGGCTGGTGGCCATTGGCAGCACGTTGTGGCCGTCGACCATGACGATGAAGCTGGCTTCTTCGCCATCGAGGAATTCTTCGATGACGACGCGCGAACCGGCTTCACCGAAGGCATTGCCGGCGAGCATGTCGCGTACAGCGTCTTCGGCTTCCTGCAGGGTCATGGCGACGATCACGCCTTTACCGGCGGCCAGGCCGTCGGCCTTGATCACGATCGGTGCGCCTTTTTCCTTCAGGTAAGCCAGGGCTGGCTCGATCTCGGTGAAGTTCTGGTAGTCGGCGGTGGGGATCTTGTGGCGCGCCAGGAAGTCCTTGGTGAAGGCCTTCGAGCCTTCCAGCTGGGCGGCGCCGGCGGTTGGGCCGAAGCAATCCAGGTTGCGGCTGCGGAACAGGTCGACGACGCCGGCGACCAGCGGCGCTTCCGGGCCGACGATGGTCAGTTGGACATTCTTTTCGGCGAAGTCGGCCAGTTGCTCCAGGGCAGTGACCTGGATGTCGACGTTCTCGCACTTGGCTTCGGTGGCGGTGCCAGCGTTGCCGGGAGCGACGAAGACTTTCTCAACGCGTGGGTCCTGGGCGACTTTCCAGGCCAGGGCGTGCTCACGGCCGCCGTTGCCGATGATCAAAACTTTCATGTCAAAACCTCGAATTCTGTAAGCGCTGTGATCTCTAGGGGCGGGAACGTGGGAGCGGGCTTGCCCCGCGATCGCTATCGCGG
>NZ_JBCPSP010000057.1:0-26311 GCF_051129895.1 Pseudomonas sp. Je.1.5.c
CCCAAGCCTTGGTCATCTTGGCTCGAAAGCTTGCCCGCGTGGCTTTCGCCCTGATGAAAAATCAGGGCGAATACATCACCAGAGCTATGAAATTGGCTTGCCCATAACCATAGAATCTCCCACAGGGATAGCGGTGTCTTTGATGTCGATGCGGTATCTGTGGGAGCGCCCGTGACCGCACTCAGAGGTACAGCGCAGCCATCAATGACAGCTCGGTCCCTGTGGGAGCGGGCTTGCCCGCGAAGAGGCCGGGGCAGCCGACAAAAACTTCAGACCTCACGCAAGTTATGGCAACGCCTGAACCGCGCCTCAAGATTGCGATCGGGCATCTGGTGACTGCGCAGTGCATTGAGGGTCTGCTCGACGTAATCTCGGGTACTGCCATAGCGCCCCTTGGCGCTGGCCAGAATCTGGCTGAGCAAGCCATCCGGCAGATCACCGGCATAGCACGGCAGATGCCGCTCCAGAACGAACCCTAGCGCTTGAACCTTGCTGCCGTCATTCAAGCGGCAAGTCAGCCAATGCGGCCGATACGCAGGGTATGGCATCTCGCGCTGCCACAAGGCCATGAGCGACTCATCCAGGTTGCTCTCCTCCAGGCGATAGGCAAAGCCACTGCATGAGCCGCCGCGATCGAGCCCGAACACCAGCCCTGGGCACTCCGGCGTGCCGCGGTGCTCATGCGACCACAGGTACAGCCCGCGATGATAGCCATGCACCCGCGCCCGCTGGCGTTCGACCGAATGACATTCCGGGCGCCAGATCAGTGAGCCATAGGCAAACAGCCACACCGGCCCACCGTGATGGCGCGCCATGGTCGACTGCATCGAATTGAACAGTTGCTCGCGAGTCAGTTGCTGACCGAAGTCGAGCGACGGCGGATAGGGTACCTGCCAAGATAGACTTTCAATTGCCGACATAAGCTGCCGCCATTATTCCCCGAGAACTAACGAAGAACGCCACTGTAACTCAGTGACGCTCCGCTGGACTTACCGTACGGCAGAAAGTATCCATCGCACAAGCCCCCATGCACACCTGAGCCGCCGAACTACGGGCCCTGCAAGCGATTGCACGGTATTGTTTCGAGTATAGTGAAAGTTATTGGCTGCGGCGGTAACAATTTACCGCCTTATAATCATCGCCGGACACTTTGGTTATTAGCGTCGACTAACTATTCAGCCGCGCGGGGCATAGGCGAATACATCGGCACGCATGCGGTGCGCATCCATGCCGGCCTCAACCAACGCATCGAGCGTGGCATAGACCATATTTGGCGAACCACTGGCATACACGTGCACATCGTTGAGGTCGGCGATGTCTTCGCAAACTGCCTCATGCAGCATGCCGCAACGCCCTTCCCAGCCACACAGGTCACTGACGACCTTGTGCAGGAACAGGTTGGGCAGGCGCTGCCACTCATCCCAGTGCTCGATCTGGTAGAAGTCTTCCGGACGACGCACGCCCCAATACAAGTGCACCGGGTGCTTGAAGCCATTGGCCCGGCAATGCTCGACCAGGCTGTGCATCTGGCCCATGCCGGTGCCGGCGGCGATCAGCACCAGTGGCCCATCGGGCAGCTCGGCCAAATGTGCATCGCCAAACGGCAGCTGGATACGCGCAATACCATCGCGCTGCAATTGCTCGATCAGCGCCACGGCACTGGCTTCGCGCGCCAGCACGTGCAGCTCCAGATCGCGCCCGCCGTGCGGCGCGGAGGCCAGCGAGAAGGCTGCCTTGTCGGCGCCGTCGCGCTCGATCATCAGGTACTGGCCGGCGTGATAACGCGGCGGCTTGCCGGCCGGAGCGCGCAGGCGCACGCGCCAGACGTCGCCACCCACCTCGACGCACTCGCTCACCGTGCAGGCCAAGGTTCGTACCGGCAGTTCGCCCAAGGCAAGTACACCGTCCCAGAGCAAGATACAGTCCTCCAGCGGCTCGGCGATGCAGGTGAACAGTTCGCCGTGATCACGCACTTCACCGTCCTGGCGCACCCGCCCTTCCACCAGCAACGCAGCGCAGACGTGGCAATTGCCGTTGCGGCAGCTGCTCGGACAGTCGTAACCCAGGCGCCGGGCGCCATCGAGAATCCTTTCACCGGGTTCAAGCGCCAGTACCGCCCCGGACGGCTGCAACGTTACCTGCATCAATCTATTCCCAACTGATCCCACAGCTCATCGATACGGCGGGTGACGGCATCGTCCTTGACGATGACTCGGCCCCATTCGCGTGTAGTCTCGCCCGGCCACTTGTGCGTTGCATCCAGGCCCATCTTCGACCCCAGCCCCGATACCGGCGACGCGAAGTCCAGGTAGTCGATTGGCGTGTTGTCGATCATCACCGTATCACGCTTGGGGTCCATGCGCGTGGTGATGGCCCAGATTACGTCGTTCCAGTCGCGGGCGTTGACGTCGTCGTCGGTAACGATAACGAACTTGGTGTACATGAACTGTCGCAGGAACGACCAGACACCCAACATTACCCGCTTGGCATGGCCTGGGTACTGCTTCTTGATGGTCACTACCGCCATGCGGTACGAGCAGCCTTCGGGCGGCAAGTAGAAGTCGATGATCTCCGGGAACTGCTTCTGCAGGATCGGCACGAACACTTCGTTCAGCGCAACGCCAAGGATCGCCGGCTCATCCGGTGGACGGCCGGTGTAGGTGCTGTGATAGATCGGATTACGCCGGTGGGTGATGCGCTCGATGGTGAACACCGGGAAGCTGTCCACCTCGTTGTAGTAACCGGTGTGGTCGCCGTATGGGCCTTCGGGGGCCATCTCGCCTGGGTGGATCACCCCTTCCAGGATGATTTCCGCAGTGGCCGGCACCTGCAGGTCACTGCCACGGCACTTGACCAGCTCGGTACGGTTGCCGCGCAGCAGGCCGGCGAAGGCGTATTCGGAAAGGGTGTCAGGCACCGGGGTCACAGCGCCAAGAATGGTCGCCGGGTCCGCGCCCAGGGCTACCGCCACCGGGAATGGCTGGCCAGGATGCTTTTCGCACCACTCGCGATAATCCAAAGCGCCGCCACGGTGGCTCAGCCAACGCATGATGACCTTGTTACGGCCGATCACCTGCTGGCGATAGATGCCCAGGTTCTGGCGTTCTTTGTTCGGCCCGCGGGTGACGGTCAGGCCCCAGGTGATCAGCGGCGCCACATCGCCCGGCCAGCAGTGCTGGATCGGCAACTGGCTGAGGTCGACGTCTTCGCCCTCGACCACGATTTCCTGGCACACCGCGTCTTTGATGACCTTGGGCGCCATCGACACGACTTTCTTGAAGATCGGCAGTTTCGACCAGGCGTCCTTGAGCCCCTTGGGCGGCTCGGGCTCCTTGAGGAAGGCCAGCAGCTTGCCGATTTCACGCAGCTCGTCGACCGATTCGGCGCCCATGCCCATGGCCACCCGCTCCGGGGTGCCAAACAGGTTGCCGAGCACTGGAATGTCGAAGCCGGTAGGCTTTTCGAACAGCAACGCCGGGCCCTTGGCACGCAAGGTGCGATCGCAGACTTCGGTCATTTCCAGGACGGGTGAAATCGGAACCTGGATGCGCTTGAGTTCGCCGCGCTGTTCCAAGCCACGGATAAAGTCGCGCAAATCGCGATACTGCATGCGTGAGCCTCGTGTTGGCCGTATCGGTCGGGGTGCAGAGTGTAGCGCTGATCAAGCCGTTTTAGGATGCAAAAATGACTTGGGGCCGCTGCGCGACCCTTCGCGGGCTTATCCGCGAAGGACTGCGCAGCAGCCCCAAATCATCAGCCTGTGGAACGAATCGCTTACTTGCGCTTCATCGACAGGAAGAACTCATCGTTGGTCTTGGTCTGCTTGAGCTTGTCAGTCAAGAACTCGATGGCGGCGATCTCATCCATCGGGTGCAGCAGCTTGCGCAGAATCCACATGCGCTGCAGCTCGTCGTCAGCGGTCAGCAGCTCTTCGCGACGGGTACCCGACTTGTTGATGTTGATGGCCGGGAACACACGCTTCTCGGCGATGCGGCGATCCAGCGGCAGCTCCATGTTGCCGGTACCTTTGAACTCTTCGTAGATCACTTCGTCCATCTTCGAGCCGGTTTCAACCAGCGCGGTGGCGATAATGGTCAGCGAACCGCCTTCCTCGATGTTACGCGCAGCACCGAAGAAGCGTTTTGGCTTCTCCAGGGCGTGAGCATCGACACCACCGGTGAGGACCTTGCCGGAGCTTGGGATCACGGTGTTGTAGGCACGCGCCAGACGGGTGATCGAGTCGAGCAGGATGACCACGTCTTTCTTGTGCTCGACCAGGCGCTTGGCCTTCTCGATGACCATCTCGGCAACCTGCACGTGGCGGGTCGGCGGCTCGTCGAAGGTGGAAGCGACCACTTCGCCGCGCACGGTGCGCTGCATTTCGGTCACTTCTTCCGGGCGCTCGTCGATCAACAGCACGATCAGGTGGCACTCGGGGTTGTTACGGGTGATGTTGGCCGCGATGTTCTGCAGCATGATGGTCTTGCCCGCTTTTGGCGGGGCGACGATCAGGCCGCGCTGGCCTTTG
Organism: Pseudomonas sp. Je.1.5.c; assembly: GCF_051129895.1. NCBI lineage: Bacteria > Pseudomonadati > Pseudomonadota > Gammaproteobacteria > Pseudomonadales > Pseudomonadaceae > Pseudomonas > Pseudomonas sp. Je.1.5.c. The sequence continues at coordinate 4,529 of NZ_JBCPSP010000057.1, forward strand.
CCGATCGGGGCGCAGAGATCGATGACGCGGCCGGTCAAGTCTTCGGTGGAACCGTTACCGGCTTCCATCTTCAGGCGCTTGTTGGGGAACAGCGGCGTCAAGTTCTCGAACAGGATCTTGTTCTTGGCGTTTTCCGGACGGTCGAAGTTGATCGTGTCGACCTTGAGCAGCGCGAAGTAACGCTCCCCTTCCTTCGGCGGGCGGATCTTGCCGACGATGGTGTCGCCGGTACGCAGGTTGAAACGGCGGATCTGGCTCGGCGAGACGTAGATGTCGTCTGGGCCGGCCAAGTAGGACGCATCAGCCGAACGCAGGAAACCGAAGCCATCCTGGAGAATCTCCAGCACGCCGTCACCCGAGATCTCTTCGCCGCTTTTCGCGTGTTTCTTCAACAGGGCGAAAATCACGTCCTGCTTGCGCGAACGGGCCATGTTTTCGATGCCCATCTGTTCGGCCATTTCCAGCAGATCGGTAATCGGCTTTTGCTTGAGTTCAGTCAGGTTCATAAGGGGAGTGACGTAATCATGTAAGAAGGGAGGATTAAGCTTCTGGCTTAATGAAGCCGCGCCGCAAGATTGGCGACAGGATCGCGTACTGATTCGAATTAGGGATGCGTCGGCGACGGCGTGCAGAGGGCACTGAAGAAGCAGTGCGAGGCCGAATGTAACACTTGCTTTTTTCGGCGTCTAGTGCTCGAAAAAAGAAAAGCCCCGCATTTGCGGGGCTTTTTCACATCAGATGTTTGCGTCGAGGAACGCAGCCAGCTGAGATTTGGACAGCGCGCCGACCTTGGTCGCCTCGACGTTGCCGTTCTTGAACAGCATCAGCGTCGGGATGCCACGCACGCCGTGCTTGGCCGGGGTTTCCTGGTTGTCGTCGATGTTCAGCTTGGCGACAGTCAGTTTGCCTTGGTAGGTCGAAGCAATGTCGTCCAGGACTGGAGCGATCATCTTGCACGGGCCGCACCATTCAGCCCAGTAGTCGACCAGCACCGGGCCTTCTGCCTTCAGGACTTCAGCCTCGAAGGTGGCGTCGGTGACATGTTTGATCAGGTCGCTGCTCATGGATATCTCCAGGTTCGTAAGCAAAAAACGTGGCCCATCATAGCCGCACCGGCCGCCTACAGGAAGTCACGCTCGATTGAGTGTAACTATAGTTGTGCAAGACGCCACGAATCGAAACTGTCATATCAGTGTCATAAGATTCGTTGCCCCTTTGCTTTGCATCAAGCCTTGCCTTGCCGCGCGTTGGCGTCAGCCCGCGATCGTGGCACGATTGCCGGGTTATCGACCGAGAATCTCGAAATCATGCCGCAGAACTCCGCGAAGAACCTGTCCTTGATCGCCGCCATCGACCTTGGCTCCAACAGTTTCCATATGGTCGTGGCCAAGGCCCACCATACGGAAATCCGCATTCTTGAGCGCCTTGGAGAAAAAGTTCAGCTGGCTGCGGGCATCGACGAAGAGCGTCGCCTGAGCGAAGAAGCCATGCAGCGTGGCCTCGAATGCCTCAAGCGCTTCGCCCAACTGATCAACGGCATGCCCGATGGCGCAGTGCGCATCGTCGGCACCAACGCCCTGCGCGAAGCGCGCAACCGCAACGAATTCATCCAGCGCGCCGAGGCCATTCTCGGCCACCCGGTAGAGGTCATCTCTGGCCGTGAAGAAGCGCGCCTGATCTACCTGGGCGTGTCGCACACCCTGGCCGACACCCCCGGCAAGCGCCTGGTCGCCGACATCGGCGGCGGCAGCACCGAGTTCATCATCGGCCAACGCTTCGAACCGCTGCTGCGCGAGAGCCTGCAGATGGGCTGCGTGAGCTTCACCCAGCGCTATTTCCGCGACGGCAAGATCACCCCGGCGCGCTACGCCCAGGCCTACACTGCCGCGCGCCTGGAGCTGATGAGCATCGAAAACGCCCTGCACCGCCTGACCTGGGATGAAGCCATCGGCTCCTCGGGCACCATCCGCGCCATCGGTGCGGCGATCAAGGCCGGTGGCTTGGGCAATGGCGAGGTCAATGCCGAAGGGCTGGCCTGGGTCAAACGCAAGCTGTTCAAGCTGGGCGAAACCGACAAGATCGATTTCGAAGGGGTCAAGCCGGACCGACGCACCATCTTCCCCGCAGGCCTGGCGATTCTAGAGGCGATCTTCGATGCCCTTGAGCTGCAGCGCATGGATCACTGCGACGGCGCCCTGCGTGAAGGCGTGCTGTTCGACCTGCTCGGCCGCCACCATCATGAAGACGTGCGCGAGCGCACCCTCAATTCGCTGATGGAGCGCTATCACGTCGATCAGGGCCAAGCGGCGAGGGTCGAGCGCAAGGCGCTGCACGCGTTCGATCAGGTCGCCAAGGACTGGAAACTGGAAGAGGGCAACTGGCGCGACCTGCTCGGCTGGGCGGCGAAAGTGCACGAAGTGGGGCTGGATATTGCCCACTATCACTACCACAAGCACGGCGCCTACCTGATCGAGCACTCCGACCTGTCCGGTTTCTCCCGCGAAGACCAGCAGATGCTGGCCCTGCTGGTGCGCGGCCACCGCCGCAACATCCCCAAGGACAAGTTCGCCGAGTTCGGCGACGAAGGCATCCAGCTGATCCGCCTGTGCGTACTGCTGCGCTTTGCCATCCTGTTCCACCACATCCGCGGCACCCAACAGATGCCCAAGGTGGTGCTCAAGGCCGGTGCGAACAGCCTTGAAGTGGTCTTCCCAGAGGGTTGGTTGGAGCAGAACCAGCTGACCCAGGCCGACTTCGCCAACGAGGCGGAGTGGCTGGCCCGGGTCGGCTTCGTCCTCAGCGTACGTTGAGGACCGGGTTGCTCAGGCGCTCCAACAGGGTCGCCTGGGCACTGCGCGGGTTCTGGTTGCCGGTCGGCGTGCTGCGCACGTAACGGCCGTCGGACTGCAAGGTCCAGGCCTGGGTGTTGTCGGTCAGGTAGCTTTCCAGCTCCTTCTTCACCCGCAGCAGCAGCTTCTTGCCTTCAACCGGGAAGCAAGTCTCGACCCGCTTATCCAGGTTGCGCTCCATCCAGTCGGCACTGGACAGGAAGATCTGCTCTTCGCCGCCATTGAGGAAGTAGAACACCCGCGTGTGCTCCAGGAAGCGGCCGATGATCGAGCGCACCTGGATATTGTGCGAAACCCCCGGAATACCTGGGCGCAAGCAGCACATGCCACGCACTACCAGATCGATGCGCACGCCCGATTGGCTGGCCTTGTACAGCGCGCGGATGATCTTCGCGTCGGTCAACGAGTTGAACTTGGCGATGATGTGCGCAGGCTTGCCCTCGAGCGCGAACTGGGTCTCGCGGGCAATCATGTCGAGCATGCCCTTCTTCAGGGTGAACGGCGCGTGCAGCAGCTTTTTCATGCGCAGGGTCTTGCCCATGCCGATCAGCTGGCTGAACAACTTGCCGACGTCTTCGCACAGCGCGTCATCCGAGGTCAGCAGGCTGTAGTCGGTGTACAGACGGGCGTTACCGGCGTGGTAGTTGCCGGTACCCAAGTGGGCGTAGCGAACGATCTCTCCCTGCTCACGACGCAGGATCAGCATCATCTTGGCGTGGGTCTTGAAGCCGACCACACCATAGATCACCACCGCACCCGCGGCTTGCAGACGGCTGGCCATCTGCAGGTTGGACTCTTCGTCGAAGCGCGCCCGCAACTCGATCACCGCCGTGACCTCCTTGCCGTTACGCGCCGCGTCCACCAGGGCGTCGACGATTTCCGAGTTGGCGCCGCTGCGGTACAAGGTCTGGCGCACGGCAAGTACGTGCGGGTCCTTGGCGGCCTGGCGCAGCAGGTCGACCACTGGCGTGAACGACTCGAACGGGTGCATCAGCAGGATGTCCTGCTTGCTCACCACGCTGAAGATGTTCTCGGCGTTCTGCAGCAACTTGGGGATCGCCGGGGTGAACGGCATGTATTGCAGCTCTGGATGGCTATCCAGGCCGGTAATGCTGAACAACCGGGTGAGGTTGACCGGGCCGTTGACCTGGTACAGCTCGCTCTCGCTCAGGCTGAACTGCTTGAGCAAGTAGTCCGACAAATGCTTGGGGCAGGTATCGGCCACTTCCAGGCGCACGGCATCGCCGTAGCGGCGCGAGAACAGCTCGCCACGCAGCGCCCGGGCCAGGTCATCGACCTCTTCGGAGTCCAGCGCCAGGTCGGCGTTACGGGTCAGGCGGAACTGATAGCAGCCCTTGACCTTCATGCCCTGGAACAGGTCATCGGCGTGGGCGTGGATCATCGACGACAGGAATACGAAGTTGTCGCCGCTGCCGCCGACCTCTTCCGGCACGCGAATGACGCGCGGCAGCAAGCGCGGAGCCGGGATGATCGCCAAGCCCGAGTCGCGACCGAAGGCATCGACCCCTTCGAGCTCGACGATGAAGTTCAGGCTCTTGTTCACCAACAGCGGGAACGGGTGGGTCGGGTCGAGGCCGATCGGGGTGATGATCGGCGCGATCTCGTCGCGGAAGAAGCGCCGCACCCAGGTCTTGAGTTTCGGCGTCCAGTGGCGGCGACGGATGAAGCGGATCTGGTGTTTTTCCAGCTCCGGTAGCAGTACGTCGTTGAGGATCGCGTACTGGCGATCCACCTCGAAGTGCACCAGCTCACTGATTCGCGCCAGCGCCTGGTGCGGCTGCAAGCCGTCGGCGCCGGCCTGTTCACGGGCAAAATTGATCTGTTTTTTCAGGCCCGCAACGCGGATCTCGAAGAACTCGTCGAGGTTGCTGGAGAAGATCAGCAGGAACTTCAGGCGCTCCAGCAGCGGGTAGGACTCATCCAGCGCCTGCTCCAGCACGCGGATGTTGAACTGCAGCTGCGAGAGCTCGCGATGAATGTACAGGCTGCTGTCGTCCAGGCTCGGCACGTGAATCGCCGGCGCCGGCGTGGGGGCCGGGGCTGGCGCTTCGACCGGCTGCTCAGCGACCTGCTCGGCCACAGGCTCGGCAGCAACGGGCAAGTCCGGTGGCGTCTGGGTCAGCTCCTGCGGCAGCGCCTGGGCATCCTTGATCTCGACAGGGGTAAGCACTTCGTTATTCATCTGACGTTCCTGGAGGGCATTACTGCCCTCTCAACAATTGAGCGGCGCGAACGGCGAAATAGGTGAGGATGCCATCGGCGCCAGCGCGTTTGAAAGCGGTGAGCGATTCGAGGATCACCGCTTCGCTGAGCCAGCCATTCTGGATGGCCGCCATGTGCATGGCGTACTCGCCGCTGACCTGATAGGCAAAAGTCGGCACTTTGAATTCGGCTTTGACCCGGTGGACGATGTCCAGGTACGGCATGCCCGGCTTGACCATGACCATGTCGGCGCCTTCGGCGAGGTCGGTGGCCACTTCGTGCAGGGCCTCGTCGCTGTTGGCCGGGTCCATCTGGTAGGAGGCCTTGTTGGCCTTGCCCAGGTTCAGCGCCGAGCCGACCGCATCGCGGAACGGGCCATAATAGGCGCTGGCGTACTTGGCCGAGTAGGCCATGATGCGCACGTTGACGTGACCAGCCACTTCCAGGGCTTCACGGATCGCCCCCAGGCGGCCGTCCATCATGTCCGACGGGGCAACCACTTGGGCGCCGGCTTCGGCATGCGACAAGGCCTGGCGTACCAGTGCGTCGACAGTGATGTCGTTCTGCACGTAGCCCTCTTCATCGAGGATACCGTCCTGGCCGTGGGTGGTGAACGGGTCGAGGGCGACGTCGGTGATCACCCCCAGTTCCGGGAACTGCGCACGCAGGGCGCGGGTAGCGCGCTGGGCAATGCCCTCCGGGTTCCAGGCTTCGGCGCCGTCGAGGGACTTTTTCTCGACCGGCGTCACCGGGAACAGTGCCAGTGCCGGAATCCCCAACTCTACCCAGCCTTGCGCGGCTTCCAGCAGCAGGTCGATGGACAGGCGCTCGACGCCTGGCATGGACGGCACTTGTTCACGGCGATTTTCCCCATCCAGCACAAACACCGGCAGGATCAGGTCATCGACGGTCAGGGTATTTTCGCGAACCAGGCGACGGGAAAAATCATCCCGGCGGTTGCGACGCAGACGGGTGGCAGGAAACATACGGTTGGCGGGGGTAAAGCTCACGGCAGACTCCTGAGCCCACGCAGGCGGGCAGCGCGACAGTTATAAGCGGCCATTATGACGCCTGTGTTACACCCAAGGGCAACCCTGCGACTTGTGGCCGCAGGCATTCTCCTCGTCGGAATTGTTCACGTCGAGACACATTTGGACACTTTCATGAATGCGCGCGAAGGGGTAGGCTGCGCGTTCATTTCGCCAGCACCCCAGAAAATGCTTCAACAATTCCTGCAGGATTTCGGCTACTTCGCCCTTTTTCTCGGCACATTTTTTGAAGGTGAGACCATCCTGGTGCTCGCGGGATTCCTTGCGTTCCGTGGATACATGGACATCAACCTGGTGGTGTTGGTGGCGTTCTGCGGCAGCTATGCCGGAGACCAGCTGTGGTACTTCATGGGCCGACGCCATGGCCGCGCGATCCTGGCACGCAAGCCGCGCTGGCAAGCGATGGGCGACCGGGCGCTGGACCATATTCGCCGCCATCCGGATATCTGGGTGCTGAGCTTTCGTTTCGTCTACGGCCTGCGCACGGTGATGCCGGTGGCAATCGGCCTGTCGGGCTATCCGCCCAGGCGCTACCTGCTGCTCAACGGCATTGGCGCAGCGGTGTGGGCCTTGGCCCTGGGCGCGGCCGCCTACCACTTCGGCGCCATCCTCGAAGGCCTGTTGGGCAATGTGAAAAAGTACGAGCTATGGGTGCTCGGCGGCCTGCTGGTGCTGGGCCTGCTGCTCTGGCTGCGTCGGCGTTTCCGTACCCTGCGCGCGGAGCGCAAGGCGGCGGCAGCAGACCAGGCCGCCGAGGCTGAGCAGGCTGTAGCCCAGCAGCAAAAACCACGCGAGGGGCGTGACGGTCACTAAACCGAGTGCGCCGGCCAGGTACAGCGCCGGCCCATTGGCAAGCAGCCGCGCCAGCTCCAGGCGCGCACCCCAAGGCCGATTCTCCAGGGCCACGCCCAGCACGAACAAACCGAACGCCATCACTGTCCAGCCCAGTGCCAGGGCGGTGCTGCTGACCTGCTCGGCAACCTCCATCAGGTAACTGCCCAATGCCACGTAGACCACGAACTGCGCGGCGACATAAACCTGCTGCGCCTGGCCCAAGGGAATCTCGAATTTGCGAAAGCTGGCCAGGTCCTGCTTGGCCTGTGGATAAGCCTGCGCGACATCGGCCGGGCGCCAGCCGGTGGGCATGAACCAGATGCGCAGCTTGTCCCACACACTGCGCGTGCGCCGGGCATCGTTCCACAACTGGGCATAGAACTGCAGGTTGGCCCACAGTGGATTCCAACTGGCCAGCGGCGTGGTCACGCCAAAGATCACCGGTTCACGCCGGTCTTCTTCCTGGAAGGTGCCGAACAAGCGGTCCCAGAGAATGAACACGCCGCCATAGTTGCAATCCAAGTACTGTGGATTCTGCGCATGGTGAACGCGATGGTTGGACGGCGTGATCAACACCCATTCGAGCCAACCCAGCTTGGGAATGTGCCGGGTGTGCACCCAGAACTGGTACAGCAGGTTCAGCGACGCCACGGTGATGAATACCAGCGGCGGCACGCCGAGCAACGCCAGGGGCAGGTAGAAGATCCACGAGAAGATAAAGCCGCTGCTGGTCTGGCGCAGGGCGGTGGTCAGGTTGTACTCCTCGCTCTGGTGATGCACCGAGTGCGCAGCCCACAGCACATTGCGCTCGTGGCCCAGCCGGTGCAGCCAGTAATAGCAGAAATCGTACAGCACAAACGCCAGCAGCCAGACCCACCAGGCCTGCCCAGGCAAACGCAGCAACGCCAGGTGCTCCCAGGCCAGTGCGTAAGTCACCAGGCCAACTCCCTTGGTCAACAGCCCGGTGCTGGTCGACAGCACTCCGGTGCTGAGGCTGTTGATCGAGTCGGCCAGACGATAGTTACGCTGACCGCGCACAAAGTCGGCGATCAGCTCCACCGCGATCAGCACGAAGAAAAACGGCACGGCCAGCAGAATCAGGTCCATGGGCAGCGATCTCAGGCGTTATCTGAACAGATTAGCCCCGCCCCACAGCAACCCCTATGGCCACATCTGCCAAACTAGAGGACATTTAGCGCCTCGACACTGGAGTAATGAGCATGACAAAAAAAGTTGCGGTGATTCTTTCCGGTTGCGGCGTCTATGACGGCGCTGAGATCCACGAAAGCGTGATCACCCTGCTGCGCCTCGACCAGCGCGGTGCCCAGGTACAGTGCTTTGCGCCGAACATCGCGCAGATGCACGTGATCGATCACCTGACTGGCGAGCAGATGCCCGAGACGCGCAACGTACTGGTCGAGTCGGCGCGCATCGCTCGCGGTGAGGTCAAGGATATCCGCGAAGCCGATGTCAAAGACTTCGATGCGCTGATCGTGCCGGGTGGCTTTGGCGCCGCGAAGAACCTCTCCAACTTTGCCGTAGAAGGTGACAAGTGCACCGTGCAGCCGGATGTCCTGGCCCTGGCTGAAGCCTTTGCCGAGGCCGGCAAGCCGGTCGGGCTGATCTGCATCTCGCCGGCCTTGGCGGCGAAGATCTACGGGCCAGGCGTGGTCTGCACCATTGGTAACGATGCCGGCACCAGCGCGGCGGTAGTGAAGATGGGCGGCACCCATGAAGAGTGCGACGTGCATGACATCGTCGAAGATACCCAGCGCAAGCTGGTAACTACGCCGGCCTATATGCTGGCCAAATCGATCAGTGAAGCGGCGGGTGGCATCTACAAGCTAGTGGACCGGGTGCTGGAGCTGACTCACGAAGGTGATAACTAAGCAGCTGAATGCGCGTGGGAGCGAGGAGGCTATCGCGGGGCAAGCCCGCTCCCACGCAAGCCCGCATGCAAGCACATAGCCGCGCAACGCGCCGCACGATGCTGTTGACTAGGCTTTGGACAAACGGGTCAGGATGCGGTCGAGGGAATTGGCGAATTCCTGCTTCTCGCGCTCGCCATACGGCGCCTGGCCACCGCTGACCTGGCCCTGCTCGCGCAGCTCGGTAAACAGGTTGCGCACAGCCAACCGGTCGCCCATGTTGCGCTCATCGAACTCGCGGCCACGCGGGTCGAGTGCGGCCACGCCTTTCTTGATCAGGCGGTCGGCCAGGGGAATATCACTGCAAATCACCAGCTCACCCGGCACGGCGTTTTCGACCAGATAATCGTCGGCTGCATCCGGGCCGCTGGGGACCACGATCAGCCGGACACAGGCGAACGCCGGCTTGATCTGCGCCTGGCCGGCGACCATCACCACCTCCAGCTTGCGCTTGAGGGCGAATTTGACGATCAGGTCCTTGGCCTGCTTGGGGCAGGCGTCGGCATCGATCCATATACGCATTGCGGGTGTTCCATTGCTTCAGACAAGGCATTCATAGTGCCAGATCCGCGGGACAAGCGCGCTCCTACAGGCCCACTGAGCCGCTGTAGGAGCGGCCTTGCCCGCGATGAGGCCGGCGCAGACTCAGCAGCCTTCAGCTGGCTGCAGCACGGCGCTTTTCCGCCAAGCGCGAGCGCCCATACAGAATCACGATCGCCGTCAACGCCACCACCTGCGCCGCCAGCGAATACGCATCGGCATGAATCCCCAGCCAATCGAACTCGAAGAACGCTACCGGCCGCGTGCCCAGCACCCCAGCCTCTTGCAGCGCCTTGACGCCATGCCCGGCAAACACCACCGACAACGCACACAGCAGCGCCGCATTGATGCTGAAGAACAGCGCCAGCGGCAGCTTGGCCGACCCACGCAGGATCACCCAGGCCAATCCCACCAGCAGCACTAGCGCCGTGGCGCCACCAGCCAACACCGCGTTATGCCCAGCGGGCCCCGACTGCAGCCACAGGGTCTCGTAGAACAAGATCACTTCGAACAGCTCGCGGTACACCGAGAAGAACGCCAGCATGGCAAAGCCAAAGCGCCCGCCACCGCTGAGCAGGCTGCTCTTGATGTAGTCCTGCCAGGCCGCGGCGTGGCGGCGGTCGTGCATCCACACGCCCAGCCACAACACCATGACGCTGGCGAACAGCGCTGTGCAGCCTTCGAGCAGCTCGCGCTGGGCTCCACCGACATCGATCACATAGGCCGCCAAGGCCCAGGTGGCAAAGCCTGCGACCAGCGCCAGGCCCCAGCCGACGTTGACGCTGCGCACTGCCGATTGCTGGCCGGTATTGCGCAAGAAGGCCAGGATCGCCGCCAGTACCAGAATCGCCTCAAGGCCTTCACGCAGCAGGATCAGCAGACCGGAGATATAGCTCAGCGACCAGCTCAGGCCATCGCTGCCGAGCAGCTTGGCGGCCTCGTCCAACTGGGTTTTGGCCTCGGCCAAGCGTTGCTCGGCCTGCTCGACGGGCAAGCCATCCTGCAGCGACTGCCGATAGGCCATCAGGGCCTTCTCGGTGTCCTTGCGTACTTGGCTATCGATGTTGTCCAGAGAGCTTTCGACCAGCTCGAAGCCTTCCAGGTAAGCGGCCACCGACAGGTCGTAGGCCTGGTCGTGATCGCCTTCGCGATAGGCCGCCAGGCTCTTGTCCAAGGTGCTGGCGGTGTACTCGAGCAATTGTGCCGGGCCGCGTTTGACCTGCGGCGGCTGGGCGCGCTGGGCGCGAAACGCCGGCAGCGCCGCGACGCCTTCACTGGCGGCGACTTCGGCTGGGGTCTGGCGCGCCAGGTCGGCGAGGTTCCAGGTCTGGTCGCCCTTGGCCGCCTGCGGGTCGGCGGTGAAGCTGGCGACATAGGCAGCCACATCCCAACGCTGGCGCTCATCGAGCTGATCGGCAAACGACGGCATCTCGGTGCCTTCGATGCCAAGGCCCAGGGTGTTGTAGAGATCGAACAAGCTCAGCTGATCCAAGCGCTCGGCACTGCGCAGGTTGGCCGGCGGCGGCTCCAGGCCCACGCCGGCCGGGCCATCGCCCGCTCCGCTATCGCCATGGCAGATCGAGCAGTTCTGCGCATACAACGCAGCACCACGAGTAGGGTCTGGGGTGATTACCGGGGCCTGGCTGACCTCATAGGCCACTGCCAGGCGAGCACCTAGCTGACGCGCCTGGCGAGCCACGCTGGCACCGTCCTGGCGCTGGTCGATGGCCTGGCGCAGCGTCTGCACGCCTTGCTCCAGGGGCGCACGCTCGGCATGCGCTGGCAGGCCTTTGACCAGGTCCGCCAGCAGTGCGCTGAACTCCTGTTGCTCGCGGTATTCACCGTCGTCTAGCACCTTGCCGTCATGCACGGTCGGTGGGTAGTCGGCGCCGATGTAGTCGAGCAGGTGCAAGGCCTTGGTTGCCTCGGCGGGCGATTCGGCCAGCGCCAGGGTGCTGCACAGTGCCAGCACCGGCCACAGCAGCCAGGCGAGCAAACGGGGGCGGGAAGTCATGACCAGTCTCGGGGAATACGAAAGAGAACATTGTTCACTTCCAATTGCCACTGCTCAAGGTTTGCTGGAGGATTTCATGAAAAATCTTGTAACAGTTGCGGCAACGTTCCGGCCTCGAAGACCTACAAAAAAATTGAGAATCATTTAGCCACTGTATCGCCACCCTGCACGTATAATGCCGCGCCTTCGCTAGTAGCCATTCACAATCATTCGGCCACTAGCGTCCGTCGCCGTCCATCTACTCAGGGAATCAGAACACCGATGGTCACCCGCGCCCTAACCGTTGTGGTAATTCTTGCCGCCTTGCAATTGACCGGCTGCGCCGTGTTTCGCAGCTACGACAGCGAGCTTCAGGAAACCAACCAGCAATTGACTGCTGGCAACGTCGACGCCGCCTTGGAGCTGCTGGAAAGCAACAACAAAGGCGAAAGCAAAGACCTGCTCTACTACTTCGAAAAAGGTGAGCTGCTGCGCTCCAAGGGCGACCTACAAGGTAGCCAACAAGCCTGGCGCGCCGCCGATGGCGTGGTGTTGGGCTGGGAGGAGTCGGTCAAACTCGACACCGAGAAGTACCTGAGCCAATTCGGCAGCTTCCTGGTCAACGACAAGGTTCGCCGCTACGAAGGCTATGACTACGAGAAGGTCATGCTGACCACGCAAATGGCCCTCAACCTGCTGGCCATGAACGATTTCGACGGTGCCCGCACCGAGATCAAGAAGACCCACGAACGCGAAGCGGTGATCGCCGAGCTACGTGACCGGCAATACCTCAAGCGCGAGGAGCAGGCAGAACAGCAAGGGGTGAAGACCGAGCTCAAGGACCTGCACGGCTACCCGGTGGCCAGCCTCGACGCGCCCGAAGTGGTCAGTCTGAAAAACAGCTATCAAAGCGCCTTCAGCCATTACTTGGCCGGCTTCGTCTACGAAGCCCTCGGCGAGAAAGGCCTGGCAGCACCGGGTTACCGCAAGGCCGCCGAGCTGCGGCCGAACACGCCGTTGCTGGAGCAAGCCCTGCTCGACCTGGACAAGAACGGCGCCAGCAGCGCTGAAAGCGATGTGCTGATCGTGGTGCAAAGCGGTCTGGCCCCAGCGCGTGGCTCGATCAACATCCCGCTGCCGCTGGTGATCAAGGACAACCTGGTGATCACTCCGCTGTCGTTCCCAGTGGTCAAGGAGGACACCTCCACCACCTACTTCAGCCAAATCACCCTCAACGACCAGGCCGTGCCACTGACCGCCCTCAACAGCACCAGCGCGATGTCGCGCCGGGCCTTGCGCGACGACATGCCGGGGATCATCCTGCGCACCAGCGTGCGCGCCGCCAGCCGGGTGGTCGCGCAAAAGGAATTGAACGAAACCAACCCCCTGGCCGGCCTGATCGTGGGCATCCTCTCGGCGGTGACCGAGAGCGCCGACACTCGCACCTGGCGCACCCTGCCCAATGAAACCCAAGTGGCGCGGGTTCGCCTGGCGCCGGGCGAGCATCGCTTGAACTTGCCAGCGGGCCTCGGCGCCAGCCAGGTCATGGTCAAGATCGACCGCCCCTACCAGGTGGTCAGCCTGCGCGTGCTTGGCCGCCAGGTGTTTGCCAGCGGCCCCGCCGCACACGTTGTTCCCCTGGCCCAGCCGCAGGCGCTCGCCAGCCTCAAGTAACCTCAAGGATCGAACATGCGCTTTACCTGTATCGCCCTGCTTGCCGCCGCGCTGCTCGCCGGCTGCACATCGACTCCCGACCCCGACAGCGCCGCCAGCAAGGTGGTGACCATGGGCCAGCTCGATGATTTCGACCTCGGCCCGATGCGCGTCGCCCGCGAAAACGGCTTCCTCACCGTCAAGGTCGGCGTCAACAACACCAGCCGCAGCAACCAGACCCTGTACTACCGCTTCGCCTGGTTGGGCGACGACGGCTTCCCGGTGGCCGACGCGGAAAGCTGGAAGACCCTCACCCTGTATGGCAAGCAGGCCAGCGTACTGCCAGCCATCGCCCCGCTTCCCCAGGCGACGGACTTTCGCCTCGAAGTCCACACCCGGTAATTTTTCTCAGGAGCAGTTTTGATGTTTGCACGTATTACCTTCGCCGCCCTCGCCATCGCCCTGGTCAGCGGCTGCAGCACCCCGTCGCCCGTCCTCGGTGGCAAGAACATCAGCTACGGCGACAGCAAGGCCGTGGAACTGATCACCAACGAATTCGGCTCCACCGACTTGCAGATGATCGCCGAGAGCATGACCCGTTCGCTGGCCCAGTCCGGCGTGCTGCATGGCCGCCCGGTGGTGCAGGTGTATGACGTGAAGAACAAGACCAGCGAGTACATCGATACCCGCGAGATCACCACCACGATCAAGACCCAGCTGCTGAAAACCGGCGTGGCGCGCTTCGCCAGCGACAACACCGACATGCAAAGCCAGGTCGATCAGCTCAAGCTGCAAAACCAGAGCGGCCTGTACAAGAAAAACACCGTGGCCAAGACCGGCAACATGATCGCCGCCAAGTACCGCCTGGAAGGCTCGATCAGCTCGATCGTCAAGCGCAGCAGCGACTACAAGGACGTGTTCTACAAGTTCAGCCTGCAACTGGTCGACGTCGAAAGCGGCCTGGCTGAATGGATGGACGAAAAAGAAATCCGCAAGACCACGGAGCGCTAAGCAATGCGTACATGGATGGCAGTCATCGGCCTGGCTTGCGCGGTTTGCGCGCAAGCGGCCCCCAAGGTCGCGGTCACCGACCTCGCCTACCAGGCGCAGGTGGAGGAGTACATCCACAGCGTCAACGCTCACAACAGCGGTCAGTCGAGCCCGTACAACGCTAGTCACTCGTCGAGCTACAGCGAGTACCAAAGCAACAAGAGCTACATCGAGCAGAGCGAGCTGCGTAGCTTTGGTGGCGACATCAAGGGCGAGATTCTCAAGGGCGGGATGCTCCAGCTGGTCCAGGGCAAGCCCTACACGGCCTCGTCCAGCGAAGACGTGTACGACGTGATCGAGCGCATCAAGAACGGCGCGTTCCCCGGCGCCGACTATGTGCTGTTCGGCACCTTGTCGGATATCGACTTCCAGCGTGACGTCAATGCGCTGGACCATACCGACAGCTACTCGGCGGTGCTTGGTTTGAGCGTGGTGGCTGATTTCAGCCTGATCAACACCAGCACCTATGAGATCACGTCGGCGTTCACCGCCATGGGTGAGGGGCAGGACACCAAGCTGGTGAAAAGCCAGGATGCGCGCGTGACCCTCAACCGCCCACGGGTGGTGCGTGAGGTGTCCAAGGCGCTGGGGATGGATGTGGCGCAACAGCTGGCTGAGCAGCTAGGGGGTGAAGTGCCTGGGCAGCCAGAGCGGCCGGTGGGTCAAAGCCATTTGCCGGCGGATGAGCCGGCGCGGATTTTGCGCTGACTTGAGCTTGCCGGGGCCGCTGTGCGGCCCTTCGCAGCGATTCGGCGCCCCGCCCCCCCAGGTACCGCATGTCCCTGTAGGAGCGGGCTTGCCCGCGAAGGGCCGCAACGCGGCCCCAGTATCTCACTGTCTGGTCGCAGTATCCTTCCAACCACCACCCAAGGCCAGGAACACACCAATCTGCCCCATCGCCACCTGGCTATTGGCCGCCGCCAACTGCGCGCGCATGTCGGTATAGGTGCGGGTCGCCTGCAAGTCCGCCAGGAACGACTCTCGCCCTGCCTGGAAATACCGGTGGGTTTGGTCCGCAGCTTCTTTCGCCGAGCGCTCAGCCTCTTGCAAGGCGTCGCGCCGATCGAGCAAAGCGCTGTACTGGGCCAGGCGAGTCTGGGTCTCGCGAATAGCATTGAGCACCACCCCATCGAAATGCGCCAAGGCCGCCTGGGTCGACGCCTCGGTCTCGCGGATCCGTGCCCGGGTGCCGTTGGTGGGAATGGTCCAGCTAACCAATGGGCCGAAGCCCCAGCGGTTGGTCGAAGGTTCGCCGAGGTTTTCCAGGATGCCGATGGTGCCCACTTGGGCGCCAATGCTGATGTTCGGGTACAGCGCGCCGGTGGCCACGCCAATCGACGCAGTGGCGGCCGCCAGCTGACGCTCGGCCTGGCGCACATCCGGCCGACGCTTGAGCAGCGCGGCGCCATCGCCAACCGGAATCAGCTGCGCCAGGTGCGGCAGCTCGGCGCAATCGGCAGTGCCAGCAGGCAACTGCTCGACTGGCTTGGCGAGCAACGCCGCGAGCGTATACAGACCGGCCTCGCGCTCTGCCTTGAAGCGCGGCAGCTCAGCGCGCAGCGACTTGAATTGGGTCTGCGAACGAGTGACCTGGGTCTCATCGCCCCGCCCCGCATCACGCAAGCGCTGGTTGAGCTGTACGCTCTGCTCCTGCAAGTCCAGCGACTCGCGGGCAATGTGGTATTCCTCGTTGGCCGAGCACACCTGGGTATAGGCCTTGACTACATCGGCCACCAGGGTGATGCGGGCGGTGTCGGCAGCAGCCTGTACGGCATCGGCGTTGGCCTGGGCCGCCTCGGTGCCGCGCTTGAAGGTGCCCCACAGGTCGAACTGATAGGAGGCGCTGAGGATCGCCTCGCCGATGTTGGCCACCGGCACTTTCTCCGGCAACAAGAACGCTTCACCCGACTCTTGCAGACGCTGGGCAGCCACCTTGGCGCCGCCACTGAAGCCGCCTTGCGCCTCGGCCACCTCGAGCTGGGCGCGGGCCTTGGCGATGTTGGCGGCCGCCACGCGCAGCTCGGTGTTGGCACCCAGGGCCTGGCGCACCAGTTGATTGAGGCGCTGATCCTGGTACAGCTGCCACCAGTCCTCAGGGACCGGCGCCGACACCACGCTATCGGCATCCTGACGCAGCGGGCCGTTCAGATCGCTGCGCTGCACGGCGGCGTCCTTGGGCACCTCGTAGTTCGGGCCGACCATCATGCAGGCACTGAGGGACAGGCTCAGGCCCGCCAGGATCAGCTGTTTCATGGCCGCTGGCCCTCGATGATCGATACCGTGGCGGTGCGCCCGGCGATCATGCGGAAGTCTTGCGGCACTTCGTCGAAGGCGATCCGCACCGGAATCCGCTGAGCCAGGCGCACCCAGCTGAACGCCGGGTTGACGTTGGGCAGCAGGTTGGCGCCGCTGCTGCGGTCGCGGTCTTCGATACCGGCAGCGAGGCTCTGCACGTGGCCGCGCAGGCGGGTGTCGTCGCCCATCACGCGGATGTCCACCGCATCGCCAATGTGAATGCCGCCCAGCTTGGTTTCCTCGAAATAGCCATCGACGTGGTACGAAGCGCTGTCGACCACCGACAGCACCGGCCGGCCGGCCGTGACGAACTCGTGCGCACGCGGCGCGCGGTCGTTGAGGTAGCCGTCGACCGGGCTGCGTACCACCGAGCGGTCGAGATTGAGCTGGGCGCTGTCGACTGCGACTTGGGCTTCGTTGACCGCCGAGCGGGCGCGGGCCTCGCGGGACTGGCTCTCTTCCAACTGCTCGGCAGCCACCAGGTTGCCCAGCTGCTTGTTACGCCTGGCCTCACGGGCGGCCTGGGCAAGGGTTTCCTGACGTTCGCTCAAGGTCGCCTGGGCGTGGCGCAGGGCCAGGGTGAAGCGGTCCTGGTCGATGGTGAACAGCACGTCGCCACGCTTGATCACCTGGTTGTCGCGCACCTCGACCTGCTGGATCAGCCCGGACACGTCCGGGGCGATCTGGATCACGTCGGCGCGGATATGGCCGTCGCGGGTCCAGGGGGCGAACATGTAGTACACGACCATCTGCCAGACCAGTACGGCCGCGAAGGTCACCACCAACAGGGTCAGGACCACACGGCCCAAGGTCAACAAAGGTTTTTTCATGGCAGCATCAGGCTTCGGCAAAAGTGATCCACCGCACCAAGCAGCACGGCATACAGGGCAACGTTGAACAACGCCCGGTGCCAGACCAGGCGGTAGAAATGCAGGCGCACCAGCACGGCGTGCACGCCCAGAAACAGCAGGTAGGTGCAGAACATCATCACCAGCAGCGTGGGCAGGAACACCCCGCTGATATCCAGTTCACCGATCACAGCGGGGCTCCGTCGATCCCTTGGGGCAGTTGCGGTTGTTCGCTCGGCTCGAGCATCACCTCGACCCCCGGCAGCAGCGCCAGGCGCAGGCCGCTCAAGGCGTGCAGCAAGTGCACGCGGGCGTCGCCACGGTCGTGCAGCTCGTCCAAGGCCAGGCTCTGGCGGGCCCGCTCCATGTTGCGCAGCAACGCAGCCGGGGCGTGCAGGCGCTCACCGGCGCGCAGGCATTGGCAGTAGTGGGCGCCCACTTCCTCGACCACCGTTTGCAGGCGCTCACGGGCTTGCTGGCCAACGCGCGGCATATAGGCGAGCAGGTCGAGCAGGTTCAGCCCCACGCGCAGATCGCGCAGGGCCACGCCGCTGTCCTGGCCGGTTTGGGACAGGCGTGGCAGGTGCTGCATCAGGCGGTCGAGCATCTGCACGCCGACCTGACGTTGCTCGGCCAAGGTCGCCGGCTGGGTCATTTCGACAATGTCGCGCCAGGCAAAGCGAGTCATGCGCTTGGCTGCCAGTTCCACGCCAAACGGGCGCAGCAGCAAGGTCCAGATGAAAGCGAACAACAGCCCCACCGGGCCTGCCAGGTTGGCGTTGAGGAAGGTGAAGAAGTCCGCGTCATAGGCACCCTGGATGCTGATGAACGTCGCGGTGTTGACGATGGTCAGCAAGGTGCCGAGGTAGAAGCGTGGCTGCACGGTGAGGGTGCCGACGCAAATGAACGGTATGGCGAACGCCAGCACCAGCATCGGGAAGTCGTGCAGATTGGGCAGGACCAGGAACAGATAGACGCTGGAGAAAATCACCGACATCAGCGTCCAGAAGAAGAACCGGTAGATCTGCGGCGCAGGGTCGTCCATTGCGGCGAAGAAGCTGCACGCCACGGCAGCGAGGATCACCGCACTGGCGCCGTCGTTCCAGCCCAGGCCGATCCACAGACCGCAGGCGACGATGATCGCGGTGACCGTGGAGAACACCGAGTAAAGCATCAGGCCACGGTCGAAGAACGGCGTCAGGCGCCCCAGGCGCCAATGCCGGTAGGCGGCGCGCCAAGGCGTGGCGTCGTCGTTGCGCAGGGCATGCTGCAGGGTGCAGCAGTCTTGCCAGAGGTCGACCCACTCGGTGAGGCGATACAAGGCGTTGGACAGCAGCAGTTCCGGGCGCTGATCGAGCGCGGCGGCGCTGGGCTGGAGGCGTTCGAGCTTGTCGCGCAGTGCGCTCCAGCGGCTGGCCGAGGCATCTTCGGCGCTGGCTTGCAGCCATTGGCGCGCCTCGGCCAGCAGCGGCTGGATCTGGGCGAACTGGGCGGGTGCGCGGCCTTCGAGCGCTACCAGGGCGTCGTCCAGGGCATCGATCACGGGTAGCAGGTGAATCATCCGTCCACGCAGTTCGCGGGCGTTCTTCAAGGTATGCGGCCCGGCGCCTTCGTGG
This sequence comes from Pseudomonas sp. Je.1.5.c, assembly GCF_051129895.1. Lineage (NCBI taxonomy): Bacteria > Pseudomonadati > Pseudomonadota > Gammaproteobacteria > Pseudomonadales > Pseudomonadaceae > Pseudomonas > Pseudomonas sp. Je.1.5.c. The sequence goes on from NZ_JBCPSP010000057.1 coordinate 23,407, forward strand.
CCGAGCTGGCCGATCATCAACTCCAGGCTGTTGAAGGTGGCGACCATCGAGGCGCGCATGCCGCCGATCTTGTCAGCAGCCACTTCGCGGGCGAGGTAGGTATCGCTGTAACGGATCGCTTCGTTGAACCAGCTGCCCATCGAGCCGACCACCACTGGCGCCAGCCGGCGCGGCCAGAAAATCGCCCCGACCACTGCTGCGCAGACGATCCCCAGGCAGATTTCCTGCGCTCGCGACGATGCCACGTCGAACACCGCCAGCGGGTTATCCACCACCGCCAGGGCGATCATCGGCAGGGTGTAGCCGGCGAGCATCAGCACGTAGTTGTTGGCTGTGCGCAGGTTTAGCGAGAGGAACAGCAAGGTGCCGGTCCACAAGGCGATGGCGACCGACAGCAACAGCGGCGATTGCACCAGCGGCGGCACCAGCAAGATCGCACCACCGGCGCCGAGCAAGGTGCCCAGGGCACGGTACAGCGCCTTGGAACTAGTCGGGCCAACGAACGGGCTGGAGACGATGTACACCGTGGCCATCGCCCAGTACGGGCGCGGCAGCTGCATGAGCAGGGCGATGTACAGGGCGATCATCGAGGCGGCGAAGGTCCGCACGCCATAGAACCAGTCGCGCGCGGGGGGCATCGAGCTGAAAAAGCCGTTCATGCAAAGCCGCCCGGGGTGACCTGGCCGGCTGCTTCGAAGGCTTGGATAACGCGCAAGGTGGCTTCCAGATCGGCCTGGCTGATGCCGTGCAAGACCTCACGGCGCAGGCGCACCAGCTCGGCTTCGATGGATTCGGCAAGGATCCGCCCATCAGCGGTCAGGCTCAAGGCCTTGGCGCGGCGGTCGAGTGGGTCTTCACTGCGGCAGACCAGGCCAGCCTTGCACAGCTGGTCGAGCAGGCGTACCAGCGAAGGGCTCTCCAGGCCGGCAGCGTTGGCCACCGCTACCTGATGCACGCCATCACCCAGGCGCACGATCATCAACAGCGGCACCGCGCAGGCTTCGGAGATGCCGTAGCCAGTCAAGGCGGCATGGCAGATGCGCCGCCAATGGCGCGCAGCCACGACCATGCCGCTGCTGACTTTCAGGTGCAGTGCATCAAGCGTCATGTGAGGAACCGAGGATATTCATAGTTTGCTAACTATCAATATACGCCCTGCCCTCCCCCTGTCGTCAACCGCGGGCGATGAAGTGCCGGGATGAAATGTTGTTCATGTGAGCGGCCCCGACTACCTCAAGGCTGAATCTGATCTTCCAGCTTCATGGTCAACGCCAAGTTACTGCCCATCAAGATCGCCTGATCCCGCCAGTCCAGATAACGCGCCGCATCCCGGCTGCTGTAATGCACCGCCAGCTCTTCGGCCGCCTGCATCACCCCGGCGGCAGCAGCCAACTCCAGCCAATACAGCCCCGCCTTGCTATCGCTCTGAACATACAGGCCATGTAAAAACCGATACCCCACTTCAAACCGACACCGCGCTTCACCGCGTTTCGCGCCCTTCATGAACCAGCGCAACGCCTCGACCAGGTCAACCTGCCAGTCCTGCTCGGCATCACAGATCTCTTCTTCGTACAGATCGCCCAAGGCCGCCGCCGCATGCAGCATCCCACGCTCGAAGGCCTGGCGATAACACTCGGCAGCCTGCTCGTAGGACACCTCGACACCCTTGCCGAAATAGTGCTGCTGACCCAGGTTGAACCACGCCGCAGCGCTCCCCTGCAACGCCGCCATGCGCAGCAAGTGCCCGGCCAACTGGGTATCGGCGATCCAGTACTTGCCATTGAGCCAGATCCAGCCCAGGTCATTGAGCGCCGCCACATTGCCCTCCAGGGCCAGGCGCCGCAGGTCGCTGTACACCGCTTGCAGGTCGACCGCTTCATCCAGGCGACTGACCAGGCCAAAGCGCTCGCCCAACGGCGCCCGCTGGCTGGGCATGCCCACCCCGGCGAACAGCCGTTGGCGCTGGCGCGGCCGGGCCGGCACAGGGGCGATCCGCGCCGGCAGAAGACGCGCGAGCAGCGAATGGATATTGCTGGCAGCAGACATGTTCATCCTCATTGAACGACACACAGCCCCGACCGCAGCCGTGTTGAGGCGTGATTCTGCGCGATGCCACGACGAAACCTGTCGCGAACGATCTAATTGAAGGCAACCAAATGCATCTTCCTTGATCTGAGCACGGTGTGGCGAATTGCCATACCCCGCTCGTGCCGCCATCCTATTGCGGCAAGCCTAGACAAGGACGTTACCTTTTGCCGTTCGCCACCACCCGCGCCACCCTCAGCCGTCAATGGGCGCTGCTGCGCCAATTGCCCAGCCGCTCCCCTGGCGTTACCAGTGCCGAACTGGTCTGGCGCCTGCGCGACGTTGGCTTTAGCGTCAGCAAGCGCACGGTCGAGCGTGACCTCAATGAGCTGTCGCTGATCTTTCCGCTTGAGCGCAACGACAAGAGCATTCCGTTTGGCTGGCACTGGTCGGCCACCGCCGTCGGCGAGCTGCGCGGCAACTTCGATTTGCAGGGATTCTTGCGTGATGATGCGCTGCAACCCGTGCAGGGCGCAGGGGTGCAGATCCAGGCGTGGGTCAGCGATGGGCTCGCGCGCCAGCTGCGCGAGGCGCCGTTGAGCGCGGATATGCAGCTAACGGCGCTCGAACAAGGGCACCGGATGCGCGCCACAGTCACCGATGGCTGGCCGCTGCGCTGGTGGCTGTTGAGCCAGGGCGATGGCTTGGTGGTGGAGCAGCCGCAGACGCTGCGTGAAGAGATCGGGCGGACCTTGAGCAGTGCAGCTGCCCAGTACCAGGCCTGAGAGCTGCATCGCTCATGCGCCCTTCATCGCGGGGCAAGCCCGCTCCCACGCCGATTTCATCAAGCGCTGAGAGCGGCGTGGGAGCGGGCTTGCCC
>NZ_JBCPSP010000058.1:0-26059 GCF_051129895.1 Pseudomonas sp. Je.1.5.c
GGGCAAGCCCGCTCCCACGCCGGCCTATCTTCAAGAGGGCGCAGGCGTGGGAGCGGGCTTGCCCCGCGATAGGGCCGGCACTGCCAACAGCAATCTTCCAGCTGAATGTTCGACAGACCCGCCAGCAGCCGAGGTTGATCGGCTATGCTTGCGCAGCGCAGGAGCGAGGAACCGGCTCGGGACACATGGATATCAAGTTCACCAATCGCCTGTCATACAAGCAAGCCCGGTTGACAGTCCTGGTCGGCTTCATCCTGGGAACATTGCTCAGTCTCATCCAGATCGGCATCGATTATGCCAGCGAAGACGCGTCCATCAACCGCGAAGTGCAGGCGTTGCTGCAAATCAGCCACAATCCGGCCTCGCGCATCGCCTATAACATCGATGCCGAGCTGGCCCAGGAGCTGACAGGCGGGCTGCTGCAATCGCCAGCGGTGATCCGCGCGCGCTTGATCGACAACAATGACACGGTGCTGGCAGACGTCCAGCGCCCGCGCCTGGAAGACCGCTACCGGCCACTGAGCGACTTTCTCTTCGGCGAGTATCGCCAGCTCCAGGATCGCCTGTACCTGGCGCACATGCCCCACGAATACCTCGGCACCTTGTACCTGGATGTCGACACCTACACCTTCGGCAGCCGCTTCCTCGACCGTGCCGGGGTCACCCTGTTCAATGGCTTTGCCCGCAGCCTGGTGCTTACCGGGATCCTGCTGGCACTGTTCTACATGATGCTGACCAAACCGCTGGTCACGGTGATCGCCGCGCTGAGCAACAGCGACCCGCGCCAGCCACAGCAGACCCGCCTGGACTGCCCGCACGGCCATGAGCTCGACGAAATTGGCGTGCTGGTCAAAGTGGCCAACCAACAGTTCGTCAGCATGGCCACTGAAATCCAGCAACGGCGCGCTGCGGAAAACCGCCTGACGCAGTACCTCAACGAACTGGAAAACATCGTCTCGGCGCGTACCAACGAACTCAAGTCCAGCAACGACCGGCTCAGCCAGACCAATCAGGACCTGGAAGAGGCGCGCCGCCGCGCCCTGGAAATGGCCCAGGCACGGGCGGCGTTCCTGGCCAACATGAGCCACGAGATCCGCACCCCGCTCAACGGCATGCTGGGCATGATCGCGCTGGCCCTGGACAGCCCGCTGGCGGCCGAGCAGCGCCAACAGCTGTCGATAGCCCACGACTCGGGCAAGGTGCTGGTGGAGCTGCTCAACGATATCCTCGATCTGTCCAAGTTCGACGCTGGCCAGCTGGAGCTGGAGCGAATTGCCTTCGATATGGGAGCGATGGTCGAAGACACCGCCAACCTGCTGTCGCAGAACGCCGCGAGCAGTGTCGAGCTGACTTGCCTGATCGCGCCGGACTTCCCCAGCACGGTGCTGGGCGACCCGACCCGGGTACGGCAGATCGTCAGCAACCTGCTGTCCAACGCGCTCAAGTTCACCCGCTTTGGCCGGGTCGATGTGCGCTTGATGCCTATCGTCGGTGGCGTACGCCTGGAGGTCAGCGATACCGGCATCGGCATCCCCGAAGAAGCCCAGGTGCGCATTTTCCAGCCCTTCACCCAGGCCGGCGCTGGCATCACCCGCCAATATGGCGGCACGGGCCTTGGCCTGGCGCTGACACGCAACCTGTGCAAGGCCATGCAGGGGCACTTGCACATTCATTCGCAAACCGGCTTTGGCAGCCGCTTCAGTGCCGACCTGCCGCTACCCACCCACACCGAGGCGATTGCGCCGGCGCCGCTGCGCGGCCAGGTGGTGGCGCTGAGCAAGCCTGGCAGTGGCCTGTCCGAGCTATTGTCCGGGCTGTTGCCTGGCTGGGGCCTGACCTTCACCCGGCTGGACGATGCCGCTGAACTCCCTCACAGCGCCCTGGATCTGCTGATCACCGATGACGTGGAGCATCTGCTGGATCTGCGCCCTGCGGTCACGGCGCCGATTCTGTTGGTAACCGCCTACGGCAACTTCCTCCCCGGCGAAGAGGCCCAGCGCCTGGCGCCACTGGTGCAACTGGCGCGGCCATTGGCGCGCAATGCGCTGTATCAGACGTTGCGGCGAATGCTTCAAGGGGGCGCGCCAGATGCCCCACTGCCACACGAATTCCCCAAGCTGCACGAGCGCCGGGCGCGCATCCTGCTGGTGGAGGACAACCCGGTCAACCAGCTGGTGGCCAAGGGCATGCTGGGCAAGCTCGGCTGCGATGTACTGCTCGCCACCCAAGGCGCGCAAGCCTTGGAGGTGCTGGAGCAAGAAGACGTCGACATGGTGCTGATGGACTGCAACATGCCGATCATGGACGGCTATGAAGCCAGCCGGCGGATTCGCCAGAGCGGTCGTTGGCCGCAGTTGCCAATCGTCGCCCTGACCGCCAATGCCATGCCCGAGGAGCGCGAACGCTGCCGCGCGGCGGGCATGGATGACTACCTGGCCAAACCGTTTCGCCGCGAAGAACTACTGGCACTGATCGAGCACTGGGTGCCGGTCAGCGGTTGAGCAGCGGCTCGATGGCGGCCTTGAGCGCTTCAGGTTTGGTCGCTGGAGCAAAGCGGGTGACCTTGCCGCTGACCGGGTCGAGCAGGAACTTGGTGAAATTCCACTTGACCTTCTGCGTGCCCAGCAGGCCGGGGGCGCGTTTTTTCAGCTCGACGAACAGCGGGTGGGCGCCGGGGCCGTTGACCTCGATCTTGCGCATCAACGGGAAGCTCACGCCAAAGCGCGTTTCGCAGAACGTGGCGATCTCGCGGGCATCGCCAGGTTCTTGCTTGCCGAACTGATTGCAGGGGAACCCGACGATCACCAGGCCACGCTCGCGGTAGTCCTGCCACAGCTGCTCCAGGCCTTTGTACTGCGGGGTGAAGCCGCATTGGCTGGCGGTGTTCACCACCAGTACAGCCTTGCCCTGGAAATCGCCCAGCAGCTTGTGCTCGCCGGTGAGGGTAACGCAGGGAATATCCAGCAACGAGTCAGCCATTGGCGCTCTCCGGTCAGTCACGCGGTTTGAAATCCAGGCACACCGAGTTGATGCAGTAGCGCAGGCCGGTCGGTGGCGGGCCATCAGGGAAGACATGCCCCAAGTGGGCATCGCACTGGGCGCAGGTGACCTCGGTGCGGATCATGCCGTGGGAGGTGTCGCGAATCTCGATCATCGCGCTCTGCGCGATCGGCTCATAGAAGCTTGGCCAGCCACAGCCGGAATCGAACTTGGCCTGCGCATCGAACAGTGCCAGGTCGCAGCAGATGCAATGGTAGACACCAGCGCGCTTCTCGCTGTTGTACTTGCCACTGAAGGGCCGCTCGGTGCCCTTCAGACGACAGACCTGATACTGCGCAGGGTCGAGCATCTCGCGCCACTCTTCTAGGGTTTTGTCGATCTTTTGCATGTAGGAACCTCGGCAGGCTGAATTTCACGCCGCACCGTCTTTTCCAGGGCGCGGGTGGCACGTATATTAGTTGGCTTCGTGTGCCAGGCCTCAAGTCTGGCACCCGCGCCACGCCCTTTCAAACCTTTCGACGGCGGCGCCTGCGACTTCTCAATCGGGATCACATCATGCAGTTCAGTAAATCGAACAAGCTCGCCAATGTCTGCTACGACATTCGCGGCCCAGTGCTCAAGCACGCCAAACGCCTGGAAGAGGAAGGCCACCGCATCCTCAAGCTGAACATCGGCAACCCGGCGCCGTTTGGCTTCGAGGCGCCGGACGAGATCCTCCAGGACGTAATCCGCAACCTGCCGACCGCCCAGGGCTACAGCGACTCCAAAGGCCTGTTCAGCGCGCGCAAGGCCGTCATGCAGTACTGCCAGCAAAAAGAAATCGAAGGCGTGACCATCGAGGACATCTACCTCGGCAACGGCGTCTCCGAGCTGATCGTGATGTCGATGCAGGCCCTGCTCAACAATGGCGACGAGGTGCTGATCCCAGCGCCTGACTACCCTCTGTGGACCGCTGCGGTGAGCCTGGCGGGCGGCAAGCCGGTGCACTACCTGTGCGACGAGCAGGCCGACTGGTTCCCTGACCTTGAAGACATCAAGGCCAAGATCACCCCCAATACCAAGGCGCTGGTGATCATCAACCCGAACAACCCCACGGGCGCGGTGTACTCCAAGGAGCTGCTGCTGGGCATGCTCGAACTGGCTCGCCAGCATAACTTGGTGGTGTTCTCCGACGAGATCTACGACAAGATCCTCTACGACGAAGCCGTGCACATCAGCACCGCCTCGCTGGCGCCTGACCTGCTCTGCCTGACCTTCAACGGCTTGTCCAAGTCGTACCGGGTGGCGGGCTTCCGCTCCGGCTGGCTGATCATCTCCGGGCCCAAGCACCACGCCCAGAGCTACATCGAAGGCATCGACATGCTGGCCAACATGCGCCTGTGCGCCAACGTGCCGGCCCAGCACGCGATCCAGACCGCCCTGGGCGGCTACCAGAGCATCAATGACCTGGTGCTGCCGCCTGGCCGCCTGCTGGAGCAGCGTAACCGCACTTATGAACTGCTCAATGCCATCCCCGGGGTGAGCTGCGTCAAGCCGATGGGCGCGCTGTATGCCTTCCCACGGATCGACCCGAAGGTGTGCCCAATCCTCAATGACGAAAAGTTCGCGCTGGATTTGCTGCTCTCGGAGAAGCTGCTGATCGTTCAAGGCACCGCCTTCAACTGGCCGTGGCCGGATCACTTCCGCGTGGTGACCTTGCCCCGGGTCGATGACCTGGAGCAGGCGATTGGGCGGATTGGCAACTTCTTGCGTACCTATCAGCAGTAATTGAGCTTGGGGCCGCTTTGCGGCCCATTCAATGCTTAGCGCCGCGAATCTTCTTACATCCTGCAACGCTCTATCCCACAAACCGGCCAGTTTCCTCTGCCATACTCCGCGCTACACAGTTTGAAATAGTCGACCGGTTGAATCGGCGTCATCTCCCCCTTATATACCCCGCAGTACGCAACATTTTTATCCGTCAGGAGAACGTAACAACCATGATGCGCATCTTGTTGTTTGTAGCCACCAACCTTGCGGTGGTGCTGGTTGCAAGCATTACCCTGAGCCTGTTTGGCTTCAATGGGTTCATGGCGGCCAACGGGGTTGATCTCGACCTCAGCCAGCTGCTGGTGTTCTGCGCCGTGTTCGGCTTCGCCGGCTCGCTGATCTCGCTGTTCATCTCCAAATGGATGGCGAAGATGAGCACCGGCACGCAAATCATCACCCAGCCGCGCACCCGCCACGAACAGTGGCTGCTGCAAACGGTCGAGGAGCTGTCGCGCGAAGCCGGCATCAAGATGCCCGAAGTGGGTATCTTCCCGGCTTACGAGGCCAACGCCTTCGCCACCGGCTGGAACCGTAACGACGCGCTGGTGGCAGTGTCCCAAGGCCTGCTGGAGCGCTTCTCGCCCGATGAAGTGCGCGCGGTACTGGCTCACGAAATCGGCCACGTGGCCAACGGCGACATGGTCACCCTGGCGCTGGTGCAAGGCGTGGTGAACACCTTCGTGATGTTCTTCGCCCGCATCATCGGCAACTTCGTCGACAAGGTGATCTTCAAGAACGAAGAAGGCCAAGGCATCGCCTATTACGTGGCGACCATCGTCGCCGAGCTGATTCTGGGCATCCTGGCCAGCATGATCGTCATGTGGTTCTCGCGTCGCCGCGAGTACCGTGCCGACGAAGCCGGCGCCCAGCTGGCCGGCACCGCCGCAATGATCGGCGCGCTGCAGCGCCTGCGCGTAGAGCAAGGCATGCCGGTGCACATGCCCGACACCCTCAAGGCGTTTGGCATCAACGGCGGCCTCAAGCAAGGCCTGGCGGGCCTGCTGATGAGCCACCCGCCGCTGGAAGAGCGTATCGAGGCGCTGCGTCGCCGCGGCTGATCCTCTACCAGCCATTAGAAAGGGCGACTTCGGTCGCCCTTTTTTGTGGCTCAGTGGTGTAGCCGATAAACCCGCTCGAACAGGCTCGTCACCCCAGCCTGCTGAAACTTCGGGCTCTGCCCGATAACCTGCTCTTGCTGCACCTGCTCGACCTGCCATCCGCGCAGGCCAGCGCGCACCTCACTATCTGCCACCGAAAACGGCGGCCCGTCCACACGGGCCTGCTCGTAGTCGAGTGTCACCAGCACGCCTCGGCAGCCTGCTGGTAGCAGTTCAGACAGCAGCGCCATGTAGCGATGGCGCATCTCCTGGGGCAAGGCGATCAGCGCAGCACGGTCATAAAGGCCTGCGCAATCGACAACATCGCCAGGCTGCAAGGCAAAGAAATCGCCACACCATAGTTCCACCTCAGCACTGCGCCAGACTTCGAAGGCGCCCTGTTGCGACACCTGCGCCTGCAAGCCATGCTCAGCGAAGAAGTCCTCTACCGCCCGCCTCGACAATTCCACGCCCAACACCCGATAGCCTTGGGCGGCAAGCCAGATCATATCCAGGCTCTTGCCACACAACGGCACCAGCACCCGACTGCCCGGCGCTAGCTCAGCGAGCGGCCAGTACGCTTGCAGATAGGGGTTGACCTGAGCCTGGTGAAAGCCAATCTGGTTGTCTGCCCACTTTTTGTGCCAGAACGCCGGCTGCATGTTCGCTCCCGATTTTTCGATAGTTCGCGGTGAAAACTTATATTGGATCTCGATCTTAAACTGATCGAAGATGGCTGCATCTTAACTGTCAGGACCCCGCCATGCTGCCCAGCCTGTTCATTTCCCATGGATCGCCCATGCTCGCCCTGCAACCTGGCGCCAGCGGACCGGCCTTGGCAGCACTGGCCAACGCCTTGCCCCGACCGAAAGCGATCGTGGTGGTCTCGGCGCACTGGGAGAGCCGTGAGCTGCTGGTCATGAGTAATCCGCAGCCGCAGACCTGGCATGACTTCCACGGCTTCCCTCCGACGCTGTACGCGGTGCAATACCCGGCGCCAGGTGACCCCGAGCTGGCCCGCAAGATAAGCGCGCAATTGACCGCTGCGGGCCTGCCGGCGCTTTTGGATGAGCAGCGACCGTTCGATCATGGTGCCTGGGTGCCGTTGTCGCTGATGTACCGCAATGCGGGCATCCCGGTAGTGCAGGTTTCTCTGCCCAGCCAGGGCGGGCCTCGCTTGCAACTGGAGGTGGGCCAGGCGCTGGAGTCGCTGCGCCATGAAGGTATTCTGCTGATCGGCTCGGGCAGCATCACGCACAACCTGGGCGAGTTGGACTGGCATGCCGGGCCAGATGCGATCGAGCCTTGGGCACTGGCGTTTCGTGATTGGGTGGTCGACAGGCTCAAGGAAGATGACCGCCCTGCCCTGCTCGACTACCGCCAGCAGGCGCCGCATGCGCTACGCAATCATCCCAGTGATGAGCATTTGCTGCCGCTGTTCTTTGCCTTGGGCGCGGGTGACAAGTTTGGCGTGGTGCACCAGGGGTTCACCCTCGGTGCGCTGGGGATGGATATCTACCGGTTTGACTGAAGCCTTGTGTTGAGATCAGCCGCCTCTTCGCGGGCAAGCCCGCTCCCACACAGATCGCATCAAGCCGTGTGGGAGCGGGCTTGCCCGCGAAGAGGCCAGCACATCCGGCATAATTCTTAGCTCGACAGGCAAAAAAATCCCCGACCTAGGCCGGGGATTTTTTCATTGCGCCAGGATCAATCCTCGCGATAGCGGCGCAGCTTGAGCTGCTTACCGGCTACGCGGGTGTCCTTGAGTTTGGTCAGCAGACGCTCCAGACCATCCTCCGGCAGCTCGACCAGGCTGAAGCTGTCGCGCACCTGGATGCGGCCGATAGCGTCGCGGGCCAGGCCGCCCTCGTTGAGGATCGCACCCAACAGGTTCTTGGCGGCGATACCGTCACGGGCACCCAGGGCGGTACGGCAACGCACACGGCCTTCAGCCAGTGGCATTGGCGCGCGACGCTCGCGGTCACCACGGTCGCTACGCTCGCCACGATCGCTGCGCTCACCGCGCTCGGCACGCTCACCACGTGGGCCGCTAGTCGGCACCAGTGGCTGCTCGCGCTCAACCGAAGCCAGGTCCAGCGGCTGGCCATTGGTGGCCTTGCGCAGCAGGGCCGAGGCCAGGGCACGTGGCGTGCATTCCAGCGAAGCGGTCAGACGGTCGAACAGGTCGCCATGGCTGGCTTCTGCTTCGGCCACCAGCGGCGCCAGGCTTGCGGTCAATTTCTTGATCCGCGCATCCAGTACAGCTTGTGGGCCAGGCAGGCGGGCTTCAGCAACCTTCTGACCGGTTACACGCTCGATGACCTGCAGCATGCGGCGCTCACGCGGGGTGACCAGCAGCAGTGCACGGCCTTCGCGACCCGCACGGCCAGTACGGCCGATACGGTGCACGTAGGACTCTGGGTCGTACGGCATGTCGACGTTGAACACGTGGGTGATACGCGGTACGTCCAGACCACGGGCAGCGACGTCGGTGGCGACGACGATGTCCAGGCGGCCATCCTTGAGCGAGTCGATTACGCGCTCACGCTGGTTCTGGGCGATGTCGCCGTTCAGCGCGGCAGCCTTGTAGCCTTTGGCTTCCAGGGCAGCGGCCAAGTCCAGGGTGGCTTGCTTGGTACGCACGAAGGCGATCAAGGCATCGAATTCTTCGACTTCCAGCAGACGCAGCACAGCCGGGATCTTCTGGTCGGCGTGGACCATCAGGTGCGCCTGGTCGATCGCGGTAACGGTCTGGGTCTTGCTCTGGATCTTGACGTGCTTCGGCTCGCGCAGGTGACGCTCGGCGATGCTGCGGATCGACGACGGCAGGGTCGCCGAGAACAGCACGGTCTGGCGCGTGGCCGGAATGGCGTCGAAGATCACTTCGAGGTCATCCATGAAGCCCAGCTTGAGCATCTCGTCGGCTTCGTCCAGTACCAGGTACTGAACGGTCGACAGGACTTTCTCGTCACGACGCAGGTGGTCGCACAGACGGCCTGGGGTAGCTACGACGATTTGCGCGCCGTTGCGAATGGCACGCAGCTGTGGGCCCATTGGGGCACCACCGTAGACAGCTACTACGTTAACGCCTGGCGTTTGCTTGGCGTAGGTTTCGAAAGCGGTTGCAACTTGCAGCGCCAACTCACGGGTTGGCGCCAGGATCAGGGCTTGCGGTTCGCGCTTGCTCACATCGATACGATTGAGGATCGGCAGAGCGAAGGCAGCGGTTTTACCGGTGCCGGTCTGCGCCTGGCCGATCATGTCATGACCGTCGAGGATGATCGGAATCGATTGTTGCTGAATGGCGGACGGCTCTTCGTAGCCGGTGGCCAGTACGGCAGCAACAATGTTCGGGTTAAGTCCGAGAGCGGCGAATCCGCCGGTTTCCTGGGTCATGGGTCTGCCTCTATGTGCATCCGCAAAGACCCATGCTCCAAAGCTGCACATGCCTTGAAAGACCCGAGGGTCACCCAGGCAGCTTTGGCGGCGGGGATTTGCGAAAACGATTGAAAAAGAAAAACTTGGGAAGGTCCGCCTAGCGGACGTGCAGCCGAAGCTGGACTCGGAGGATTTGCACCACCTGATTTTGCGGCCCGCTAAAAGACCGGCGCGTACTATACCTGAAATCGTTTCGGGCAGTTAGATTTTTTTCGGGAATAGCGGCCAGTATGCAGCCATCATCGGATAATGGCTGAATCGTTTCCCCTTCAGGTTGTGGTGCTTTCTTCGCGGGCAAGCCCGCTCCCACAGTGATCGTGGTGTTTTAAAGCCAACATCAGGTCGCTGGCCGCACCTCTTTGATCAGGTACTCAAGGCTGTATCCCAACTGCGGCGCCAGTGCCTCGGCCCGCCCGCGCAGTTGTTCGATATCCAGCTGCTGCTCAAGCTCGGCCGGCACGAACAGGATCACGTTGCCCTCCTTGACCGGCAGCTCCCAGTAATGGCGGTGATACAACCCGCGCAACAGCGCCGCGCCCAGCGGCTTGCCGTCATCGCCGGCCCATTGGTTGATCACCAGCCAACCGCCGGGGTTGAGCTGCTTCTGGCAGTTTTCCAGAAAGCCCCAGGCCAGGTGCCCGACACCCGGACCATGGTCGGTATACAGGTCAACGAAGATCAGGTCGGCCTTCTCCGCACTCGCCAGCAGCTCGAGCGCATCGCCCACCCGCACGTACAGGCGCGGATCGTCATCCAGGCCCAGGTACTCCATGGCCAGGCGCGGCACATCCGGGCGCAGTTCGATGGCCTCGACATCTTCCAACGGCAGAAACTTCAGGCAGGCCTGGGTCAGGGTGCCGGCACCCAGCCCAAGAAACAGCGCACTCTCCGGCTGTGGATGGCACAACGCGCCCAGCAGCATCGCGCGGGTGTAGTCGTACTCCAGCCAGCTGGGGTCGGCAGTGAACACGCAGCTCTGCTCGATAGCATCGCCGAACTCAAGAAAACGGTAGTCCTCGACTTCGTAGACGCTGACAACGCCAAAGGCATCCTCGACCCGCGCCAGCAGCCGCTCTTCCCGCTCGTTGGACATTGCCACTCCCGCCTGACCTGCGCACAAAACCGCCATTGTCCGTCAATGCCCCCGGTGCAACAAGCGGCTCGCCAGCTGATACCATGACAGACAGCCCATAACAGACCATACCGAGCCCGTGATGAAGCAACCGTGGAGCCCTGAAAGCTGGCGCGACCTGCCGATCCAGCAGCAACCAACCTACCCAGACGCTGCGCACCTGCTCAAGGTCGAGCAGACCCTGGCCAGCTACCCACCCTTGGTTTTCGCGGGCGAGGCGCGGGAGTTGCGCCGACAGTTTGCCGAGGTCACCCAGGGCCGCGCATTCCTGCTCCAGGGCGGTGATTGCGCCGAGAGCTTCGCCGAGTTCTCCGCGGCGAAAATCCGCGACACCTTCAAGGTGTTGCTGCAGATGGCCATCGTCATGACCTTCGCCGCCGGTTGCCCGGTGGTGAAAGTCGGGCGCATGGCCGGTCAGTTCGCCAAGCCTCGCTCTGCCGGCGATGAAACCATCGGCCAAGTGACCCTGCCGGCCTATCGCGGCGATATCGTCAACGGTATCGGTTTCGACGAGCCCAGCCGCATCCCCGACCCTGAGCGTCTGCTGCAGGCCTACCACCAGGCCACCGCCAGCCTCAACTTGCTGCGCGCCTTCGCCCAGGGTGGTTTCGCCGACTTGCACCAGGTACATAAGTGGAACCTGGATTTCATCGCCAACTCCGCCCTGGCCGAGAAGTACCACCAACTCGCCGACCGTATCGACGAGACCCTGGCGTTCATGCGCGCCTGCGGCCTGGACAGCGCGCCGCAACTGCGTGAAACCAGCTTCTTCACTGCCCACGAAGCGCTGCTGCTCAATTACGAAGAAGCTTTCGTGCGCCGCGATAGCCTGACCGGCGATTTCTACGATTGCTCGGCGCACATGCTGTGGATCGGCGACCGCACGCGCCAGCTTGACGGCGCCCATGTGGAGTTTCTGCGTGGAGTGCATAACCCGATTGGCGTCAAGGTCGGGCCAAGCATGAAGCCTGAGGAGTTGATCCGCCTGATCGATACGCTCAACCCGGACAACGACCCAGGGCGCCTGAACCTGATCGTGCGGATGGGCGCAGGCAAGGTTGGCGATCACCTGCCAGGGCTGATTCGCAGCGTCGAGCGCGAGGGACGCAAGGTGCTGTGGAGCTCCGACCCGATGCATGGCAATACCATCAAGGCCAGCAGCGGCTACAAGACGCGCGACTTCGCCCAGATCCTCGATGAGGTCAAGCAGTTCTTCCAGGTGCATCAGGCCGAAGGCTCTTATGCGGGCGGGATTCACATCGAGATGACCGGGCAGAACGTCACCGAGTGCATTGGTGGGGCGCGGCCGATTACCGAGGATGGGCTGTCGGATCGCTACCACACCCATTGCGATCCGCGGCTCAATGCTGATCAGTCGCTGGAGCTGGCGTTCTTGATTGCCGAGACGCTGAAGCAGGTACGCCGCTGAGCTAAGGCCTGGCAATCATCTTTGTAGCGATTGTTCGGCCCTCATCGCGGGTGCAGGCGCGGGCTTGCCCCGCGACGAGGCCGATACTGACACTTACTTACGCAGCGGATCATCCCAGAACGGCCGCTCGGCCTCGCGCTGGATATCCGCCCGGCTCAACCCCAGATCGGCAAGCGTCGCATCACTTAGCCCGGCCAGCTCCTGGCGCTGA
This sequence comes from Pseudomonas sp. Je.1.5.c, assembly GCF_051129895.1. Lineage (NCBI taxonomy): Bacteria > Pseudomonadati > Pseudomonadota > Gammaproteobacteria > Pseudomonadales > Pseudomonadaceae > Pseudomonas > Pseudomonas sp. Je.1.5.c. Next base: position 12,117 of record NZ_JBCPSP010000058.1, read on the forward strand.
CGATACAGCTGATGCCACCGCGCCAACCGGTGCCCCACCTCATGCAGCAGGTGGCCGACAGAAAAGACAGGTTGCTGGGTAACGCTGACATGACCTTTCATCGTGAAGCCCTCCGTGTTGATGGCTTCAGTCTCGCGCCAGGCATACGATCAATCCAACGAATGTTTCTGATGCCATGCATCTCGGAGATTGATGCAATGTCCCAGTACCAGAGCCTCGATTCGGACGTCCTACGCACCTTCGTCGCCATCGCCGAACAAGGCGGCTTCACCCGCGCTGGCGAGGTGGTCAACCGCACCCAGTCGGCGGTCAGCATGCAGATGAAGCGCCTGGAGGAAGACATCCTCCAGCGCCAGCTGTTCGAGCGCGACGGCCGCCAGGTGCGCCTGACCGCCGAAGGCCAGGTGCTGCTTGGCTATGCCCGGCGCATCCTCAAGTTGCATGGCGAAGTATTCAACACCTTGCGCATGCCGCACATGGTCGGGGTGGTGCGCATCGGCACGCCTGACGACTACGCCATGCGCTTTCTGCCGAGCATCCTTTCCAGCTTCGCCCAGGCCTATCCGCTGATTCAGGTGGAGGTGCATTGCGACTCGTCGAAACAGCTGATGCTGCGCCAGGACCTGGACCTGACCATCGTCACCCGCGAGCCGGGTAATGAGATAGGCCAGCTGCTGCGCCAGGAGCGCTTGGTCTGGGCCGCGGCACAGGGCTTTTGTCCGCAGGAGCAGCGGCCGATGCCGTTGGCGCTGTTCAACACCGATTGTTTCTGCCGGGCCTGGACCTGCAATGCGCTGGAGAGCCAGGGCATCGATTATCGCATCGCCTATACCAGCCCCAGCCTTGCGGCAATTTTTGCCATTGTCACGGCCGGCCTGGCGGTGACGGCGCAGTTGCAGAGCCTGGTCGGCGGCAACATCCGCATTCTCGGTGAAGCCGACGGCCTGCCCCAGCTGCCGCTGGCCAATGTGATGTTGCTGCGCAATGCGCAGACTCAGTCGCCGATCACTGATTGCATGGCTGACTACATCACCGAAGGGTTTGCGGTGTAGTACCGCCCTATCGCGCGGCGCAGTCCATTGCGCTACTCGCGTGGGAGCGGGCTTGCCCCGCGATAGGGCATGCACTGACACCACAATCAATCCTCAGAGCTCGTAGACCAGCATCACCGCGCACACCACCAAGAACACGCAGAACATCGTGCGCAGGACTTTTTCCGGCAGGGCATGCGCCAACTTCACCCCCCAGCTGATGCTCAACAACCCGCCGACCGCCAGCGGCACACCCACCTGCCAGACCACACTCTGGTGCAGTCCATAAGTCAGCAGCGTCACCATGGTGCTTGGCGCCGCCAGTGCCAGCGACAGCCCTTGCGCGACCACCTGGGTGGTCCCGAACACACTGGTCAGAATCGGCGTCGCCACCACGGCCCCACCTACGCCGAACAGCCCGCCCATGGTCCCGGCAAAGCTGCCCAGCACCCCAAGCCAGGGCCAGGCATAGCGCAACTCGCTGCTCGGCGGGCTAACACGCATGAACATCCGGGCAACGTTCCACACCGCCAACGCCACCAGGAAGCCGACAAAACCCAGGCGCATCGAGTGAGCGTCGATCCCCACCGCCCAGATCGAGCCCAACCAGGCAAACAGCAAGCTGCACAACGATAACGGCAGCGCATGGCGCAGCTCGATGCGGTTGCGCTGGTGGTAGCGCCACAGCGCCAGCAACACGTTCGGCACCACCATCACCAGCGCGGTGCCTTGGGCCAGTTGCTGATCCAGGCCAAATAACACGCCGAGGGCCGGAATGGCGATCAAGCCGCCGCCAATCCCGAACAAACCACCCACGGTGCCTAGTGCGGCGCCCAACACGATATACATCAACCACTCGATCATCAGGGCCTCATCCGCCGGTTACACGATGCGCGCATGCTACCGACACTAGGCTAGCGGGGAAACGCACAGCAACGCACAATGACTATGCGTAACTCGCATAAGCAGACCGAGCATGAGCCCCGATACCCTTACCGAACAATTGAGCCTGTTCCTGGATGTGCTGGAGTCCGGCAGCTTTTCCGCGGCCGCCCGCCGCCACCCGCTGACCCCCTCAGCGGTGGCGCGGCGCATCGACAACCTGGAAAGCGCCGTAGGCAGCCGGCTGTTCGTACGCAGTACCCACGCGGTGCGCGCGACCCCGGCTGGCAAGGCTTTCGCCGAGCGCGCACGGCGCATCGTTGAAGAATTACGCCTGGCACGCGCCGAAGCGGTGTCGCTGAGCAACGCCCCGGAAGGTTTGATCCGTATCGATGCCCCAGCAGCATTTGGCCGGCGCCACCTGGCTCCAGCGATCGCCGACTTCCTCGTGGCCTACCCGGGCCTGGACGTGCAGCTGCGGCTGATCGACAGCTTCGTCGACCTGCATGGCAGCCACTTAGGCGAAGTCGACCTGGTGCTGCGGGCAGGTCCGCTGGCCGATACGCGCCTGGTCGCCACGCCGTTGGCCTACATGGTGCGCATTGCCTGCGCCAGCCCAGGGTATCTGGCCAGCCGCGGCGTACCGGCCTGCCCCAGCGAACTGCCAGAACACGATGGCTTGGACTGGGACGGCCTAGCGCCGCCGTTCGCCTGGCGCTTCGCCGTGGACGGCCAGACCCGCCTGTATCGCCCGGCACGCATGCGCATGTCGGCCAACAACGCCGAAACCCTGTTGTTCGGCGCGCTCGCCGGCCTAGGCATCGCGCACCTGCCCACCTGGCTGATCAGCGACTACCTGCTGCGCGGTGAACTGCTGCCGCTGTTCTGCCAAAACGGCTTGCCCCAGCCGGAAACCAGTGGCGTCTATGCACTACGCCTGGAACATGAAACGAACTCTCGCAGTCGATTGCTGCTCGAATTTCTCAAGAGCCGCTTCAGCCCGGTTCCACCTTGGGATCTGGCGTTGCGCAGTGGATTACGCTGGTCATGAGCGCGCTAACCATCAGCGTGCTAAATTTTCACCAGAATTAATTCAAGGACCTGCATGAACGCCGACACTAAAGCCCCTTGCACCGAGCTGCTGCTGGACAACCAGGTCTGCTTCGCCCTGCACTCCACCTCGTTGCTGATGACCAAGGTCTACAAGCCCTTGCTGCAGGCCCTGGGCCTGACCTACCCGCAGTACTTGGCGATGCTCGTGTTGTGGGAGCAGGACGGCCTGACCGTGGGTGAAATCAGCCAGCGCCTGCTCACCGACCCCGGCTCACTGACCCCGCTGCTCAAGCGCCTGGAAAGCGAGGGTCTGCTCAAGCGCACCCGCAGCCGCGAGGATGAACGGGTGGTGCTGGTGCAACTCACCGATAAGGGCCGCACCCTGCAGGACGAGGCCCAGCGCGTCCCGCAGTGCATCCTGCAAGCCAGCGGGCTGAGCCTGGAACGCCTGCAACAGCTGCAAGCCGACCTACTGGAGCTGCGCGCCAGCCTGCAAAAGAGCCTCTGAGGACTATGCTGTGAAATGGCCGTTCGGATGAACGGTGGAAGATTTATCTTGCGCACTAAATAATTGCGCGCTAATTTAATCCCACACCCACCCAGCGCCACGGCGCACAGCACACAAGCGAGGCTCAAGATGCAAAAGGTCACTCCCCTGTACATCGCCCAGGCAACCTCCACCGGTGGTCGCGACGGCACCTCCCGCTCCAGCGACGGCAAGCTGGAAGTCAAGCTGAGCACCCCCAAAGAGCTGGGTGGCGCAGGCGGTGAAGGCACCAACCCCGAGCAAATGTTCGCCGCTGGCTATTCGGCCTGCTTCATCGGCGCACTGAAGTTCGTGGCCGGGCAAGAGAAGAAACAACTGCCGGCCGATGCCTCGATCACTGCCAAGGTTGGCATTGGCCAAATCCCAGGTGGCTTTGGCTTGGATATCGATCTGCAGATCAACCTGCCTGGCCTGCAACAGGCTGAAGCTGAAGGCCTGGTAGAGAAGGCGCACAAGGTTTGCCCGTATTCCAACGCCACCCGTGGCAATGTAGATGTGCGGCTGCATGTGACTGTGTGAAAGAGCAGCCCCACACTGTTTCAGGCACAAAAAAAACCCGGCCAAGGCCGGGTTTTTTGCGGGTCGCAAGAAGTTAGGCCTTCTTGGAACGGCCCTTGAAGCTGTTGTCGCGGGTGTCGATGTCGATCCACTCGTCGATCTGGATGAAGTCGGCAACCTGAATCTCGGTACCGTTCTTCAGCTTGGCAGGCTTCATGACCTTGCCGGAGGTATCGCCACGTGCAGCGTTCTCGGTGTAGACAACCTGACGGCTGATGGTGGTCGGCAGTTCAACCGAAACCAGGCGCTCTTCGAAGAACACAGCTTCGCAGATGTCTTCCATGCCTTCTTCGATGTACGGCAGAACGGCCTCGATGTCTTCGGCGTTCAGTTCGTACATGGTGTAGTCGGTGGTGTCCATGAAGGTGTACGAGTCACCGTTGATGAACGACAGGGTGGCTTCTTTGCGATCCAAGATCACATCGTCCAGCTTGTCGTCGGCACCGTAGACGGTTTCAGTCTTGTAGCCGGTCAGCAGGTTCTTCAGCTTGGTCTTCATGATCGCGCTGTTACGGCCCGATTTGGTGAATTCAGCTTTCTGAACCAACCACGGATCGTTATCGATGCGCAGAACGGTACCAGGTTTGATTTCTTTACCAGTTTTCATTGCGAAGTATCCGAATCTGGATGGATTTATAAAAATCGAGGCCGCGTATCATAGCGAATTTCGGTAAAAGTGTACTAGCGCCGTGGCAAGGTCCGGCCGAGTGGCCTGTTCTGCGGCCCAGTCACGGGCATGCTGGCGCAACTGCGGCCAGTGCGGTTGCAGCGCTTGCCAGGCCTGGGCCATGTCTTGATCCATGTTCCAGGCGCGCCACAAATCGCTCAGAGCCCCTGCGGCAGCGTCCGACAAGCCGCGACGATAATGGCCAAGAAACGCTTCGAGTTTTTCCCAGTGGGCGTTTTCTTCCTGCACATAGATGTGCCAGAGCATCGGCGCTCCCGCCCACTGCGCACGGACGAATGAATCCTCGCCGCGCACGGCGTTGAAGTCGCACGCCCAGAGCAACTTGTCGTAGTCGTCCTGGCTGACGAAAGGCAGCACCTGCACCGTCAGGGCGCCACGCTGGTGGATCGCCCCAACCGGCAAGTGCGCCTCGCCCAACCAGCAAGCGAGATCAGCCAGCACCCGCCCTTGCGGCACCAGCAAATGGCTGGGCTGTGGATCTGCCGCCAGCACATCGAGCCAATTGGCCAACTGCGGGTTTTCGTAGGCGAACAGGGAGATCAATCGCGCCGACGCTTCAAGCTGCACGCCAAGCCCCTGAAGAAACCTCGCCCGTTCGCCAGGCGTTTGCTGGAAAGCATCGCGGCGCGCCAGCAGCGAGGCCTCGCGCAGCAGCCCCCCGGTGTTTGCGGTAAACCCTGGGAAGAAGAACATCTTGCGCAGGCCGTTGGCCTGAGGCGACGGCAGGCCATGGCAGCCCTCCACCCAATCTTCCGCACTCAGATAGTCAAGGTTCAGCCATAGCGGCGGCGTGGCTTGCGCGCGCATCGCCTCGACATAGGCCGAAGGCAATACGCAGGCAAAGGCCCCAACCACCACCTGCGCCGGGGCAGCGCCCTGCCAGTCAGCCGGCCAATGGCGCACATCAACGCCCTGCTGGCATTGCTGCTCGGCGTTGGCATCGGCCTCCGGGCACAGGCGGACGAAGGCGTTCAGGTCATCGACCCACAAGCGCACCGCCAGGTCATGCTCGGCCACCAGCTGGCGGGCCAGGCGCCAGGTCACGCCAATATCGCCGTAGTTGTCGACGACCGTGCAGAAAATGTCCCACGTGGTTTTCATGCCCACTTCCCTCGCCGCGCGGAAAAACCGCCGATTGTGCGGATAAATGCTTGCTGACAAAAGCTCTGGCGCTGAATAATTCTCGCCCCCCATGCGACAATGCCGGCATGACCCGCCCTGCCAGGAGGCCGCCATGTATCGCCGCCGCGAACTGAAGATTACCCTCAAGCCCTTGCAATTGATCCTCTGCGTGGCCTTCGGCCTGTGGCTGGGCGCCGTTGCCATTGGCCTGAGCCTGTGGCTGGCACTGCGCTGGTGGCCTGAACAGGTGACGCCAGTCGCCCAGGCGGTGGCGCCAGCAATCGTCGCACCTACCCCGCCACCGGCACAGCCCGCCGATGCCCAGGCGCAGATGTTCGAGCGGTACAAGGACATCCTCCATCAGCAAGAGGCCCAGCAGGCCGCTGATGCCGCCCAAGGCAACCCGCGCAACCTGAATAACCCCAAGTGTCAGTTCTGGCTGCAACAAAACCGCACCGCCCCAACCGACAAGAGCCAGGCCAACGTGCTGGAGTTCTGCTACTGACCATGAACAAGACCACCCTGCTCGCGCGCATCGTGCAAACCCTGGAAGACGACGTCGAAGTGCTGCGCCGCGCCGCCCAGACCGCCTATGAAACGGCCACGGCCGAAGAGAACATTGCCGAGAACAAGTACGACACCTTGGGCCTTGAGGCTTCGTACCTGGCCACCGGGCAAGCGCGGCGCACCGCCGAGATTCGCCAGGCGCTGCTGACGTATCAGCAGTTGATCATGCGTGACTATGATCCGGCGCGGGGCATTCAGATCAGCAACCTGGTGACTTTGGAAGATGAGCAGGGTCACCAGAGGATGCTGTTTCTTGGGCCGCAAGGGGCTGGGCTGAAGATCGGCGAGGGCGAGCAGGTGGTTACCGTGATTACGCCGCGCTCTCCGCTGGGGCAGTTGTTGATCGGCAAACGGGTTGATGATGAGGTGAGTTTGCAGGTGGCTGGGGTGGCGCAGGTGTCGATTGTGATCGATGTCGTCTGACCTGGCCTGATCGCGGGGCAAGCCCGCTCCCACAAGATCGGCACGGGTGCCTTCTATAGCGCCTCCAGCGCATCAAAGCGCTTCGCCAGCCCCTGCCGCGCAAACCGCTCCACCACGAAATCGATGAACGCCCGGGTCTTGCCCGGCAACAGCTTGTGCTCGGCGTAATAGAGACTGATGTTGCCATCATCCACATACCAGTCCGGCAACACCCGCTGCAGCCTGCCTGAGGTCAGGTAAGGCACGGCAAACGGCAAGCTGACCAGGGCGATGCCCAAGCCCTGTTCAGCCACCGCGCAGGCGGCGTCGGAGTCACTCATGGTCATGGCCTGGCGCAGTTGCAAAGGCCGTTGCTCCTGCCAGCGACTGGTCAGCGGCCAGGAGCGCACGCGGCCGGTCTGCGGCGAGCGGATTAAAATCCCGGCGTGGCGTGGCAAGTCTTCGGGCTGCTCGATAGGCCCATGCTGCTGGCGATAAGCCGGCGAGGCGACCAGCACCCGGTGTGCCGGGGTCAGCCTGCGCGCCACTACCCCCGGCGGCAGATCGAAACCGCCGCCGATCGCCGCATCGAAGCCTTGGCCAATCAGGTCGACCTGGCGGTTGTCGAAGTGCCAGTCGGGGGTGATCGCCGGGTAGCGCTGAAGAAATTCAGCCAGTAGCGGCAGCACGTACAAACGCCCGAAAACCGTCCCCATGCTCACCCGCAACAGCCCGGCCGGCTGGCCTTCGGCGCTGGCCAGGTTGGCCATGGCGTATTGAATGGTGCGAAAGCTGTCGCTGACCTCGGCGAGAAATCGCTGCCCCGCTTCGGTCAAGGTCAGCTTGCGCGTACTACGCTGGAACAGTCGCACACCCAGCCGCGCCTCCAGCTGGGCGACGTTCTTGCCCACCGCTGCCGGGGTCAGGCTCAGGCGCCGGGCAGCCTCGGCGAAGCTGCCGACCTCGGCGCTGCGAATAAAGCACTCCATCGTGCTGAACGACTCCATGGCCATGATTACCAACCCCAGGTTTACTCTGCTGATAGCGATTGCCATCTTATCAGCAGGTAATCCACAGCCGATACTTCTCCCATCCCAAGGCATCCGGCCTTTCACTTGCAGGAGATCAGCATGTCCCATTCACTTACTCTCGACACCAAGGGAGCCCTGGTCCAGGGCGGTTCGCGCGGCATCGGTGCGGCGATCGTGCGCCGTCTGGCCAAGGAAGGGGCGCAGGTGGCCTTTACCTATGTCAGCTCGGCGGACACCGCTGAGGCCCTGGCAGCAGAAATCAACGACGCTGGCGGCAAAGCCTTGGCCTTGCGCGCCGACAGTGCCGATGCCAGCGCTGTGCAGCAGGCCGTGGAGGCGACGGTCAAGGCATTCGGTAGGCTCGACATTCTGGTCAACAACGCGGGTGTGCTGGCGGTGGCGCCAGTGGCCGAGTTCGATCTGGCCGACTTCGACCGGATCCTCGCCGTCAACGTGCGCAGTGTGTTCGTTGCCAGCCAAGCCGCTGCCCGGCACATGGGCCAGGGTGGTCGGATCATCAATATCGGCAGCACCAATGCCGAGCGCATGCCGTTTGCCGGTGGCGCGCCGTATGCGATGAGCAAGTCGGCGCTGGTTGGCCTGACCAAGGGCCTGGCGCGTGACCTTGGGCCGCAGGGGATTACCGTCAACAACGTACAGCCTGGGCCAGTCGACACCGACATGAACCCGGCCGCGGGGGATTTTGCCGAGAGTCTGATTCCGCTAATGGCGATTGGGCGCTATGGGCATGTCGAAGAGATCGCCAGCTTCGTCGCTTATCTCGCTGGGCCTGAGGCTGGGTATATCACTGGCGCCAGCTTGACGGCGGATGGTGGTTTCTCTGCCTGAGGGATGCGGCCCCTCTTTGTAGCAGTAGCGGTGCGCCGCGCCTACAAAGAGGGGTGATAGCGTCTGCTAGGCCAGGCTTTGTTCCAGCACCTCAAGGAATGCGCGCGCTGCTGGGGTCGGGCTGCTCGACCACACCGCATACAAATGTCGTACAGGGGCGTCATCCAAGTGAGCCACACTGACCCCAGCAAACTCATTGGCAATCCGTTCCGGTACCAGCCCGATCGCCAGGCCACGCTGGACAAACTTTTCCACCAGGCGAATATGGCCGATCTCGAACTGTACCCGATGCACCAATCCCGCCGCCTGGAAGGCCTCATCGGTCTGGCGCCGGGCACCAGTGCCTTCGGGAAAGTCGACCAACACCTGATCGGCAATATCGGCCAAGGCCAGCCGCCCACGTCCGGCCAAAGGATGCCCGGGCGGCAGCACCGCGACCAGTTCTTCCCGGCCCAGCAATCGATGTTGCACGCCCTGCAACACTTCGCCCTGCCACAAGCCGATAAAACCTACATCCAGGCGCCGCTCACAGACATCGGCCACCAGCAACTCACTCTTGGCGGTCAGCCAGCGCACGTCCACCGCCGGATAACGCGCATGAAACAGCGCCAGCAGATCGACCAGATCGAGCGCCGTCAACGAACTGATCTCACCGATCGACAGCCGTCCGCGCACCTGCCCGCAGGCAGCCGCCACGTCATCGGCAATGCGCTGGGCAGCCTCCAGCGCTGGCCGCGCGCTGAGCACGAAGGCTTCACCAGCCGGGGTCAAGCGCACCCGCCGCGAGGTACGCTCGAACAGACTGACGCCCAACTGTGCCTCCAGGCGTGCCACCTGATGACTAAGCGCCGACTGGACCACATGGCAGCGCTCGGCGGCGCGGGTGAAGCTGCCGGTATCGGCCACGGCCAAGGCATATTCGAGCTGCTTGAGATTCATGGATTGATCTGCAATTGAGATAGATAACGTGAAAACTATACATTGGTGTCATGCCAGATACTTACCGATACTGAGCGCACTTTCCTTCTGCCCGCAATGAGAACCACCATGAACGCCCCGACCCTCAGTCGCGCCCTGATCCTGCTGATGGCGACTGCCACCGGCCTGGCCGTGGCCAGCAACTACTACGCCCAGCCACTGCTGCACAGCATCGCCGAACAGTTCGGCCTGAGCACCGCCACTGCTGGCACCATCGTCATCGCCGCGCAGCTTAGCTATGGCGCCGGCCTGTTGCTGCTGGCGCCGCTGGGCGATCTGTTCGAACAACGCCGTTTGATCGTGATCATGATCGGCATTGCTACCCTTGGCCTGATCATCAGCGCCTGTGCCCCCAGCCTGCCGTGGCTGCTGTTCGGCACCGCCTTGACCGGATTGTTCTCGGTCGTGGCGCAGATCCTGGTGCCCATGGCCGCCAGCCTGACTGCCCCGGAGCATCGTGGGCGCGCAGTGGGCACGCTGATGAGCGGGCTGTTGCTGGGCATTCTGCTGGCGCGTACCGCCGCAGGCTTCATGGCCGAGCTGGGTGGCTGGCGCAGTATCTATGTGCTGGCTGCGGTACTGATGGCGGTCAGCGCTATCGCCCTGTACCGCAGCCTGCCGCAGCACAACAGCCATGCCGGGCTGAAATACCCGGCGTTGATCGGCTCGGTATTTCGCCTGTTCATCGAAGAGCCGGTGCTGCGCTTGCGCTCACTGCTGGGGCTGCTGGCGTTCAGCCTGTTCGGGCTGTTCTGGACGCCACTGGCGTTTCTGCTGGCGCGCGAGCCGTATCACTACTCCGACGCGGTGATCGGCCTGTTCGGTTTGGCCGGCGCTGCGGGCGCGCTGTCGGCGAACTGGGCGGGGCGCCTGGCTGATCGGGGCAAGGGCTCGCTGGGCACCACGGTCGGGCTGATCGCCTTGCTGCTGTCGTGGATACCACTGGGCTTTGCCGAGCATTCGCTGCTGGCGCTGTTGGTCGGCGTGCTGGTGCTGGACCTGGCCGTGCAGCTGGTGCACGTGAGTAATCAGAATGCGGTGATCGCGTTGCGACCAGAGGCGCGCACGCGGCTCAATGCCGGCTATATCACCTGCTATTTCATCGGTGGCGCATTGGGTTCGCTGCTGGGCACGCAACTGTTCGAACGTCAGGGATGGCTGGGGATCGTCGCCGCTGGGCTGCTGATCGGCAGCTTGGCCCTGGTGGTTTGGGGGCTGGCAGAGCGCAAGCGCAAGGTGCTGATTCAAGCGGTTTGATCAGGCCAGCGGCTGACGCGACAACCGACCGCACGACCCTCCGTCGCCTTGCCGTTGACTTGCTCACACGCAAAGAGCTGCATAGGCGGTGGTCAACAGCCCTCCCACTGACAGGACGACACAATGACAAGACTCACGGTGCAATCCGGCGATTTCTTGCTAGGTGAAGGCGAGTATCGCAATGGATCGCTCACACTCAAGACCCCACGCAGCCCTTCGCCTGGCGAGCGGATCTCGCTGGCGCGGATCAAGGAACTCAAGCTGGCCAGCCTGGAAACCAACCGCAGCCTGGGCACCGCCCTTGGCTGGGGCGTTGCCGGCGCGCTGGTGGCCGGCCCAGTCGGGCTGATCGCCGGCCTCTGGCTGGGTGGCAAGGAAGAAGAAGCGACCTTCCTCGCCACCTTCAAGGATGGTCGCAAGCTGATGGCCATCACCGATGGCAAGACCTGGTCGAAAATCGACGACAGTTGGCGTCAGCACCAACGCCGCACGGCCGCCTGAATCGCTCCAGACCCTGATCGTCTATTTGCCTGAGCGCTCCTGAAATAGGGGCGCTCAGCACATCTGCGCCTGCTAACATGGCGCCCTTTTTATCTGCCCCGCCCTCCCCCAATAACAGCCGACCCACAACGGCGCGTATGCCCATCAAGGAGCCCGCATGACCTCGCTTCGCCCTCGTTTGCCCCTGAGCCTGCTCAGCCTGGGCCTTGCCCTGCACAGCGGCCATGGCCTTGCCGACGACAGCGTGCCCCTGGCCCCGGTGCGCATCTCGGAGCTGTATGGCGATGGCGGCTACCAGCCGCGCGAGGCCCAGGTGGGCGGCTTTCAACCAGCGCCACTGCTCGACACCCCGGCATCGATCAGCGTGTTCAGCCAACAGCTGCTGCAAGACCGCCAGGTGCGCAAGCTCAGTGAGGTGCTGCAAAGCGATGCCTCGGTTGGCGAAAGCTATGCGCCGATCGGCTACTACGAGAACTTCAACGTGCGCGGCTTTGAGCTCAACGCTGCCAGCAGCTACAAGATCAACGGCCAGACCGTGGTCGGCGAACAGAACGTGGCGCTGGAGAACAAGCAGCAGGTCGAGCTGCTCAAGGGGCTGTCGGGGTTGCAGAGCGGCGTGGCCGAACCCGGCGGGCTGGTCAACTACGTGACCAAGCGCGCAGAAGACGTGCGCAGCGTCACGGTCTCGACCAACGAGCAAGGCGAGCGCTACCTGGCCACCGATCTGGGCGGCTGGTTTGGCAGTGAGCGGCAATTTGGCCTGCGCGCCAACCTGGCCCATGAGGACATCCGCTCCTACGTCGATCATGCCGATGGCAAGCGCGACTTCGCCTCGCTGGCGTTCGACTGGCAGATCAGCGCCAATGCCACCCTGCAACTGGACGCTGAATATCAGCACCGCGAACAGCGATCAGTACCGGGCTACCAGTTGCTGGGTGGCACCGAGCTGCCGCACGGCATTGACCCGGATGACCGGCTGGCTTATCAGCACTGGGCAAAGCCGGTACAGAACGACTCGCTGAACCTCGGCGGGCGCTTCGAGTACCGTTTCAATGACGACTGGACCGGCACCTTGAGCGCTTCGCGCAGCAAGGTGGTGATCGATGACTACAGCTCGTTTGCCTGGGGCTGCTACGGCTCGGCAAGCTGTGCAAGCGCAGCTGTACCGAACTACTTCAGCGCGCAAGGCGATTACGACATCTATGACTTCCGCAGCCCCGACGACACCCGCCGCACTGACGAAGTACAAGCTATGCTCAACGGTCGTTTCGATGGATTGGGCCTGGGCCATGAGCTAACCGTTGGCACCAGTGCCCAGCGTCGCACACTCGACCAGCGCCCCTACTACAACGAGTTTGTCGGCAGCGGCAACATCGCCACTGGCGCCCCTGCCGTGCCGCCGTCGGAGCGCCCCATCGGCTCCAGCGAACGCCGCCTGGACAGCCGCCAGTACGGGGTATTTTTCAGCGACCGCATCACCTTCAACGAACACTGGCAAACCGTGCTCGGTGCGCGTGAAGTCCGCCTGGATGAGAAGACCTGGGATGAAACAGGCCTGGCCGGCCGGCATACCCAGCAGTATCAATTGCTGCCCAACGCGGCGTTGATCTACAAGCCCCAGCCAGACACCACGCTGTATGCCAGCTATTCCAAAGGGCTATCCGCTGGGGGCACCGCGCCTTGGTTCGCCAGCAATGCCGCCGAGATCCTCGCCCCCACCCTGTCACGGCAACTGGAAGTGGGCATCAAGCGCGACTGGCAGGGCATGAGCTTCAGTGCCGCGCTGTTCCAGATCCGCCAGGCCTACCAGTATGCCCGCCCCGACGCCACTGGCTTTACCTACGTACAACAGGGCCAACAAAAGAACACCGGACTTGAGCTCGGCGCCAGCGGCTGGGTCACTTCGCGCTTGCAGATCCAGGCCAGTGCCGCGGCGATCCGCGCCCGCGTGCAGAACAGTGGCACCGATGCCTACCAAGGCCATCAGGCGATCAACGTGCCCAAGCTGCGCGCCGCGTTGCAGGCCGAATATAGCCTGCCGGTCGCGGGTCTCGCGCTGCTCGGCGGAGCGCGCTACAGCGCCAGCAAGTACGCAAGTCAAGCGGGCAACGTCGAGGTGGGTGGCTATACCGTGTTCGATGTCGGTAGCCGCTACCGCACCACGGTTGGCGGGTATGACACAGTGCTGCGCCTGACCGTGGATAACGTCTTTGACAAGCGTTACTGGCGGGATGTGGGGGATTACCTGGGCGACAACTACCTGTTCCAGGGCGCGCCGCGTACGGCGCGGTTGTCGGCGACGGTGAGTTTTTGATGGGGTGAGTGGTGCCAGTGCTGGCCTCATCGCGGGGCAAGCCCGCTCCCACGCCAGATCAACTTCAAGACTGCGGGGGATTGAGGGGTGCCAGTGCCGCCCCATCAACCCCGACAACAGCCGCCTCTATGCCCGCCTGTACAGCGTGCCAGCCGCCTTGCTG
>NZ_JBCPSP010000059.1:0-25156 GCF_051129895.1 Pseudomonas sp. Je.1.5.c
CACCTCCAGTACTGCCTGAAACATCTAACTCGTTGATACTCAAGGAGTTTTCCGCTCCAACTACGCTGGAAGTGGGGCGCATTATAAGGGGATCTGAGAGGGCGTCAACCCTTAATTTCAATAAACCGCAATATTGTTGAAATTAGGGTCAGAATCGCGGGGCGGGCCCGCTTCCACAGGGTGACGCGGGGTGCAACAGATAGGGGTGTGCAGTTAAAGCGCCAAAAACTAAGCAGGGAGGCCTACCGGCCTCCCTGCTTATATAAGTAGAAAGCGACTCAGAGCACACCTGCCCCACGCAGCTGCTGCACAGCCTCGCCGTCCAGCCCTAACACCTCTTCCAGTACAGCCTCGGTATGCTCCCCTAATAGAGGAGGCGCCTGCCGATACTCCACCGGCGTCTCAGACAGCCGAATAGGGCTAGCCACCTGCGGTACGCTACCCGCCAGCGGATGCGCAATGCTAACCGCCAATCCACGAGCCAATACCTGCGGGTCCTGGAACATCTGCGCCAGATCGTTGATTGGCCCGCATGGCACGCCGGCCTGCTCCAATTCACTAACCCATTGGGCTGTGGTCTTGAACACAGTGGCCTGGCGAATCAGCGGAATCAGCTCAGCCCGATTGGCGACCCGCAGCTTATTAGTCGCAAAGCGCGGATCGTCCGCCCATTGCGGCTGCCCAGCGACCTCGGCAAATTTACGGAACTGCCCATCATTCCCCACGGTAAGGATGAAATCGCCATCGGCGGTCGGAAAGTCCTGATATGGCACGATATTAGGATGAGCATTCCCCAGCCGACGCGGAGCATTGCCTGTAGTGAGGTAGTTCATTGCCTGGTTAGCCAGGCAGGCCACCTGCACGTCCAGCAACGCCATATCAATATGCTGCCCCACTCCTGACTGGTCACGATGGGCGAGGGCAGCCAGGATCGCCACGGTCGAGTACAGCCCGGTAAGGATATCGGTCAAGGCAACGCCCACCTTCACCGGCCCTGCACCTTCTTCCCCCTCAGGGCGACCGGTCAGGCTCATCAGCCCGCCCAACCCCTGGATCATGAAGTCATAGCCGGCACGCTTGGCATACGGCCCGGTCTGGCCAAAGCCGGTAATCGAGCAATAGATAAGCTTCGGATTGACCACCTTCAGGCTGGCATAGTCCAGCCCATAGGCCGCCAGGCCACCGACTTTGAAGTTCTCGATGACGATATCCGACTTCGCCGCCAGTTCGCGCACCAGACGCTGACCTTCTGGCTGGGTGAAGTCGATGGTCACCGAGCGCTTGTTGCGGTTGGCAGACAGATAGTAGGCCGCCTCGCTGGTGTTCTCCCCATAGGCATCCTTGAGGAAGGGTGGCCCCCAGGAGCGGGTATCGTCACCTGCCCCCGGACGCTCGACCTTGATCACGTCAGCCCCAAGGTCGGCGAGGATCTGCCCAGACCAGGGCCCGGCCAGCACACGCGAAAGGTCCAGCACCCGCAGATGTGATAACGCCCCCATGGCCCAGCTCCTCTATTAATAGAACGCCTGGATGCCGGTCTGCGCGCGACCGAGGATCAGCGCGTGGATGTCATGGGTACCTTCATAGGTGTTGACCACTTCAAGGTTAACCAGGTGACGGGCTACGCCGAACTCATCGGAAATACCGTTGCCGCCGAGCATGTCGCGGGCCAGGCGGGCAATATCCAGCGCCTTGCCACAGGAGTTGCGCTTCATGATCGAGGTGATTTCCACCGCAGCGGTGCCCTCATCCTTCATCCGCCCCAGACGCAGGCAGCCCTGCAGCCCCAGCGTGATCTCGGTCTGCATGTCCGCCAGCTTCTTCTGGATCAGTTGATTGGCGGCCAGAGGACGGCCGAACTGCTTGCGATCCAGGGTGTATTGGCGCGCGGTGTGCCAGCAGGCTTCTGCCGCACCCAGGGCACCCCAGGAGATGCCATAGCGGGCCGAGTTCAAGCAGGTGAACGGGCCTTTGAGACCACGCACCTCAGGGAAGATGTTTTCTTCAGGAACGAACACGCCATCCATGACGATCTCGCCGGTGATCGAAGCACGCAGGCCGACCTTGCCGTGAATCGCCGGGGCGCTCAGGCCTTTCCAGCCTTTCTCCAGAATGAAGCCGCGAATGTCCCCGGCATCGTCCTTGGCCCACACGACAAACACATCGGCAATCGGGCTGTTGGTGATCCACATCTTGCTGCCAGTCAGGCTGTAGCCGCCATCAACCTTGCGCGCCCGGGTGATCATCGCGCCTGGATCGGAGCCGTGGTTGGGCTCGGTCAGGCCGAAGCAACCAATCCACTCGCCGCTGGCAAGCTTGGGCAGGTACTTTTGCTTCTGCTGTTCGCTGCCAAATTCGTTGATCGGCACCATCACCAGCGAAGACTGCACGCTCATCATCGAACGGTAGCCGGAGTCGATGCGCTCCACTTCACGGGCGATCAGGCCGTAGCAGACATAGTTCAGCCCACTGCCTCCGTATTGCTCTGGGATGGTCGCGCCGAGCAGGCCGACTTCGCCCATCTCGCGGAAGATCTTCGGATCGGTCTGCTCATGGCGAAACGCCTCGATCACGCGCGGCGCCAGCTTGTCCTGGGCAAACTGATAAGCGCTGTCACGCACCATGCGCTCTTCTTCAGTCAATTGCTGATCGAGCAGCAGTGGGTCGATCCAGTTGAAGCTTGCTTTGCCGGCCATGAGCGAAATCCTCGAAATAGGGGAGCAGGGTGCGTGGGCAATGTTCTTGTGCATTGATCCTAGGCCTGTTCGGCCGTCGGGACAAACGAGGATTACGCACGGTTTAGTGATATTTTCTCACTTCGAAAATCTGCAAATCAGCATACTCAAAGCCTGACAAGTGAGGTCGACGTACATGCGGCGCAAGATTCCCAGCACTACGGCATTGGTCTGCTTCGAGGCCGCAGCGCGTCACGAGAGCTTCACCAAGGCCGCCCAAGAGCTGGCCTTGACCCAAGGCGCCGTCTGTCGACAAATTGGTGGGCTGGAGGAGTTCCTGAATGTCGAGCTGTTTCGCCGCTCGCGTCGCGGGGTAAAACTCACCGAAGCCGGCCTATCCTACAGCCGACAGGTGGCAGCACAGCTGGACGCGGTCGAGCGCGATACCTTGTCGGTAATGCGCCAGCAGGGCGCCAATGTGATCGAATTGGCGGTGGTGCCGACCTTCGGCACCCAGTGGCTGCTGCCGCGCCTGAAGGACTTCCAGCACTGCCACCCTGAGGTCACCGTCAACCTGACCAACCGCACGCGGCCATTCCTGTTCGCCGATACCGCGTTCGATGCAGCGATCTACTTCGGCGATGCCGACTGGTCGGGCACCCAGTCCCACCGCCTGATGGGTGAGAATCCCATGCCAGTGTGCAGCCCGGCCTTGCTCAGCGGCCAGGGCGAACTCGATGCCAAGCGCATCGCCGAACTGCCGCTGCTGCAGCAGACCACCCGACCCTATGCCTGGCGACAGTGGTTCGATGGCTTGGGGATGAGCGTGGAGGGCGACATGACCGGCCCTCGCTATGAACTGTTCTCGATGCTCGCCCAAGCCGCCATGCACGAGATGGGCATCGCGCTGATTCCACCGTTCTTGATCCAGCGCGAGCTGGAGCAGGGTAGGTTGGTGGTCGCCAACAGGCATGCGCTATCGAGTAACAAGGCCTACTATCTAATGATTCCTGAGCGGAAGGTGGAATCTGCGTCGCTGCGCGCCTTCCGCGACTGGCTCATAGCACAGGCACGCTTGTACGCCTCCACCCACCCAGCAGATGCGACAACTTGACTAGGTAGTCAATTATTTTAAACACCTACAGATGTATTGAATTGTCGCATTTCAATAAACTGTTGCGTACACCCTGAATTCTTGCTTAACCCTGCATACTGCGCGGGTTTCAGGCCTATTTGCGACATTCGCCCAGCTGTCAGCGAAATTTGTTAAAAATAATCTAATTTCTCCCCTAATCTCCCAATAGCCCATGTTTGACGGGCTGCAGCCATACCCTTGCGACATACGGTCACAGGGTGACTTGTAGTTTTAACTTCGTATCGCTCCAGAACCGGTTGAAGGCCTACGTATTCATCTGCAAAATGCTTCGCCCGCCCGGGATCCGGCGGGTTCGAGCCTTACGGCTACGCTGGCGAAGTGCCGCGGATTCAACCCCGCGCATGCCAGCTCAATAAAGATAAGAAGGTCACCGCAGGAGAAAAGTCGTGCACATTGGTGTTCCTCTCGAGACGCAGACGGGCGAAACGCGGGTCGCTGCGACCCCCGAAACCCTCAAGAAGCTGGTTGGCCAAGGCCATCAGGTCACCGTCCAACGGGGGGCAGGGCTCAACGCCAGCATTCCGGACAGTGCCTATGAAGCCGTTGGCGCCTCCCTCGGTACCGCCGCCGATGCCTTCGGCGCGCAACTGGTACTCAAGGTCGTTGCCCCCAGCGAACAGGAGCTTGCCCTGATCAACAGTGGCAGCCTGCTGATCGGCATGCTCAACCCGTTCAACAACGAACTGATCGCCAAGATGGCTGAACGCGGCGTCACCGCTTTCGCCCTCGAAGCGGCGCCACGTACCTCGCGCGCGCAGAGCCTCGACGTGCTGTCGTCGCAGGCCAACATCGCCGGTTACAAGGCGGTGTTGCTGGCCGCGCATCACTACCCGCGCTTCATGCCGATGCTGATGACTGCCGCCGGTACGGTGAAAGCCGCCCGCGTGCTGATTCTTGGCGCCGGTGTTGCCGGCCTGCAGGCCATCGCTACGGCCAAGCGCCTGGGCGCAGTGATCGAGGCCTCGGATGTGCGCCCGGCGGTGAAGGAGCAGATCGAGTCGCTTGGCGCCAAGTTCCTCGACGTACCCTACGAGACCGATGAAGAACGTGAATGTGCGCAAGGTGTCGGCGGCTATGCCCGGCCCATGCCCGCCAGCTGGATGCAGCGCCAGGCACAAGCCGTGCACGAGCGCGCCAAGCAGGCTGACATTGTCATCACCACCGCACTGATCCCGGGCCGCAAGGCACCGATCCTGCTCAGCGCCGAGACCGTGGCGCAGATGAAGCCCGGCTCCGTGGTGATCGACCTGGCCGCAGCACAAGGCGGCAACTGCCCGCTGACCATGGCTGACCAAGTGGTGGTGGAAAATGGCGTGACCATCGTCGGCCCAACCAATTTGCCAGCCCAGGTCGGGGCAGACGCTTCGGCGCTGTACGCCCGCAACCTGCTGGACTTCATGAAGCTGCTGTTCGACAAGGACGGTGCGCTGGTGATCAACCTCGAAGATGACATTGTCGCTGCGTGCCTGATGTGCCGCGACGGCCAAGTCATCCGTAAGAACGGTTAAGGAGCACGGCTATGGAAGACATGCTGATTTCCCACGGCATCTACAACCTGATCATCTTCGTGCTGGCCATCTACGTGGGCTACCACGTGGTATGGAACGTCACCCCGGCTCTGCACACCCCGCTGATGGCCGTGACCAACGCCATTTCGGCGATCGTCATCGTCGGCGCCATGCTTGCTGCCGCGCTGACCGTGACCCCGGCCGGCAAGGTCATGGGCACCCTGGCGGTGGCCTTGGCGGCAGTCAACGTGTTCGGTGGCTTCCTGGTTACCCGGCGCATGCTGGAAATGTTCAAGAAGAAAACCAAGAACGAGGCGCAGAAGTAAGCATGAGCATGAATCTGGTAACGCTTCTCTACCTGGTCGCTTCGGTCTGCTTCATCCAGGCGCTGAAGGGCCTGTCGCATCCGACCACCTCACGCCGCGGCAACCTGTTCGGCATGATCGGCATGGGCATTGCGATGCTCACCACCGTGGGCCTGATCTATAAGCTCGGCGCCGAGCTGGCCACCGCCGGTATCGGCTACGTCCTGCTCGGCCTGCTGATCGGCGGTACTGCCGGTTCGATCATGGCCAAGCGCGTCGAGATGACCAAGATGCCGGAACTGGTCGCCTTCATGCACAGCATGATCGGCCTGGCGGCAGTGTTCATCGCCATCGCCGCAGTGCTCGAGCCGCAATCGATGGGCATCGTCGCATTGATCAGCGATCCGATCCCGACCGGCAACCGGCTGGAGCTGTTCCTCGGTGCTGCGATTGGTGCCATTACCTTCTCGGGTTCGGTGATCGCCTTCGGCAAGCTGTCGGGCAAATACAAGTTCCGCCTGTTCCAGGGCGCACCGGTACAGTTCGCGGGCCAGCACAAGCTGAACCTGATCCTCGGCCTGACCACCATCGCCCTGGGTTTGCTGTTCACCTTTACCGGCCACTACAGCGCCTTCACCTTGATGCTGGTCCTGGCCTTCATCATGGGCGTGCTGATCATCATCCCAATCGGCGGCGCCGACATGCCGGTGGTGGTATCGATGCTCAATAGCTATTCGGGCTGGGCAGCAGCTGGTATCGGTTTCTCACTGAACAACTCGATGTTGATCATCGCAGGCTCCCTGGTCGGTTCGAGCGGTGCGATCCTCTCGTACATCATGTGCAAGGCGATGAACCGTTCGTTCTTCAACGTCATCCTCGGCGGCTTCGGCGGCGAGGCGGACACCGGCGCGGCGGCCGGCTCCAAAGAGCAGCGCCCGGTCAAATCCGGTTCGGCGGACGACGCAACATTCCTGCTGAGCAACGCTGACACCGTGATCATCGTCCCTGGCTACGGCCTGGCGGTGGCGCGCGCGCAGCATGCCCTCAAGGAGCTGACCGAAAAGCTGATCCACAACGGCGTGACCGTGAAGTACGCCATTCACCCGGTAGCCGGGCGTATGCCTGGGCACATGAACGTGCTCTTGGCCGAAGCCGAGGTGCCCTACGACCAGGTGTTCGAGATGGAGGACATCAACGCCGAGTTCGGCCAGGCTGACGTGGTGCTGGTGCTTGGCGCCAACGACGTGGTCAATCCGGCGGCGAAGAACGATCCGAAGTCGCCGATCGCTGGCATGCCGATCCTCGAGGCGTTCAAGGCCAAGACCATCATCGTCAACAAGCGCTCCATGGCCAGTGGCTATGCCGGACTGGATAACGAGCTGTTCTACCTGGACAAGACCATGATGGTGTTCGGCGACGCCAAGAAGGTCATCGAAGACATGGTCAAGGCAGTGGAATAAAGCCCTTCTTTATAGATAGGCATAAACCCCCGGTGATCTATTCCCGGGGGTTTTTACTTTGGTTGATCCAGATCAACGGCTCTATTGCAGGGCTTCTCATACGACCATGGTCGTGGGACGGCGACGGGCGAAATCTCTAGACTGCGCTGCAGTAGCCTCAGTAGCCCGAGATAACAATCCATGTACCGTGATCGTATCCGCTTGTCCTCCCTGCACAGCAAGGTAATGAGTGCGGCCGACGCCGCTGGCCTGATCCAGGACGGCATGACCGTCGGCATGAGCGGTTTTACCCGCGCCGGCGAAGCCAAAGCCGTACCCCATGCCCTTGCTGAACGTGCCAAAGTGTCGCCGCTGAAAATCAGCCTGATGACCGGCGCCAGCCTTGGCAACGACCTGGACAAGCAACTGACCGAGGCCGGCGTGCTCGCCCGCCGTATGCCGTTCCAAGTCGACAGCACCCTGCGCAAAGCCATCAACGATGGCCAGGTGATGTTCATCGACCAGCATCTGTCGGAAACCGTCGAGCAGCTGCGCAACAAGCAACTGACCCTGCCGGACATCGCCGTCATTGAAGCGGTGGCCATCACCGAGCAAGGCCACATCGTGCCGACCACTTCAGTGGGCAACTCGGCCAGCTTCGCGATCTTCGCCAAGCAAGTGATCGTCGAGATCAACCTGTCGCACAACGCCAACCTCGAAGGCCTGCACGACATCTATATCCCGACCTATCGCCCGACCCGCACGCCAATCCCGCTGGTCAAGGTCGACGACCGCATTGGCAGCACCGCGATCCCGATCGACCCAGCCAAGATCGTCGGCATCGTCATCAGCGACCAGTCCGACTCGCCGTCCACGGTACTGCCGCCGGACCATGAGACCCAAGGTATTGCCAACCACCTGATCAACTTCCTCAAGAGTGAAGTCGACGCTGGCCGCATGACCAACAAGCTCGGCCCGCTGCAAGCTGGCATCGGCAGCATCGCCAACGCAGTCATGTGCGGCCTGATCGATTCGCCGTTCGAAGACCTGACCATGTACTCCGAAGTACTTCAGGACTCGACCTTCGACCTGATCGACGCCGGCAAGCTGAGCTTCGCCTCGGGCAGCTCGATCACCCTGTCGAGCCGGCGCAACGCCGACGTGTTCGGCAACCTGGAGCGTTACAAGGACAAGCTGGTACTGCGTCCGCAGGAAATCTCCAACCACCCAGAAGTGGTGCGTCGCCTGGGCATCATCGGCATCAACACCGCGCTGGAGTTCGACATCTACGGCAACGTCAACTCCACCCACGTCTGCGGCACGCGGATGATGAACGGTATTGGCGGCTCGGGTGACTTCGCCCGCAACGCGCACCTGGCGGTGTTCGTCACCAAGTCGATTGCCAAAGGCGGCGCGATTTCCAGCGTGGTGCCGATGGTCAGCCACGTTGACCACACCGAGCATGACGTGGACATCCTGGTCACCGAGCAAGGCCTGGCTGACCTGCGTGGCCTGGCGCCTCGCGAGCGCGCCCGGGCGATCATCGACAACTGTGTCCACCCGGACTATCGTGCGGCGTTGAACGACTACTTCGAACGCGCTTGCCAGCGTGGCGGCCATACCCCGCACATCCTGCGTGAAGCGCTGAGCTGGCACGAAAACCTGGAAGAAAGCGGGCGCATGCTCGCCAGCTGATCCAGCACAGCTATCCGGTCGATGGTGCGCAATGTCCATCGACCGGAACAGCTAATCACAGTAAAAGCAAAAAACTGTACAACTGTACTGGTAAAATCTCAGTCCCCCCCTGACAAATCTCCCCCCAACTCTCATAAACGCACCATATCTGTGCAGACCAGTACAGTTACGCCAATTTCGGGTGCAACAGTGCGCTTAATCAGTTAACTGAACCCTCGCAATACAGATGAACTGTACCTACTGTTATGGACAAGAGAGGAGGATCATTGGCATCAGTTAAATCACTACCTAATGCCGCCACAAGCGGAAGGATGAAACATCATGGAACGCACCCTCAGTTCCGGTCTGGTTTTTGAAAACAACGCTCAATCCAACGCTTCGCTGCCACTGCGCGCTTTCTCCACGCTTCTGCTGTGGCAACGCCGCATCGCCAGCCGCCGTCAGCTGGCCCGCCTGGATGGTCGCCTTCTGGCTGACGCCGGCATCAGCGAGTCGCAGCGTTACGAAGAGCTGAGCAAGCCTTTCTGGCGCTAAGCACCGGCTAGCCGGTTTCGGCCGGCACCGAGAATTCCAAAAACCCGTTGCAGGGAACTGCGACGGGTTTTTTGTTTCAAAGGTGCGAATTAGAGCGCCTTGCAGCATGACCAATACAGTTTCATAGAAATAAAAAAATACCAGTACAATTGTATTGCTGACCGCCCGCGTCACATCCAGAAACAGCAACGCGTGTTACGCTTACTTGAACGGCTCATTAAATAAAGTACCGTGATGAGCCTAGCGAGCGTCCGATAACCAGAACCATCTCGACCCTATGCAGGAGTCTCCGACCATGTCCCGTAACCACCTGTTTGGCGCCGCCCTGTTGTTGGCCTTGGCCGGCACTGCCAACGCCACTAGCTTCATCGTTACCACCGATGCGGTCGTAGGTGCAGTTGCCGCCTCTACTGATGCCACCTCCGATGTCTCCTCGTCGTTCCGTGACGACAAAATCGTCCAGGCCGCCCGCGACGACGCTGCCAGCTTTGTCGGCAGCCAAGGCGCCATCCGCGGTGCCAAGCTTGAAAGTGCGTTCATTCACATTCGCCAGCAGGCGCCCGCCCTGCAAGCCAGCGACGCACAATTGGCGCAAGCCATCCTCGCGCTCTAACCCGCAGGTTTCATGCCCGGATACACTGGCTCTAGCCGGTGTATCCGCGGTAGCCTTCGACATCCAAGCCTAAGCCTTTAGAAGTCCGATGCGTTATCTGTTGCCTTTGCTGTTTGCCCTCGCCGGTATGGGAAGCGCCCATGCCATGGACGTCTCTACCCAAACCCTGGTTGCCAGCGGCTACGTCACCAGCAAAGTGACCAGCGCGCCCTTTGACCGCAAACTGGTCGTGCAGGCCCGCGACGATGCCGCAGCGTTTGTCGCCACCGATGGCTCGATCCGTGGTGCTCGTCTGCAAGCAGCGCTGGATACACTGCGTCATGACCGCGGTTATCACTCTGTCGGCGACCTTGAACTGGCAGAAGCAATTCTCGTCCAATAACCATATTCGACTCCCTGTATTCCTTCGGAGATGCTCCATGCGCAAGACGCTGATCGCCGCCACCCTCGGCATGTTGGTAATGGCCGACCTGGCACAGGCACAGACCCTGGTGGCCACCAGCAACATCATCGTGCGGGCCTTTGGCCGTTCGATCGATTTCACCTCGGACACCACCACTTCGATTCGCGACTCGAAAATCGTCCAGGATGCCCATGACGACGCCGCCAGCTTCGTCGCCAGCAAAGGCGATATCCGCGGCGCGCAGCTCGAAGCCGCCTTCACCACCATTCGCCATCGCGTGCCTGAGGCGCGTGATGCCAGCGATCAGGTACTGGCCGAAGCCATCCTGGCCCTGTGAAGCACATGCGTGCCTGGCTGCTCGGCTGCGTCCTGACGCTGCTGGGCATGCCTGCGCTAGCCGACCTGCAGCTCGATCTGCAGGCGTCCGGGCTTGATCAGCAACAACAGCAAGCCACCCAGGCCTTGCTCGATGAGGCCTTGGCCAAACTCCCCCCCCGCTTCAAGCAACAGCTCGACCGCCGCATCCAAGTCAGTTGGAGCGAGCGCATGCCCGCTGATGCCTATGGTCAGGCTTCGCTGGTGTCCACCCTCGAGCTGAACCGCCGGCTATTGCCCGGCCTGGTCGATGGCAGCGCTGCCCGCGAGCGTACCAACCGTCCGCATGGCACTGTGCGGCAAGAACTACTGGCCACAGTCCTCCATGAACTGACCCACATCTACGACCGCGCCCGTCTCTGGCCGACCCAGGAGCGGTTGATGATCGCCCGCTGCAAGCGCCAGCAGGACACCCTCGGCAAGATCGGCCTGCCGCAAGACTGCCGTGGACAAGCCGAGCGCCGCTTCACCTTGAGCGATGATCCACGCCTACTCGACCTGGCTGGCTGGCAGCAGTACGTTGGCCGGCGCGGCGAGCGCGAACAGCACAACGCCCAAGTAGTGCGCAGCCCCGACAGTTATGAGCTGAGCAGCCCCAAGGAATACATTGCGGTCAACATGGAGTACTTCCTGCTTGACCCCAGCTATGGTTGCCGGCGCCCGGCACTGAACCAGTACCTGCAGCAGCACTTTGCCTGGACTCCACAGCAAACCCCGTGCGCCAAAGGCTTGCCATTCATCAATGCCGGCAACGACTTCGCCCGCCAACCTCTGGGCGAGATCGACCCGGAGCGGGTTTATGAAGTTGACTACCTGCTCGCCGAGGCCAACCAGAACCTGGTCAGCCGTTGGGGCCACAGCATGCTGCGCCTGGTCATCTGCGCACCCGGTCGACCGCGGGGTCCGGATTGCCGGCTGGACCTGGACCAACACCTGGTGCTGTCCTACCGGGCGTTCGTCAATGACGTGCAACTGTCCAGCTGGGACGGCCTGGTAGGCGCTTATCCGTCACGGCTGTTCGTGCTGCCGCTGGGTCAGGTGATCGACGAATACACCAAGACCGAGCTGCGCAGCCTGGCCTCGGTGCCGCTGCGGCTCAACCGCGACGAGGTCGAGAACCTGGTTCGCCAAGCGGCGGAGATGCACTGGAGCTACGACGGCAATTACTGGTTCCTGTCCAACAACTGCGCAGTTGAAGGCCTCAAGCTGCTGCGCAGCGGGACGGCCAATCCGACCCTGAACGACCTCGACAGCATCATGCCCAACGGCCTGCTCGCGGTGCTCAAGGGCCGCGGCCTGGCCGATACCAGCGTGCTCGACGATCCCCGTGAGGCCCTGCGCCTGGGGTATCGCTTCGACTCCTATCGTGATCGCTACCAGGCCATGTTCGATGTGCTTAGAAAGCAGTTACCGGTCAAGCAAGAGAAGGTCGAGGACTGGCTCGCCCTGGATGCCGACCAGCGCCGGCCATGGTTCGCGCGCGCCGACCTGCGTACCAGTGCCGCATTGTTGTTGCTAGAGCAGGCTGCGCTGCGCCAGCAATTGCTGTTGGCTCAGGATGAAGTGAAGCAGCGTTACCTGAATGCCACCGCGCTCAAGGACGGCAGCATCGATAAAGCCAATCAGACCCTGCAGCAGATGCTGGCCAACAGCGGCTTCCTCAGCCGACCGGCAGAATTGCTGGGCACCGACGGCTATGGTTTGCCGCAGCCAGAAGAGCGTAAGCAACTGGAAAAGGTCAGCAGTGAGCGCCAGGCGCAGCTGCTACGCCTGAGCACCGACCTGGATAAAGAGGTGAGGGCGCTGCTCGATCCGGCCCGGGCCAAGGCGATTGCGGCGGTCGAGGCGAACGTGAAGCAGATTGGCCAACACCTGCGGGAGCTGCACAAGGCTGCCGGTGGCTTGCAGTTGCCCTGAAGGCCTGAGCCTTTTGTGGTCAGTTCAGGCCTTATCGCGGGGCAAGCCCGCTCCCACGCTTGCCCCGCGATAAGGTCACGGAGCCAACTAGAGGCGCTCCTCAGCCTCACCCGGCAACTGCTCATCCAGATGCAGCCAAGGCAACCGGCTACTGGTCCAGATGTGCCGGGTGGCCCGTACGTTCTCTGGATGATCCAGGGTCGCCACGGTCACATCGATGGTCTGCGGGCTGTGCACAGTACTCAGCGCCAGATGCGCGCCACAGTCGCCGCAAAAAAACCGGCTGCACGTGGTCGGTGCCACATACATCCGCGGCCTGCCCTTGAGCCATCGAAAACCACTGCGCGGCAGGGTCAACCAGGTCACCACCAACCCGCCGCTGACCCGCCGACAGATCGAGCAGTGGCAATGAGCGATGTCGGTCAGATCCCCTTCCAAGCGATAGCGCAGGGCGCCGCAATGGCAGCCTCCCTCGTAAAAATCGGACATGATTACCTCTCGTCACCTTTGCCGTAGCGAAAGCTGGCTGAAAGCTTGCGCTCATAGGATAGCCCCACTACCGGCACAAGACCGGTCAGCCAGGGCCCCCGGATTGTTCCGCGCCCGGCCCAATCGACAACAACAATGGTGATTCTGATGTATTCCTGTGCCCGCCTTCTCGCAGTCCCTCTCCGGCTATTCCACGCACAGCGCCCCACGCGCTGATTCGCCCGAAGCGTCTTTTCTCTTTCGCCGCGCCACGCCTGGAGTATCGCCATGCTGACCTTCCTCGGCTTTGCCATGGTCATCACCTTCATGTACCTGATCATGACCAAGCGCCTGTCGGCCTTGATCGCCCTGATCCTGGTTCCGATCCTGTTCGCCCTGTTCGGTGGTTTCTCCTCCGATATCGGCCCGATGATGCTGCAAGGCATCAGCAAGCTTGCGCCTACCGGCGTGATGCTGATGTTCGCCATTCTCTACTTTGCGCTGATGATCGACTCCGGCCTGTTCGATCCGGCCGTGCGCCTGATCCTCAAGGCGGTCAAGGGCGACCCACTGAAAGTCTCGGTCGGCACCGCCGTGCTGGCGTTGGTGGTATCGCTCGACGGTGACGGCGCCACCACCTACATGATCTGCTGCGCAGCGATGTTGCCGCTGTACAGCCGCTTAGGCATGAGCCCACGGATCATGGCCGGCTTGATCATCCTGGCCGGCGGGGTGATGAACATGACCCCTTGGGGTGGCCCGACTGCCCGCGCCGCAAGCGCCCTGCATGTCGATCCGTCGGACATCTTCGTGCCGATGATCCCGGCCATGGCCTTCGGCGTGATCGCCATCCTGGCCATCGCCTACATGTACGGCAAACGTGAGCGGGCTCGCCTGGGTGAGCTGCACCTGCCGACCGATGACATCGACCACAGCGGCATCAGCGTTTCGCAGTTCCCAGAAGCACGCCGGCCAAAACTGATCTGGTTCAACGGCGCCCTGACCCTGGTCCTGATGATTGCCCTGATCGCAGGTCTGCTGCCGCTGCCGGTACTGTTCATGGTGGCCTTCAGTATTGCCATGATCGTCAACTACCCATGCCTGCAACAGCAGAAGGACCGCATCGCCGCCCACTCCGGTAGCGTCCTGGCCGTGACCGGGTTGATCTTCGCCGCGGGCATCTTCACCGGCATCCTGTCCGGCACCGGCATGGTCGATGCCATGTCCAAGAGCCTGCTGGCGGTGATTCCGGATGCGCTCGGCCCGTACCTGGCGGTAATCACGGCGATCGTCAGCATGCCGTTCACCTTCTTCATGTCCAACGATGCCTTCTACTACGGTGTGTTGCCGGTGCTGGCCGAAGCCGCCAGCCACTACGGCATCACCCCGGTGGAAATGGCCCGTGCGTCGATCGTCGGACAACCGGTACACCTGCTCAGCCCGCTGGTACCCTCAACCTACCTGCTGGTCGCACTGGCCGGGATCGAGTTCGGTGATCATCAGCGCTTCACGCTCAAGTGGGCAGTGCTGGTGTGCATGTGCATAATGCTCGGCGCATTGCTCCTGGGGACTTTCCCACTGTTCAGCAGTCTGTAAATACATACGCCCTACAGCGATGCGCCCTACCGGGCGCATCGCCTTTTAACGTTCGAAGGAATACACATGGAATGGCTGACCAGCCCGGAAATCTGGGTTGCCTTTTTCACCCTGACGGCACTTGAGATCGTTCTCGGTATCGACAACATCATCATGATCTCGATCCTGGTCAGCCGCATGCCCAAGCACATGCAGCCACGTACCCGGATCTTCGGCCTGGCCCTGGCCATGGTCACGCGCATCCTGCTGCTGCTCTCGATTACCTGGGTCATGCGCCTGACTGCCGATCTGTTCGAAGTGTTCGGCCAAGGCATCTCCGGTCGCGACCTGATCCTGTTCTTCGGTGGCCTGTTCCTGCTGTGGAAAAGCTCCCAGGAGATCTACCACGGCCTGGAAGGTGAAGACGAAAACCCCGAAGAGCCAAAGGGCGCGGGTGGCAAGTTCATCTACACCATCATCCAGATCGCCATCATCGACATCGTGTTCTCGCTGGACTCGGTGATCACTGCCGTAGGCATGGTCTCGCACGTACCGGTGATGATCGCCGCGATCGTCGTGGCAGTGCTGGTGATGATGCTCTGCGCCGGTGCCATCAGTAATTTCATCGACAAGCACCCTTCGCTGAAGATGCTCGCACTTTCGTTCCTGATCGTCGTCGGTACGGTGCTGATCGCCGAATCCTTCGACGTGCATGTGCCAAAAGGCTACGTGTACTTCGCCATGGCCTTCTCGCTGGCGGTGGAGGCGATCAACATTCGCATGCGCACGGCGCGGGCACGCAAACGCGGCGAAGAGCACGATGCGGTGAAACTGCGCAAGGACATCCCTGGTCAATAAGCTCAGGCGCGCAATCAAGAAAGGCCCTCCGGGGCCTTTTTTCGTTCCTGCCCCTGGGCAAGCGCAGGGCGCTCGCGTGTTTCAAATATGTTTCAGCCATGCCAAGCTGGCGTCAGCTGGGTAAAACAACTAAAGCTTGAGTGAGCACTGGAAAAAACCGCCCACCCCCGGGCCAGGCTCACGGCTTCACCCATTGGCCCCGCGTTGGGGCAACAGCAACAGGGGGGCCTCGTACATGCTGACCTTGCTCAATCTGCTTTCCGCCGTGGCATTGCTAGTGTGGGGCACGCATATCGTGCGTACCGGCATCCTGCGGGTCTACGGCTCCAACCTGCGCCGGGTGCTCAGCCAGAACATGAGCAAGCGCCCGCTGGCATTTCTCGCCGGTATCGTGGTGACCGCCATGGTGCAGAGCAGCAACGCCACCGCCATGCTGGTGACCTCCTTCGTCGGCCAGGGCCTGATGGCGATGACCCCGGCGTTAGCCATCATGCTCGGCGCCGACGTAGGTACCGCGCTGATGGCCCGGGTGTTGACCTTCGACCTGTCGTGGCTGTCGCCGCTGCTGCTGTTTGTCGGGGTGATTTTCTTTCTCTCGCGCAAACAGACCCGCCTCGGCCAGATGGGCCGCGTGGCGATCGGCCTGGGCCTGATCATCCTGGCCCTGCAACTGATCGTCCAGGCCGCGACGCCGATCACCCAGGCGCAAGGGGTGAAGGTCCTGTTTGCCTCGTTGACCGGTGACATTCTGCTCGATGCCCTGGTCGGCGCGCTGTTCGCGATGATTTCCTACTCAAGCCTCGCCGCTGTGCTGCTGACCGCCACCTTGGCCGGCGCCGAACTGATCAGCCTGCCGGTGGCGATTGGCCTGGTGGTCGGGGCCAACATCGGCAGCGGCCTGCTGGCGTTTCTCACCACCAGCATGCAGAACGCTGCTGGCCGGCGAGTCGCACTGGGCAGTCTGCTGTACAAGCTGATCGGCTTACTGCTGATCATCCCCGTCCTGCATCCACTGGTGGAGTGGATGGACAGCCTCAACTTCAGCCCCCAGGAATTGGTAATCGGCTTCCATCTGCTCTACAACACGCTGCGCTGCCTGATCATGCTGCCGACCACCAAGCCCATGGGCCGGTTGTGCAATGCGCTGCTGCCCGAGCGCGAAAATGGCAATGGCCAGATCCGCCCACGCCACCTGGATGCCTCGGCCCTGCAGACCCCCAGCCTGGCCCTGGCCAACGCCGCGCGCGAGACCCTGCGCCTGGGCGATATCGTCGACAGCCTGCTGGAAGCCATGCTCGGCGCCCTGCGCGGCACCCAGACCGCACTCCCGCAACAGGTCCGTGCGCTCGCTGAGGATGCCGAGGCGCTCTACAGCGCAATCAAACTGTACCTGGCGCAAATGTCGCGCGAAGACTTGAGCGAACAAGACAACCGCCGCTGGGCCGAGATCATCGAACTGGCCATCAACCTCAAGCTGGCCAGCGACCTGATCGAGCGCATGCTGCGCAAAGTGCAGCAGCAGAAGACCTCGCAGCGCCGCGAGTTTTCCCAGGTCGGCCTGGAAGAGCTGACCGGCCTGCAAGAACAGCTGCTGGCCAACCTGCGCCTGGGCCTGTCGGTGTTTCTCAGTGCCGACCCAGAGAGCGCCCACCTGCTGCTGCGCGAAAAACGCCGTTTTCGCGCCCAGGAACGGCGTTTGGCCCACGCTCATGTCAGCCGATTGCAACGCAAGGTAGTGCAAAGTATCGAGACCAGTTCGCTACACTTGGAGCTGATCGCCGATATGAAGCGTTTGAACTCTTTGTTCTGCAGCAGTGCCTATGTGGTACTAGGCGGCTCGGACACCGGCGGCTTGTTGCTCGACAGCGTACCGGACGAAGCCCGCCAGCCTTGAACCCGCACTACCGGAGACCCAAGCTCGCCCATGCGTAGCCTGATGTTCGTTTGCCTACTGATCTGCAGCCTGCCGTCGCTGGCCCTCGACCGCTCGAAGGTGGAGGGCTACCTGCTGCCCAATGGCTTGCAGGTAATCCTCAAATCCGGCTATGAGCGCGACCATGTGGCGATTCGCCTGGTGGTGGGGGTGGGCCTGGACGACTTCGAGTGTGACCAGCGCGAACTGCCGCACCTGCTCGAGCACCTCCTGTTCAGCGGTATCGACGAAACCGGCGAGGGCGGCCTGGAGGAGCGCATGCAGGCCCTGGGCGGAGAATGGAACGCCTACACCAGCAGCGCCGACACCACCTTCGTCATCGAGGCGCCGGCGCGCAACCAGCGCAAAGTGCTCGACCTGCTACTGGCAGCGATCCGCGATACCCAGATCGACGCCAAAGCCCTGGCCACGGCAAAGAAGATCATCGAGCGAGAAGATGGCGGCCACTATGGCCACCTGCAACGTTGGCTCGACCGCCAGGACATCGGCCACCGCGCCAGCGACCAGCTGGCGGTTGAACTAGGGCTGAAATGCCCGGCACGCTCCGACCTTGACGACATGACCCTGGAGCAGGTCCAGGCCCTGCGCGAGCATTGGTATGCGGCCAACAACATGAGCCTGATCATCGTTGGCGGTCTTGACCGCCTGCTGCCGGCCTACCTGGAGCGCACCTATGGCGAGCTGCCAGCGATCGAGCCTGGCGAGCGGCGCAATCTGGACAGCATCAGCCAACAGGCCGAGCAACGCCGCGACATCACCCGTGGCTGGCTGGGCGACAGCGTGAAACTGCACTGGCTGTTCATCGAGCCGACGCTGGACAACGACCACGACCAGACCCTCGACCTGCTTTCGCGCTACCTGGACTGGGCCTTGTACGACCAGCTACGGCTGCGCCATGGTTTGTCCTACGGACCGTCGGTGCAGCGCGAGAGCTTTGGCGACAGCGGCATGCTCAGCCTCAACGCCGACCTGGAACGCCAGGATGTCGATAAGGCGGTGAAAGTGCTGCAGGAGTTGTTCGACCACCTGCGCAAGAACGGCCTCGACCCCGATACTTTCTCCCGAATCAAAGAGCTCGCCATCGCCCGGGAAAGCTGGTCGAGCCAGGGCAACAGCGCGCTGGCCGACTACTACTGGGGCGCACTGAACAATTACACCGACGGGCGCTTTACCGATCCGATTCGGCAACTGCGCAAGGTCAGCCTCAAACAGGCTGACGCGGCGCTGCGTGAGCTGCTCAAGGATCCGGGCTACCTGCGCATCGAGAAGCCGCTGCTTGGCTATGACGAGCTCTATGGGCTGGTGGCGTTGTTGTTGGGGCTGATCCTTGCCGTCGGCTTGCTACGCCGGCGCCGGCATCCGCCCACGCGGCCCAGTGGCGCTACACGGGACGGCTGATTCGGCGGTATCCTGTAGCGGCCAAAGATCCTGGGTCCGCTGCGCGGCCCTTCGCGGGCAAGCCCGCTCCCACAGGGACAGCGCCACTCTGAACATGCGCGCTGATACCTGTGGCGGCGGGCTTGCCCGCGAAGAGGCCGGTGCGGCCGTCAGAGATCTTGGCTTCATCCGCCCATTTCAGTAGCTACCCATGCCCCCCATCCCCCAATTCATCCAGCGCGTGATCGAACTGCTCAAGCGCTACCCCGGCATCATCGCGCTTGGCGGTTTCCTTTCGGGGATCGGCAGCTTCATTCTGGTCGACCGCCAGGCTGGCTTGGCCAGCTGGGTGGCTATCCTGATGCTGGTCAGCTGGCTTTGGCTGATGCTGGAGAACACCCTCACCGGGCTGTTCACCCGCGCCTTCAAGCGCGAAATCCCGCAGCCACTGCTGCGCTATGCGACGCAGATGATCCACCAGGAAAGCCTGTTCTTCGTCTTGCCGTTCTTCTTCATCACCACCACCTGGAACAGCGGCCAGCTGATCTTCACCGGCCTGCTCGGCGCTGCCGGGCTGATCTCGATCATCGATCCGCTGTATTACAAATGGCTGGCACCGCGGCGCTGGTTGTTCATGGCGCTGCACACCCTGACTCTGTTCGCCGCACTGCTGACGGCACTGCCGATCATCTTGCACCTGACCACCGCGCAGAGCTTCAAACTGGCCCTGATCGCGGCCATGGCGCTGTCGTTCCCAAGCCTTGCCAGCAGCTTCCCGATCAATAACTGGCGGCGCGCCGTGGCATTGGTGCTGGTTACCCTGTCGGTCGGTGCTGGTGGCTGGCTGTTGCGCTCGTGGGTGCCACCCGCGACCTTGTGGTTGACCGAGGTGGCGGTCAGCACCGAAGTGCTCAATCGTCAGCCAGGCGCGTCGCTGGAAGAGATCCCGGCCAGCCGCATCAAAGGCAGCGGGCTGTACGCCTACACCGCGATCAACGCACCGCGCGGGCTTAACGAGCGTATCTATCACGTGTGGCAGCTGGACGGTAAAGAGGTCGACCGGATCGCCCTGGATATCCATGGCGGACGCAAAGAGGGCTATCGTGCCTGGACCCACAAGCAGAACTTCCCGCCCAATCCGGTCGGCAAGTGGCAGGTGCGGGTGCTGACCGAGGATGGCCAGGTGATCGGTGTATTGCGCTTCAAGGTAGTGAACGACGCGGCGTCGGGCTGACTACAAACCTTATCGCAGCGGCGAGGGGTTGGCCTTGACTGCGCGATAGGGCCAGTGAGCACAGCACCAAGGTGCAATACACTCATGGGCGATGCGCTATGATCTGACCCGTCGCCCCCGCGCCCGTCAGAAGCATGGAGCCCATGACCACACCCAGCGCTACCCTGGACACCAGCAGCCAGCCGGCCTGCCTGCGCATTACCGGTGACTGGACCCTGGCCCACTACGCCGAGCTCAAGCGTACCAGCGAGCAACTGCGTAGCCAGTTCGCCGCCGACGCCATCGCCGACCTGAGCCAACTCGGCCGCCTGGACACCGCCGGTGCCTCGCTACTGGCCGAGTTGCTCGGTTCAGAACGGCTGTCGCACTGCACCAACGACCTGCCCGAAGCCAACCGCGCGCTGCTCAAGACGGTCTACTGTTCGGTGCAGGACTACTGCATCCCGGTCAAGGAAGCCGAGCGGCCGATCCTGATTCTGCTGCTCGATCGGATCGGCCGCGCCGTCGACACCCTGTGGCAAGACACCCGGCAGTTGCTCGGTTTCATCGGCCTGATCATCGAAACCTTGCTGCGCCGCGTGCTGCAACCGCACCGTTGGCGGATCACCCCAGTGGTTGCCCATATCGAACAGACCGGCCTGGACGCTGCGCCCATCGTCGCCCTGTTGACCTTCCTGGTGGGCGCGGTGGTCGCCTTCCTCGGCGCCACGGTGTTGGCGGCCTTTGGCGCGACCATCTTTACCGTCGACCTGGTGGCGTTTTCATTCCTGCGCGAATTCGGCGTACTGCTCACCGCCATCCTCATGGCCGGGCGAACCGCCAGCGCCTTCACCGCACAGATCGGCTCGATGAAAGCCAACGAAGAGATCGACGCCATCCGCACCTTGGGCCTGAACCCGATTGAGCTGCTGGTGGTACCGCGGGTACTGGCGCTGTTGATCTCGCTGCCGCTGCTGACCTTCCTGGCGATGATCTGCGGCATTGTCGGCGGCGGGGTGGTCTGCGCGCTGTCGCTGGATATCCCGCCGGCCATGTTCCTCTCGTTGCTGCAAAGCGACATCGGCGTACAGCACTTCCTGGTCGGCTTGGCCAAGGCCCCCTTCTTCGCCTTCCTGATCGCTGCCATTGGCTGCCTGGAGGGCTTCAAGGTCAGTGGCAGCGCTGAGTCGGTAGGCGCCCACACGACCTCAAGCGTGGTCCAGTCGATTTTCGTGGTGATCGTTCTGGACGCCGTGGCCGCGCTGTTCTTCATGGAGATGGGCTGGTGACTGGCGTACGAGAAGCTGTGATCGAGGCGCGCGGCCTGTGCAACCGCTTTGGCCGCCAGAGCGTGCACGAGAACCTGGATCTTGACCTGTTCAAGGGCGAGATCCTCGCCGTGGTCGGTGGCTCGGGCAGCGGCAAGTCGGTGCTGCTGCGCAGCATCATCGGCCTGCGCCGACCCAACGAAGGGTTGGTCAAGGTGTTCGGCCAGGACCTGGCGCAGCTCAACAATGAGCAACGCTCGTTAGTGGAACGGCGCTTTGGCGTGTTGTTCCAGAAGGGCGCGTTGTTCTCCTCGCTGACCGTCACCGAAAACGTCGCCCTGCCGCTGATCGAGCACGCCGGCCTGTCGCGGGCCGACGCCGAGCACTTGGCCGGGGTCAAACTGGCCCTGGCGGGCCTGCCGATCTCGGCTGCGGACAACTACCCGTCGTCGCTGTCAGGCGGCATGATCAAGCGTGCAGCGCTGGCCCGCGCCTTGGCGTTGGATCCGGATATCCTGTTTCTCGACGAACCCACCGCCGGCCTCGACCCGATTGGCGCAGCGGCGTTCGACCAATTGATCCTGACCCTGCGTGACGCGCTGGGCCTGAGCGTGTTTCTGATCACCCACGATCTTGACACGCTCTACACCATTACCGACCGAATCGCCGTGCTTTCGCAGAAGAAAGTCCTGGTCGCCGGCCCTTTGGCCGAGGTCGAGCAAACCAACGATCCCTGGATCCACGAGTATTTTCACGGCCCGCGCGGGCGGGCGGCCGAACAGGCCGCCGCCAGTGCCCGGCAGGAGCGCTGAACCATGGAAACCCGAGCTCATCATGTCTTCATCGGCCTGGTCACCGTACTGGTGGTGGCCGGCGCGCTGCTGTTCGGCCTGTGGCTGACCAAGTCCAGCGTCGACGACACCTTCAAGGACTACCAAGTGGTGTTCAACGAGGCCGTCTCGGGCCTGTCGCGCGGTAGCGCGGTGCAGTACAACGGGATCAAGGTCGGGGACGTCACCACCCTGCGCCTGGACCCGGAAGATCCGCGCCGGGTCCTGGCGCGCATTCGCCTGAGCGCCGACACCCCGGTCAAGCAAGACACCCAAGCCAAGCTGACCCTGGCCGGGGTCACCGGCAACTCGTTCATCCAGCTCACCGGTGGCACCCCGCAAAGCCCCGAGCTCAAGGGCAAGGACGGCAAACTGCCGGTGATCGTCGCTTCGCCTTCGCCAATTTCGCGCCTGCTCAACGACAGCAGCGACCTGGTGACCAACATCAACCTGCTGCTGCACAACGCCAACCAGATGTTCTCCGAAGACAACATCGGCCGCCTGAGCAACACCCTGGCCAATCTGGAGCAAACCACCGGCGCCTTCGCCAGCCAGAAGGGCGGAATCACCCAAGCCATCGAGCAGTTGGGCGAAGTCGGCAAACAAGCCAGCGCCACCCTCGCCGAAACCCAGACGTTGATGCGCAACGCCAACGGCCTGCTGGGCACGCAAGGCAAGCAGGCCTTTGGCAGCGCCGAGCAGGCCATGCAAGCGCTGGCCGAGAGCACCGCGACCATCAACAGCCTGCTCAAGGACAACCGCGAAGCGATCGACGACGGCGCCCAAGGCCTGAACCAGCTGACCCCGGCCATCCGCGAATTGCGCGAAACCCTCAACGCCCTCAAAGGCATCTCGCGCCAACTGGAGGCGGACCCAAGCGGCTACCTGCTGGGTCGCGACAACAACAAGGAGTTCCAGCCATGAACACTTCGCTGCGTCTTGTCACCCTGGCCGCAGCGCTGAGCCTGGCCACGGCCTGCTCGATCCTGCCCAAGAGTGAGCCGGTGGACATCTATCGCCTGCCAGTGAACCAGGCCAGCCGCACAGCCACCCCGCTGGACTGGTCGCTACGCCTGAACAAGCCGCTGGCCAGCGAAGCCCTGGCCGGCGCCCGCATTGCGGTAATCCCGCAAGGCGACATCATCAGCGGCTACAAGGGCGCCCGCTGGAGCGACCCGGTGCCTTTGCTGGTGCGTAACCGCCTGCTCGATGGCTTTCAACGCGATGGCCGAGTGCAGCGCCTGAGCGCCGACGACAGCAACCTGCAGGCGGACTATGAGCTGGCAGGCGAGCTGCAGGCGTTCCAGAGCGAATACCGGCCGGGGGGCGTGGAGGTGCTGATACGTTATGACGCGCGCCTGGTGCAAGGGCGCAGCCAGCGTATTCTTGCTAGCCGGCGCTTCGAGGTGCGTCAGCCGCTGACCACCACCCAAGTATCAGCAGTGGTCGCCGGCTTCGGAGTGGCCAGCGACCAACTGATGGCGCAACTGCTGGACTGGACCGTCGCCCAGGCAACTCAGGCTCAAGCGAAGAACCAGTAGCAGACGAAGATCGCCGCGATCACCCCGGACAGTTCGGCCAGCAGGGCGCAACCCACCGCGTGACGCACGCGCTGGATACCCACCGCGCCGAAATACACTGCCAACACGTAGAAGGTGGTTTCGGTACTGCCCTGGATGGTCGCCGCCACCAAGGCTGGGAAGCTATCGACGCCATGGGTCTGCATGGTCTCGATCAGCATCGCCCGCGCCGCGCTGCCAGAGAATGGTTTGACCAGCGCGGTCGGCAGGCCCTCGACGAAGCGAGTGTCCATGCCCATCCACTCCACGGCGTGGCGGATGCCATCCAAAGCCAGCTCAAGGGCGCCCGAGGCCCGCAGCACACCCACTGCACAAAGCATCGCCACCAAGTAGGGCAGCAGGTTCTTGGCGACGTCGAAGCCTTCCTTGGCGCCTTCGACGAAGGTTTCATACACCTTGACCCGTCGCAGCGCGCCGATCACCAGGAACAAGATGATGATGCCGAACAGGGTCAGGTTGCCAAGGATCGACGACAGGCTGGCCAGCGCCGCCGCCGACAGCGTGCCGAGGAAGGCCATGAAGCAGCCCAGCAGCAGCGCACCGGGGATCAGGTAGGCGAGCACCACCGGGTCCCACAGGCGCAGGCGCTGCATGACCGCCACCGAGAGCAGGCCGACCAGGGTCGAGACGCTGGTGGCGAGCAGAATTGGCAGGAACACCATGGTCGGATCAGGTGCGCCTTGCTGCGCGCGGTACATGAAGATGGTGACCGGCAGCAGGGTCAGCGACGAGGCGTTGAGCACCAGGAACAGGATCTGCGCGTTGCTCGCCGTCGTGCTGCTGGGGTTGAGCTCCTGCAAGGCGCGCATGGCCTTCAGGCCGATCGGCGTAGCGGCGTTGTCCAGGCCCAGGCCATTGGCGGCGAAGTTCATGGTGATCAAACCCAGGGCAGGGTGCCCAGGCGGCACTTCAGGCATCAGCCGGGCGAACAGCGGGCCGAGCACCTTGGCCAGCCACTCGACGATACCGGCCTGCTCGGCAATCTTCAGGAAACCCAGCCACAGGGTGAGGGTGCCGAACAGCAGCACCATGACTTCCACCGACAGCTTGGCCATGGCGAAGATGCTCTCGACCATCGCGGCGAAGATCCCCGCGTTGCCGCCGACCAGCCATTGGGCCAGGGCGGAAATGGCCGCCACCAGGAAAAAGCTGAGCCAAAGGCCGTTGAGCATCCGTGTGTTCCCCCGAAAAATGCCTCGAATGATAGCGTACTGATCGACCCGAACGCTGCTTCCACAGTTGCAAGCTAGCGCGAGAAAATTCCTAAGCCTCAAGCCCGCGAGCTGTAAGCGGCTGTCTGGGAGCGGCTGGCGTGGGGCTGGCGTGGGGCTGGCGTGGGGCTGGCGTGGGGCTGGCGTGGGAGCGGGCTTGCCCCGCGATAGCGTCTACTTGGCCAAATTGCTTAGCCGCGCTGACGCTATCGCGGGGCAAGCC
>NZ_JBCPSP010000005.1:0-221070 GCF_051129895.1 Pseudomonas sp. Je.1.5.c
CCCCGCGATAGCTATCGCGGGGCAAGCCCGCTCCCACGCAATCCGTTTTCCACGCAGCCTTCTCCCACGCAATCGCTGGTTTCGCTTTATATTAAAAATGGAATAAACAAATGAAAAAATATGATTTATAGATATATGTGATGTGCTGTTAATGTCACTCCATCAGCGGGGCGTACAACTGCAAAGCCCCGGCAACGAATCCAAGGAAGCGCGTCAATGCTGGTTGTTTCGGTCGGTGGAAGCCCAAGTACCCGTTCACGCTCCGGCGTGCTGCTAGAGCGTTCACGCCAGTGGCTGCAGGATCGCGGGGTCGAGGTGGTGACCTTCCAGGTACGTGAGTTCCCCGCCGAAGACCTGCTGCATGCCCGCTTCGACAGCCCGCAGGTGCGCCACTTCCAGGACCTGGTCGCCCAGGCCGATGGCCTGGTGGTTTCCACCCCGGTGTACAAGGCATCGTTTGCTGGCGCCCTGAAGACCTTGCTCGACCTGCTGCCGGAGCGCGCGCTGGAACACAAGGTGGTCCTGCCGATTGCAACCGGCGGCAGCATCGCCCACATGCTGGCGGTGGATTACGCACTCAAACCCGTGCTGTCGGCACTCAAGGCGCAGGAGACCCTGCAAGGGATCTTCGCCGACGACAGCCAGATCGCCTACGGCGAAGGCAACAACCCGGCGCAGTTGGCCGACGCGCTGCAAGCGCGACTGCTCGATTCGCTGGAAACGTTTCACAGCGCCTTGGCCCGCCGGCCGAAACCGGTGGCTCCTGGCGAGCTCAACGAACGCCTGATCAGTGCTCGCTGGAGTATCTGAACTCGCCCAACCGCTTCACTGTTTTTCCACCTTACTCGCCCGTCAACGAGGCAAGCAGGTGCAACCCGAACCTCATTCGCACAGGAGAGCGCCATGCGCACAGTCTTCTTGCGTCGCGGTCTGGTCGCCCTGTTTGCGGCGGCTGTGTCCTTCGGCGCCATCACCCAAGCCCAGGCCCAGAGCCTGCGCATCGGTTACCAGAAATACGGCACCCTGGTGCTGCTCAAGGCCAAGGGTACGCTTGAGAAGCGCCTGGCCGAACAGGGCATCCAGGTGCAATGGACCGAGTTTCCTGGTGGCCCGCAGCTGCTCGAAGGCTTGAACGTCGGCTCGATCGACTTCGGCGTCACCGGCGAAACCCCGCCAGTGTTCGCTCAGGCCGCTGGCGCCGATCTGCTGTATGTGGCCTACGAGCCGCCAGCCCCGCACAGCGAAGCGATCCTGGTGCCCAAGGGCTCGACGATCCAGTCGGTAAAAGAGCTCAAGGGCAAGAAGGTTGCGCTGAACAAAGGCTCCAACGTGCATTACCTGCTGGTCCGCGCGCTGCAAGACGCTGGCCTGAAATACGCCGACATCCAACCGGTGTACCTGCCGCCAGCCGATGCCCGCGCCGCGTTCGAGCGTGGCAGCGTCGATGCCTGGGTAATCTGGGACCCGTACCAGGCCGCCGCCGAACAGCAACTGCAAGCGCGCACCTTGCGTGATGGCAAGGATCTGGTCGACAACCACCAGTTCTACCTGGCAACCCGCAATTACGCCACCCAACATCCGGCGGTGATCAACACCCTGATCGAAGAAGTCCGCGCCGTTGGCGAGTGGTCGCAGGCCAACCCGCAGCAAGTCACCGACCAGGTTGCACCCCTGCTCGGCCTGCCCGCCGACATCACCCTGACCTCGGTCAAGCGCCAAGGCTACGGTGCCGCGCCGCTGACCCCTGAAGTGGTGGCCGCCCAGCAGAAGATCGCCGACACCTTCCAGGCGCTCAAGCTGATTCCCAAGCCGCTGAGCATCAAGGACGTGATCTGGACACCCCCGGCCAAGGTCGCTAGCGCGCCTTGATTGATTCGCCTGTGCCGGGGCGTCGCTCCGGCTGAGCCCCACTTGAGGAGACAACTCCAATGAGCCTTAATATTTTCTGGTTCCTTCCCACCCACGGTGACGGCAAGTACCTGGGCACCTCCGACGGCGCCCGCGCGGTCGACCACGGTTACCTGCAACAGATCGCCCAGGCCGCCGACCGCCTTGGCTTTGGCGGGGTGCTGATCCCGACCGGACGTTCTTGCGAGGACTCCTGGCTGGTCGCTGCGTCGCTGATCCCGGTGACGCAGAACCTGAAATTCCTGGTCGCCCTGCGCCCAGGCATCATCTCGCCGACCGTGGCCGCTCGCCAGGCTGCGACCCTCGATCGCCTGTCCAATGGCCGCGCGCTGTTCAACCTGGTGACCGGCGGTGACCCGGACGAGTTGGCGGGCGACGGCCTGCACTTGAACCATCAGGAGCGCTACGAAGCGTCGGTCGAATTCACCCGCATCTGGCGCAAGGTGCTCGAAGGCGAAAACGTCGACTATGACGGCAAGCACATCCAGGTGAAGGGCGCCAAGCTGCTCTATCCGCCGATCCAGCAACCGCGCCCGCCGCTGTACTTCGGTGGGTCGTCAGAAGCGGCCCAGGACCTGGCCGCCGAGCAGGTCGAGCTGTACCTGACCTGGGGCGAGCCGCCATCGGCCGTGGCCGAAAAGATCGCCCAGGTGCGTGAGAAAGCCGCCGCCCAAGGCCGCGAAGTACGCTTCGGTATTCGTCTGCACGTGATCGTGCGGGAAACCAACGAAGAGGCCTGGGCCGCTGCCGATCGCCTGATCTCGCACCTGGACGATGACACCATCGCCCGTGCCCAGGCTTCGCTGGCGCGCTTCGACTCGGTTGGCCAGCAACGCATGGCTGCCCTGCACGGCGGCAAGCGCGACAACCTCGAAGTCAGCCCCAACCTGTGGGCCGGTGTTGGCCTGGTGCGCGGTGGCGCCGGCACTGCGCTGGTGGGCGATGGCCCGACCGTTGCGGCGCGGGTCAAGGAATACGCAGACCTGGGTATCGATACCTTCATCTTCTCTGGTTATCCACACCTGGAAGAGTCCTACCGGGTGGCTGAACTGCTGTTCCCGCACCTGGACGTGCAGCGCCCAGAGCAGCCGAAGTCCGGCGGCTACGTGAGCCCGTTCGGCGAGATGGTGGCCAACGACATCCTGCCCAAGTCCGTGTCGCAGAGCTGAGGACGTAGGCCATGAGTCGTGCAACCTCCTCCAACCTGTCGCAACGCCTGGCGCCGTGGGCCTTGCCCGTGCTGCTGTTGGCGGTGTGGCAACTGGCAGTCAGCGCAGGCTGGCTGTCGACCCGCATCCTGCCGGCGCCGAGTGCGGTGATCAGTGCAGGCGTCGAGCTGGTGCGCAGCGGCGAGATCTGGAGCCACCTGGCGATCAGTGGCTGGCGCGCAGGCGTCGGCTTCCTGATCGGCGGCAGCATCGGTCTGTTGCTGGGCTTCATCACTGGCCTGTCGAACTGGGGCGAACGTCTGCTCGACAGCTCGGTGCAGATGATCCGCAACGTACCGCACCTGGCGCTGATCCCGCTGGTGATCCTGTGGTTCGGCATCGATGAGTCGGCCAAGATCTTCCTGGTCGCGCTGGGCACGCTGTTCCCGATCTACCTGAACACCTACCACGGCATTCGTAATGTGGACCCGGCGTTGGTGGAAATGGCGCGCAGCTACGGCCTGTCAGGCTTTGGCCTGTTCCGCCAGGTGATCCTGCCCGGTGCGCTGCCGTCGATCCTGGTCGGTGTG
The DNA here is from genome assembly GCF_051129895.1 of Pseudomonas sp. Je.1.5.c. Lineage (NCBI taxonomy): Bacteria > Pseudomonadati > Pseudomonadota > Gammaproteobacteria > Pseudomonadales > Pseudomonadaceae > Pseudomonas > Pseudomonas sp. Je.1.5.c. The sequence goes on from NZ_JBCPSP010000005.1 coordinate 3,647, forward strand.
CGTTTCGCCCTGGGCTTCATGTGGCTGACCTTGATCGTCGCCGAGACCATTTCGGCCAACGCCGGTATCGGTTACCTGGCAATGAATGCGCGTGAGTTCCTGCAGACCGACGTGGTGGTGCTGGCCATCGTCATGTATGCCGTGCTCGGCAAGCTCGCCGACCTCGCCGCCCGTGGCCTGGAGCGTGTCTGGCTGCGCTGGCACCCGGCCTACCAACCGGCGAAGAAGGAGGGCGCATGACCGTGCTCAAGGAACAACCGCCGCGCTTGTTGCGTGGCATCCCCCTGGCATCCCAAGGCCTGCGCAAGACGTTCGGTCAGCGCGAAGTGCTGCGCGGGATCGACCTGCACATCCCGGCCGGTCAGTTCGTCGCCATCGTAGGGCGCAGCGGCTGCGGCAAGAGCACCTTGCTGCGCTTGCTGGCCGGGCTCGACAAGCCCAGTGCCGGAGAACTGCTGGCCGGTGCTGCGCCGTTGGCCGAGGCTCGTGAGGAAACCCGCTTGATGTTCCAGGACGCGCGATTGCTGCCCTGGAAAAAAGTGATCGACAACGTCGGCCTGGGGTTGTCCGGCGACTGGCGGCCAAAGGCGCTGCAAGCCTTGGAAGCGGTCGGCCTGGCCGATCGCGCCAATGAGTGGCCGGCGGCCTTGTCCGGTGGCCAGAAGCAACGTGTGGCCTTGGCCCGTGCGCTGATTCACCAGCCGCGCCTGCTGCTGTTGGATGAACCGCTCGGTGCTCTGGATGCGCTGACCCGGATCGAGATGCAGCAACTGATCGAACGCCTGTGGCGTCAGCATGGTTTCACCGTGCTGTTGGTCACCCATGACGTCAGCGAGGCAGTTGCGGTGGCCGACCGGGTGATCCTGATCGAGGACGGCGAAGTCGGCCTGGACCTGAACGTCGACCTGGCCAGGCCCCGTGCGCGTGGTTCGCACCGCCTGGCGGCGCTGGAAAGCGAAGTGCTCAACCGTGTTCTTTCCGTCCCGGGCACACCGCCCGAGCCGGACCCTGTAGCCCCTTTGCCCACGCAACTGCGTTGGGCCCACTGAACCCCAGAAGCCAGAAAGAAGGAATCAAGCCATGACTATCAAAGCCATCAACGTCCGTAACCAGTTCAAAGGCACCGTGAAAGAAATCCTCGAAGGTCCGGTACTGTCGGAAATCGACGTGCAGACCGCTTCCGGCGTCGTCACCTCGGTGATTACCACCCGCTCCGTGCGTGAGCTGGAGCTGCAGGTCGGCAGCGAAGTGATTGCCTTCGTCAAATCGACCGAGGTGTCCATCGCCAAGCTGTGATGACCTGAGCATGCCCAGCCATGCCATGTGGTGAGCGTGATACGTGGGAGCGGGCTTGCCCCGCGATAGTGTCAGGCCGGACGACGAGGGTGTCGCGACGGTCGCTATCGCGGGGCAAGCCCGCTCCCACGTTGCGCGTTCTTCAAATGCGTTTTGGCAGGAACGGCGGCAGGTATAACCCCAGGTACGCCTCGAACACCCGCTTGCCTTCCTCGGCCATGCGCGGGGTGATCTGCTCATGCAACTGCACCGAGCGGGCATACACCCGGTCGCTCAGTTCCATGGCCAGGGCGAACACATCGACGTCGCTCGGCACCGCCGGCAACTGGAAGTGTTGGTCGAACAGCTTGTGCATCAGCTCGCCCAATTCCATGTCGTGCTGCCGGTCGGCTTGCACCACTTCGCTCAGACCATGTTGCGCCAGGATCAACTGACGCGCCGCGGCATCGCCGTTGTAGATGTCGAGCATGCGTTGCTCGATCAGTCGCGACAGGTCATGCCAGGTCACCAGCGTGGCGGGGTCAATCGGCGCCCGCAATGCTTCGCGAAACGCCCGGTGCACATCGGCGGTGAGCGCTTCAAGCAGCGCCGGAACGCTGGCGAAGAAGTGATACACCGAAGACGGCGGAATCTGCGCCCGCTCGGCAACGCTGTACACCGACAGCCCAGCCACACCTTGCTCAGCCAATAGTTCGCGCGCCGCCGCCAGGATCGCTTCGATCCTGGCCTGGCTGCTCGCGCGTGGCTTGCGTGGCGTGGCTGTGCGGGTCATCAGTTGCTGATCGCCAGGATGCTCGCCTGGTAGGCGCCGACGAACACATCGAAATCGCCGACTTCTTCCTGCTCAAGCTTGGCTTGCTCGGCAAGCGAGTTGCGCGCCAGGGTCTCGAAGGCCTGTTGGCGCTCCGGGCTCAGCGGCTGCTCGCGGAACGTTGCGGCGTGCAGCTGGCTCTGGCGCAGGGAGAACTGCACGAAGGTTTCGTCGTGTTCGGTCATGCGTGCCAGGACCTGGGCCGATGGCGTCAGCTCAGGATCATCGATCTTGGCCTGCTGCGCGCGTAGCGCCCGAACGTGCTCCTCACCGCCGTTGGCCTGGTCGAGCAGCTCGGCCAGTGGCGTGATGCGTTCGATCAACTCAGAGGCCCAGGTCTTGAGCGCGATCGGCTGACCGCCCCGCTGCAGCTCCAGCCCTGGGCGGCGGCCTTCCTTGACCACGGTCAGGAAGTTGTTGGTGCATTGGCCACATTCGCCGTTGTCCAGCTGCGGGCTGTCGTCGAGCGCGCAGAGCAGCAGGAAGGCATCGAGGAAGCGCGCCTGCGCCAGGTCGATACCCACCGGCAGGAACGGGTTGATGTCCAGGCAGCGCACTTCGACGTACTGCACGCCACGGGCCATCAGCGCCTGGATCGGCCGCTCGCCGGTGTAGGTGACGCGCTTGGGGCGAATGTTCGAGTAATACTCGTTTTCGATCTGCAGGATGTTGGTGTTCAGCTGCACCCACTCGCCATCCTTGTGCGTGCCGACCTCGACGTAGGGCGGGTAGGGCGTGCCCACCGCCTTGCGCAGGCTGTCGGTGTAGCTGGCGAGGTTGTTGTAGCACGGCGTCAGGCCGGCCTGGGCGCTGCTCTGGTAACCCAGGTCGCTCATGCGCAGGCTAGTGGCGTAGGGCAGGTACAGGGTTTCGGCGTCGAGGTGCTCGAGCTGATGCGCACGGCCGCGCAGGAAGCCGGCGTCCAGCGCCGGCGAGGCGCCGAACAGGTACATCAGCAGCCAGCTGTAACGGCGGAAGTTACGGATCAGGGCGATGTACGCCGACGACTGGTAGTCGCGGTCGCTCTCGGTGCCGCCTTCGGTTTGGCGCAGCAGCGGCCAAAGCGCTTCAGGCAGCGAGAAGTTGTAATGAATACCGGCAATGCACTGCATGGTGCGGCCATAGCGCAGGGCCAGGCCCTTGCGGTAGACGTACTTGAGCTGGCCGATATTGGAGGTGCCGTAGTAGGCGATCGGAATCTCTTCTTCGGCCGGCAATGCGCAGGGCATCGACGGGCTCCACAGGTATTCGTTGCCAAGCTTGGACTGAACGAAGCGGTGGACCTCCTCGAGGTTCTCCAGCACTTGCGCAGGATCGGCCAGGGCTGGGGTGATGAACTCCAGCAGCGACTCGGAATAATCGGTGGTGATCTGCTCGTTGGTCAGCGCCGATCCCAGGGCTTGCGGGTGCGGGGTCTGGGCCAGGCGACCTTCGTCGGTCACGCGCAAGCATTCGCGCTCAATACCGTGCAGGCACTGCTTGAGCAAGGGGAGATTGGCACTGAGCAGGCTCAGGCGGCTTTTGAGGAGGTCGCTCAAGATGTATTCCTTCACGCGTCAGTCGCCCCAATATGGGGGTAGATATGACGGTCTACAAGGGTAGGGACAAAGGAACTGGCGTTGTCGCCTGGTTTAGCTGGGTTTTCGGTAATGCCAACGCCGATTCAGGGCCGCTACATAGCCCATCGCAGGCTGCGCCAGCTCCCCCAGATACGGCATGAAACCTGTGGGAGCTGATGCAGCTTGCGATGGGGCACGTAGCGGCCCCACCGTTCAGTACTGCCGAAAATACCGCAGATACCTGTTTGGGAGCTAGAGAACCGCGAAGGTTCCTTGCGCTTTCGCCACCAGTTTGTCGCCTTGGACTACGTCGGCGTCGACAACCAGGGTGCGCCGCCCAGCGTGCAGCACGCGGGCGGTGCACAGCACTTCACCGTCGCTGACGGCGCGCATGTAGTTGATCTTGCACTCGATGGTCACGCTCTGCTGGTCAAAGCCATGGCTGGCCGAGCAGGCCAGGCCCATGGCGATGTCGACCAGGCTGAAGATCGCCCCGCCATGCAGCTTCTGGCCACGGTTGCGCAGGTGCGGTTCGAGCGCCAGGGCGACCGTGGCAACACCTTGTTCAAGGTGTTGCAGTCGGCAGCCCAGCAGCTGGCTGAAGGCGCTCTCGACGTACTCCTTGGGCACGTCCATCACTTTTTCTTCAACTGCTTGGCGTTAGCGAACAGCGCCGCCATGGCGTTATTGGCTGGGGCGGCAGGCGTGGTTTCGCGTTGGCGTGGCGCTTGCTGCGCACGGTTGCCGCCATTGCCACGGCCACCGCCACGGTTGCCTTCGACCTTCTCGCCAGGGGTATCGCCCATGCGCATGGACAGGCCGATGCGCTTGCGCGGGATATCCACTTCCATGACCTTGACCTTGACCACGTCGCCGGCCTTGACCGCCTCACGCGGATCCTTGATGAACTTCTCCGACAGCGAGGAGATGTGCACCAGGCCGTCCTGGTGCACGCCGATGTCGACGAAGGCACCGAAGTTGGTGACGTTGGTCACCACGCCTTCGAGGATCATCCCCGGCTCAAGGTCCTTGAGGTCTTCAACGCCGTCCTGGAACGAGGCGGTCTTGAACTCGGGGCGCGGGTCGCGGCCAGGCTTGTCCAGCTCCTGGAGGATGTCGGTGACGGTCGGCAGGCCGAAGGTCTCGTCGGTGAACTTCTTCGGGTCCAGGCGCTTGAGAAAACCGCTGTCGCCGATCAGCGAGCGGATGTCACGGTCGGTGTCGGCGGCGATGCGCTGCACCAGCGGGTAGGCTTCCGGGTGCACCGCCGAGGCGTCCAGCGGGTTGTCCCCGTTCATTACCCGCAGGAAGCCTGCGGCCTGCTCGAAAGTCTTCTCGCCGAGGCGGCTGACCTTTTTCAGCGCGGCACGGGTGGCGAACGGGCCGTTGGCGTCGCGGTGGGCAACGATGTTCTGCGCCAGGGTCGCGTTGAGGCCGGAGATGCGCGTCAGCAGCGCCACCGAGGCGGTGTTGACGTCGACGCCGACGGCGTTCACGCAGTCCTCGACTACGGCGTCCAGGCCACGCGCCAGTTTCAGCTGCGAGACGTCGTGCTGGTACTGGCCGACGCCGATCGATTTCGGATCGATCTTCACCAGCTCGGCCAGCGGATCCTGCAGGCGGCGGGCGATGGAGACGGCGCCACGGATCGACACGTCCAGGTCAGGGAATTCGCGTGCGGCCAGTTCCGAGGCGGAGTACACCGACGCGCCGGCTTCTGAGACCATGATCTTGGTGATCTTCAGGGCGGGGTACTTTTTCACCAGCTCAGCTATCAGCTTGTCGCTCTCGCGGCTGGCGGTACCGTTGCCGATGGCGATCAGCTCCACCGAGTGCTTGGCGCACAGCGCGGCGAGCACGGCAATGGTGCGGTCCCAGTCGTTTTTCGGCGCGTGCGGGTAAACCGTGGTGTAGTCGAGCAGCTTGCCGGTGGCGTCGACCACCGCGACCTTGCAGCCGGTACGCAGGCCCGGGTCGAAGCCCAGGGTCGCCCGCGGGCCAGCCGGGGCAGCCAGCAGCAGGTCGTGCAGGTTGTGGGCGAAGACGTTGATCGCCTCGCCTTCGGCATTGTCGCGCAGCTCGCCGAACAGATCGGTTTCCAGGTGGGTGTAGAGCTTGACCTTCCAGGTCCAGCGCACCACCTCGCCCAGCCACTTGTCAGCCGGGCGGTCACGGTTTTCGATGCCGACATGGCTGGCGATCATCAGCTCGCACGGATGCAGGGTGCCCGGCAGCTCTTCGCCAACCTTCAGCGAGGCGCTGAGAATGCCTTCGTTACGGCCGCGGAAGATCGCCAGGGCGCGGTGCGAAGGCGCGGTGCGCAGCAGTTCGTCATGGGCGAAGTAGTCGCGGAATTTGGCGCCTTCCTCTTCCTTGCCGGCCACCAGGCGGGCACTGAGCACGGCCTCCTGCTTAAGGAAGTTACGCAGTTTTTCCAGCAAGCCTGCGTCTTCGGCGAAACGCTCCATGAGGATGTACTTGGCGCCTTCGAGCGCAGCCTTGACGTCGGCCACGCCTTTATCGGCATCGACAAAGCGTGCAGCCTCGGTTTCCGGGCTCAGTTGCGGGTCGTCGTACAGACCGTCGGCCAGCTCGCCAAGGCCGGCCTCCAGGGCAATCTGGCCCTTGGTGCGGCGCTTTTGCTTGTACGGCAGGTAAAGGTCTTCGAGGCGGGTCTTGGTGTCGGCCAGCTTGATGTCGCGGGCCAGTTCCGGGGTCAGTTTGCCCTGCTCCTCGATACTGGCCAGGATGCTTGCACGACGGTCGTCCAACTCGCGCAGGTAGCGCAGGCGCTCATCCAGGTGGCGCAGTTGGGTGTCGTCCAGGCTGCCGGTCACTTCCTTACGGTAGCGGGCGATGAAGGGCACCGTCGAGCCTTCGTCCAACAGGGCCACGGCCGCCTCGACCTGTTGCGGGCGAACGCCCAGTTCCTGGGCGATACGGCTGTTGATGCTGTCCATGAGAACCACCTGACAATATGTGAATACTGGAGGCCGCAGGTGGGCATTCGAGCCCGGCGGCGCTGGGTGAAAGCCGCGCATTATACTCATCACGCCAGGCTTGCGGTGATGGCGCTGAGCCAGCCGGGATCTGCACGGAAGTGGCGCCCCGGGAAAAATCTGCTAACAATGCACACGGCACGCGCCGCAATGGCTACGCCATAATACGCGGCGATATCAGAGGAGTTATTGATGACCAGCACCGCAAATACCGCTGAAGGCGACAAGATTCTCATCGTCGACGACGATCCAGGGCTCAGCAGCCTGCTGGAACGTTTCTTCACCAGCAAGGGCTTTCGCGCCCGTGCGGTGCCCAACGTCGAACAGATGGACCGGCTGCTGGCGCGTGAAGTGTTCAACCTGGTGGTGCTCGACCTGATGCTGCCTGGCGAGGACGGCCTGTCCGCCTGCCGCCGGCTGCGTGCGGCGAACAACCAGATCCCGATCATCATGCTCACCGCCAAAGGCGACGAGCTGAGCCGTATCAAGGGCCTCGAACTGGGCGCCGACGATTACCTGGCCAAGCCATTCAACCCCGACGAGCTGGTAGCCCGAGTCAAGGCAGTACTGCGTCGGCAGGCGCCAAGCGTACCGGGTGCTCCGGGTAGCGAAGACGAGACCGTCACCTTTGGCGACTACGAGCTGTCGCTGGCTACCCGCGAGCTCAAGCGTGGCGAAGAAGTGCACATGCTCACCACCGGTGAGTTCGCCGTGCTCAAGGCGCTGGTCATGCACGCCCGTGAGCCGCTGACCCGCGACAAGCTGATGAACCTGGCCCGTGGCCGTGAGTGGGACGCCCTGGAGCGCTCCATCGACGTGCAGATTTCGCGCTTGCGGCGCATGATTGAGCCGGATCCGTCCAAGCCGCGCTACATCCAGACCGTCTGGGGCGTGGGCTACGTGTTCGTGCCGGATGGAAACGCCGGCAAATGAGCCTGCAGGCTTGCCATGACGCGGCAGGGCGACCCGAACGGGCCGCCCTGTTTTCGTCTGTGGCCGGCCGGCAACCCTGGCGAGCCCTGCTCGCGGCTGTCTTGCAATAGTTGTCTTCGATGAAAACGCCCCTGTGGTTCCCGCAAAGCTTCTTCGCCCGCACGCTGTGGCTGGTGCTGATCGTCGTCCTGTTCTCCAAGGCGCTGACCTTGGTGTACCTGTTGATGAACGAGGACGTACTGGTCGACCGCCAGTACAGCCATGGTGTGGCACTGACCTTGCGCGCCTACTGGGCGGCCGACGAGGAGAATCGCGACAAGATCGCCGAGGCTGCTGGCTTGATCCGAGTCACCGGCTCCGGTGTGCCGGAAGGCGAGCAGCACTGGCCGTACAGCGAGATCTACCAGCGCCAGATGCAGGCCGAGCTGGGCGAAGACACTGAAGTGCGCCTGCGCGTGCACGCCCCGCCGGCGCTGTGGGTCAATGCCCCGAGCCTGGGGCCGGGCTGGCTCAAGGTGCCGCTGTATCCGCACCCGCTGCGTGGCCAGAAAATCTGGAACGTGCTGGGCTGGTTCCTGGCGATCGGCCTGTTGTCCACAGCCTCTGCCTGGATCTTCGTCCGCCAGCTCAACCAACCGCTCAAGCGCCTGGTGTTTGCCGCGCGCCAGCTGGGGCAGGGGCGTAGCGTACGCTTGCCGATCAGCGACACGCCGAGCGAGATGGCCGAGGTGTACCGCTCGTTCAACCAGATGGCCGAAGACGTCGAACAGGCCGCGCGTGAGCGTGAGTTGATGCTGGCCGGGGTGTCGCATGACCTGCGCACGCCGCTGACACGCCTGCGCTTGTCGCTGTCGCTGATGGCCAACGACAACGACCTGACCGATGACATGGTGCGGGATATCGAGGATATGGACGCCATCCTTGACCAGTTCCTGGCCTTCATTCGCGATGGCCGTGATGAGCCGGTGGAGGAGGTCGACCTGGGTGATCTGGTGCGTGAAGTGGTGGCGCCGTACAACCAGCCACAGGAGCGTGTGCGCCTGTGCCTGGAGCCGATCCCGCCATTCCCGCTGCGCCGGGTTTCACTCAAGCGCATGCTGGGTAACTTGATTGGCAACGCGCTGCATCACGCCGGCAAAGGCGTCGAGGTGGCGGCCTATGTGTCGGGCGACGAGAGTGCGCCGTATGTGGTGCTCAGCGTGCTCGACCGCGGGGCGGGGATCGATGAGTCGGAGCTGGAGACGATCTTCAACCCGTTCATTCGCGGAGACCGGGCGCGTGGCGGCAAGGGCACCGGGCTGGGGCTGGCGATCGTCAAGCGGATCGCGGCCCAGCATGGCGGCAATGTTGAATTGCGCAATCGATCTGGCGGTGGGATCGAGGCGCGGGTGCGTTTGCCGTTGGGGCTGTTGTTGCCGCGTAATGCTGTCTGATCGTTAGCGTCTGTACCGGCCTTATCGCGGGGCAAGCCCGCTCCCACGCCGAAATTTCGTCATGCTGGAAGTTGGCATGGGAGCGGGCTTGCCCCGCGATGAGGCCAGGATCAACAGCATCAGCCTTTGCCTTTGGTCCGGGTTTGATTCGGCCCGCCATTCTTTTCCAGATGCTCGATGATCATCCCAGCCACATCCTTGCTGGTGGTCACCTCGATGCCTTCCAGCCCAGGCGATGAATTCACCTCCATCACCAACGGCCCGTGATTGGAGCGCAGGATATCCACCCCGGCCACGCTCAAGCCCATGACCTTGGCCGCACGGATAGCGGTGATCCGCTCTTCCGGGGTGATCTTGATCAGGCTGGCGACCCCGCCGCGATGCAGGTTGGAGCGAAACTCGCCTGGCTTGGCCTGGCGCTTCATCGAGGCGATCACCTTGTCACCCACCACGAAGCAGCGGATGTCGGCGCCGCCAGCCTCCTTGATGTACTCCTGGACCATGATGTTCTGCTTCAGGCCCATGAACGCCTCGATCACCGATTCTGCCGCCTGGGTCGTCTCGCACAGCACCACGCCGATGCCTTGCGTGCCTTCCAGTACTTTGATCACCAAGGGTGCGCCATTGACCATCTGGATCAGGTCTGGGATGTCGTCCGGAGAATGGGCAAAGCCGGTGATCGGCAGGCCGATACCCCGGCGCGACAGCAGCTGCAGCGAGCGCAGCTTGTCGCGCGAGCGGGCGATGGCCACCGACTCGTTGAGAGGATACACGCCCATCATCTCGAACTGGCGCAGCACCGCGCAGCCATAGAAGGTCACCGATGCGCCGATGCGAGGGATCACTGCATCGAAACCTTCCAGCGGCTTGCCGCGATAGTGGATCTGCGGCTTGTGGCTGGCGATGTTCATGTAGGCGCGCAGGGTATCGATCACAACCATCTCATGGCCGCGCTGGGTACCGGCTTCGACCAGGCGGCGGGTGGAATACAGACGCGGATTGCGCGACAGCACAGCGATCTTCATGCAGCACCTGTGACAGGGGAAAGGGTGGCCAGGAAGGCCGGTTTGTCTTGCACGTATTTCAAACCTGGGTTGACCACCAGTTGGCCGTGGATCAACGCCTTGGAACCGAGCAGCAAGCGGTAGCGCATGGCCTTGCGACAGGCCAGGGTGAATTCGACCTCCCAGACCCGGTCGCCCAGGGCCAGCGCGGTGCGGATCACATAGCGTACCTGGGCCTGGCCATTGGAGCTCTTGATGGTCTTCATGGTCACCAGCGGCGCTTCGCAGCGACGATGGCGCAACTGCACCACGGTACCCAGGTGCGCAGTGAAGCGCACCCATGGCTCACCGTCACGCTCGAATGTTTCCACATCGGTGGCGTGCAGGCTGGAGGTGCTGGCACCGGTGTCGATCTTGGCGCGCAGCCCCGCGACACCGAGGTCGGGCAGGGCGACCCACTCACGCAGGCCGATCACACTCAGATGGTCAAATGTCTTCACTAATCACACCCTGCGGATAAGGTGGTGAACTGTAAGCATCGCGCAGTTTTTTTGCATCCGTCAGTCACGGTAGTACAGTTCCGTGAAAGACAGAATTCGAGGAAATGAGATGGCACAAAAGCCTGAAGACGACGACAAGGTGCGCCTGGACAAATGGCTGTGGGCGGCGCGTTTCTACAAGACCCGTGCCTTGGCCAAGGCCGCCATCGAAAGTGGCAAGGTGCATTGCCGGGGCGAGCGCTGCAAGCCGGGCAAGGAGCCGCGCGTGGGCGATGAGTTCGTTTTGCGCACCGGGTTTGACGAGCGCACTGTGGTGGTCAAGGCACTGTCAGTGGTACGCCGCGGTGCGCCGGAGGCGCAGCTGTTGTATGCCGAGACCGAAGAGAGCATTCGTCGTCGTGAGCAAGCGGCGCAGCAGCGCAAGGATGGGGCGCTGGGCATGACCACCGATGGGCGGCCGAACAAGAAGCAGCGGCGGCAGATTCATCAGCTGCATGGCAGTTTTGATTGAGAAGTGGCTGCTGGGGCTGCTTTGCAGCCCTTCGCGGGCAAGCCCGCTCCCACAGGGACCGCGCCGCTATTGGGCTCAGCGCTGTCATTGTGGGAGCGGGCTTGCCCGCGAAGGGCCGCAAAGCGGCCCCACAATCGATCAGGCGCCGCGCACCACAGCCAACCTGCCGACCCACGGCAATCGCTCAACCACACCGAACAATGGCGCAGTCCAGCGCAGCAGCGCCGCGCTGCCTTTAGCCGCCAACGGCGTATAACAGCTCCAGCCCAACGCCAGCACCGCCATCAGCAATCCGCCGATGTAGTCGTCCTGCCCCCAATGCGCACCGGCCACCAGGCGCGGCAGCATGAACACGCCCGCCAGCCCCCAGATCACCAGTCGTTGCAGCAAACGGCGACTGAACAGGTTCATGAACAGCGCCCAGACCAGCAACACCGAGGCATGGTCACCGGGGAAACTCTTGCTGGAACGGTCTTTAAGCTCCCAATGAGCTTCAAGGTGTGGGTAGAAATCGCTCAGGCGTATGGCATCGCCAAACACCATCGATGGACTATCGTGTTGCCATCCCGATGCATCCACCCACTTGGAAAACAGCGCGCGAATCACCACTAAGAGGATAAGCGTGATCAAAAAGCCAAAAAATGCCTCGCGCACTTGGCTGGCCTTGAACACCCATTCGCCACGGATCAGCAGCGTCAGTAGGATCAGGCCGACGACGATGTCGAACGGTCGCAGGCTGCCGAGGGTCCAGATGTAACGCCAGGCGCTATTGTCAGCCAGCGGCCCATTGAGGCTGTGGAACAGCCACTCGTCGAAAGTCAGGCACAGGATCTGGCCAAATGGCCATAACCAGAAACACAGTAGAGCGATGGGCAGCAGCGTGCAGGCTGCCAAGGGTCCCCAGGACCACTTCGCTTGGAACAGTGGTCGATTGTCCATAAGATACCTCTATTACCAACAGGATATGGAGCGCCTCGTGAGCGCCCTGCATCGGGCCTTTTGTAAGGCCTGTAAACATTTTGACATCATTTTCAGATAGCCAGAACCTATGAGCGATTTTCCAGATACCGATTTCACCCAACGTTTCATCTTCGACGACCGCGACGTGCGCGGCGAAATGGTCGGGCTGGAGCGCAGCTATGCCGAGGTGCTGGCCAAGCATCCCTACCCACGGCCGGTCGCGCAGTTGCTTGGCGAGCTGATGGCCGCCGCTGCCCTGCTGGTCGGCACGCTCAAGTTCGATGGCTTGCTGATTCTTCAGGCGCGCTCCGAAGGGCCGGTGCCGCTGCTGATGATCGAATGCTCCAGCGAGCACGAGATCCGTGGCCTGGCGCGCTATGAGGCGAGCCAAATCGCAGATGATGCGACCCTGGCAGACTTGATGCCCGAAGGCGTGCTCGCCCTGACCATCGACCCGATCAACGGCCAGCGTTACCAGGGCATGGTCGACCTGCATGGCAAGGACCTGTCGGAGTGCTTCACCAATTACTTCGTCATGTCCCAGCAGATCAACACCTGCATTTCCCTTACCGCCGACGGCACTCGCGCCCGTGGCTTGCTGGTGCAGCAACTGCCGGCTGATCGCCACAAAGACAGCGACGAGCGTGACGAGAGCTGGAACCACGTCAAGGCCTTGGCCAACACCGTAAAAGCTGATGAGCTGCTGGGCCTGGACAACGAAACCGTGCTGCACCGTCTGTATCACGAAGACGCTGTGCGCCTGTTCGATATCCAGCGGCTACAGTTCCGTTGCAGCTGCTCTCGGGAACGTTCCGGCAATGCTCTGGTCAGTCTTGGCCAGGACGACGCCCAGCAGCTGGTGGCCGAACATGGCGGGCAGATCGAGGTGGATTGCCAGTTCTGCAATCAGCGTTATCTGTTCGACGCCGCCGATGTGGCGCAATTGTTTGCCGGTGGCGGCACAGGCGGGGCAGCAGAAACACGTCACTAAAACGTTTAATCGTAGTGAATTCTCCTGTCTAAATGCGATAAACCGCAGTTCTGACAGGAGGGGCCTACTTTTTTTGGGCGTTTCTGGCATAATCCGGCCACTTTTTTCGCTGTAGTAGTTTGAAACAGACAACTACAAAACGTTTGGAGCACTCGGCCTCGGGCCGGATGGGGTATCTCATGACGCAAGCCAACAACACCGTGTACACCGACCTGAGCGTCGATGAGCTGGTAAAAGAAGCGCTGTCCCGCGGTGAAGGCGTGCTGGCCGATACTGGCGCACTGGTCGTGGAAACCGGTCACCGTACCGGCCGTTCGCCAGCTGACCGTTTCATCGTCGACGAACCCAGCACCACTGCGGCAATTGCGTGGGGCCCGATCAACCGCAAGTTCCCGGCCGACAAGTTCGATGCCCTGTGGGCTCGCGTCGAGGCGTTCAACAACGCTCAGGAACACTTCGTTTCCCACGTTCACGTAGGGGCTGCCGAAGATCACTACCTGCCGGTCAAGATGACCACCCAGACTGCCTGGCAGAACTTGTTCGGCCGTTGCCTGTTCATCAACCCTGGCCAATACAACCCAGCGGGTCGTGATGAGTGGCAGGTGCTGAACGTGGCCAACTTCGAGTGCGTGCCTGAGCGTGACGGCACCAACTCCGACGGCTGCGTGATCATCAACTTCGCCCAGAAGAAGGTGCTGATCGCTGGCATGCGTTACGCCGGTGAAATGAAGAAAGCCATGTTCTCGGTGCAGAACTTCTTGCTGCCGGCCGCCGACGTGCTGCCGATGCACTGCGCTGCCAACATCGGCGAAGCAGGCGATGTCACCCTGTTCTTCGGTCTGTCCGGTACTGGCAAGACCACCCTGTCGGCCGACGAAAGCCGTTACCTGATCGGTGACGACGAGCACGGTTGGGGCGAAGGCGTTGTCTTCAACATCGAAGGCGGCTGCTACGCCAAGTGCATCGACCTGTCCGAGAAGAACGAGCCGGTCATCTGGAAAGCCATCAAGCACGGCGCCGTGCTGGAAAACGTCGTTATCGACGATGCCAAGCACGCCGACTACACCGATGTCAGCCTGACCCAGAACAGCCGCGCCGCCTACCCGCTGGAGCACGTTGCCAAGCGCTCCGAGCACAACCTGGGCGGCGAGCCGAATGCGGTCATCTTCCTGACCTGCGACCTGACCGGCGTACTGCCGCCAGTGTCGATCCTGAACAACGAGCAGGCGGCCTACCACTTCCTGTCCGGTTACACCGCGCTGGTCGGTTCGACCGAAATGGGTTCGGGCGGCGGCATCAAGTCGACCTTCTCCACCTGCTTCGGCGCACCGTTCTTCCCGCGTCCGGCTGGCGAATACGCTGAGCTGCTGATCAAGCGCATCAAGGGCTTCAACTCCAAGGTCTACCTGGTCAACACCGGCTGGACCGGCGGTGGCTACGGCGTTGGCAAGCGTTTCAGCATCCCGACCACCCGTGCAGTGATCGCAGCGATCCAGAGCGGCGCGTTGGTAGGTACCGAGACCGAGCACCTGGACATCATCAACCTGGACGTGCCTAAGGCTGTTCCAGGCGTCGAGACCAACCTGCTCAACCCACGCACCAACTGGGAAGACAAGGCGGCCTACGACGAAGCAGCTAAAGGCCTGGCCAAGCTGTTCATCGAGAACTTCAAGAAGTTCGAGGTTTCCGACGCCATCAAGGCGGCTGGCCCACAGCTGTAAGCTGTAGCTAGCTTGGAATGAAAAAGCCGCCCTTTGGGGCGGTTTTTTCGTTCATGGGACATGGTTTATGGCCACAGCCGTCGCGCATGAATGATGCGTAAGATCTCTACGCTGTCCTGCAAGATGCGGTAGACCATCACGTAGTTTGGCCGAATCACGATTTCCCGGGTGCCTGGATACCGACCTTGTTTATAAATGCGGGGGTTCTGGGCTGCTCTTCTTGCCTTGTCTCTGAAGTCTTCGTCTAACGCAATGGCGGCGTCAGGGTTATCGTCAGCGATGGCATCCATGATTCGCAAGCGGTCTTTCTGAGCGTTGGTGTGCCAAAGCAAATGCATCAACGGGTTTTACCCTTCAACGCGAGGCGGCGCGCGGCGAATTCTTTTTCTATTTGTTCATCATCCATCGCAGGGGTTGGGTCGTTCAGGCTTGCCTCGACTTGTTCGATAAACCAGGCGTCATATGCGGCGGCCTGATGTGCACGCTTCAGGGCCGATGCACGATCAGGTCGTTGATAGGTGCTCATTTGAAGTGGGTCGTAGGTCGAGCTATCCACCTGGAAGTGGTCGATGCCTAGTTCGTGCAGGTAGCTGACCAAGGTTTCAAGCTTCTTGAACAGCCGGGTGTTGCCGCTTCGTTGCGCCGTCAGGACATGTTCGTCATGGTTGATATTGACCTGTATGGCCCAGCCGCCAGGCTGCCCCACAATGTGGGTTCCATTGATACGTCCGGTTTCAGCCATGCGCCTAAGGTCGGCGTGATCGAGTTGATGGGTCGGCACGGGTGTATGTCTCGGTTTCATCGGGATGCACCATGCTATGCAATCTACAGTTGATTGCGACTATATGACTTCCTAACTCTTTGTGGGAAGCTTCTCTCTCATGTAACCAACATTTGTGGTATTCCATGACCGAATCTCCCCAGCGCACCGACTTCAGCCATTTCCACCCCATCCTCACCCGCCCGCAAGACAACGACCTCAACGGTCATATCGCCGGTGCCACGGTGCACGGCTTCTTCGAAACCGCGATCCAGGCATTTCTCGTCGAACAGGCCGAGCTTGACCTGCGCGAAGGTGCGCTGGCCGGCTTTGTGATCAGCTCGGCGGCAGAATTCTACGCATTGCCTGCCTTCCCCGACGTACTCGAAGTGGGCCTGGGCGTCACCCGCCTGGGTGGCAGCACAGTGGAGTACCGATTGGCGCTGTTCCGTCCCGGAGAGCCGGATGCCTGTGCGGCAGGTACGCTGGTGCAGGTATTCGTCGAACGCGCCTCTGGCGAGCCGGTGGCACTGCCAGAAACGCTTCAGATCATCCTCGCCGGCCTGCAGCTCAATCGTTGAGGCGGATGATGCCCTCGCGCACGGCAAACAGCACCAGGCCGGCGACGTCATGAATCTGTAGGCGATGCATGATCTGGGAGCGATGAGCTTCTACGGTCTTCACGCTCAGGCCCAGGCCTTCGGCTATCGAGCGGGTGGTTTCGCCACGGGCGATTAGTCGCAGGATTTCCAGCTGGCGGGTGGTTAGCGGTGCAGACAGGGTGGCAGTGCTCCGCTTGCGGCTATGTCTGAGGGCCTGGCCGATGACCATCGGCAAGACGCTCGAAGACAGGTACTGGCCGCCTTGGCGCAGGGTCAGCAGCGCCTGCTCCAACTCGGCCACCGTGGCGTTCTTGAGCAAAAAGCCGTGGGCGCCCAGCTGTAGGCAGCTCAACACATGCTCCAGTTCCGAGCGCGGCGAGAGCATCAGCACGCGGCTGGTGGGGGCGCGAATGAACAGTTCTTGCAGCGCCTGCTGGCCGTCCAACTCGCCACTCATGTCCAGTACGACCACGTGCGGCTTGAGCTTTTCGGCCAGGGCCACGGCGTTCATCGCATCGCCGGTATCGGCAACCACGGCATATTGTTTTTTCTGTTCGAGCAGGGCGCGCAGGCCTGCGCGGAACAGCGGCGAGTCATCGGCAAGCAGTATTCGACAAGGCATGGATCAGGGCCTGTTTCGCAAGAGAAGAGGGGCGGCATGCCTGCTCGATCCACAAGCGCCCAGCCGCACGGGGCGCGTTCAGTCCCTGTCTGCCGATCACTGCGGCAGTGCTGCTCATCATAGGCGCGCGAACACCGAGGGCAGTAGTGGCCGCAAGGGTAGGTCGAGGTCGTGGATGCTTTCGCTGTGGCCGATCATCAACAGACCGCCTGGGGTCAGATGCTCGACCACACGCTGCAGCACGTCGAGCTTGTACCGGGGGGCAAAGCTTGAGAGCAGGTTGCGCAGCAAGATCACATCGAAGCGGCCCAGGTGCGTGGGAAACGGCTCGATCAAGTTGATCGTCTCGAACATCACCTGCGCGCGTAAAGCTGGGGCGATGCGCAGGCGTCCGGCCATTTCGCCGACACCGCACAGGCAATGCCGGCTCAGCCAGCCTTCGGGAAAATAGCGCGCCTGGCTGACGTCATAGATGCCCGCGCGCGCCTGCTCCAGCAAGGCTGCGTCGCGATCACTGGCAAGCACCTGCCAGCCAGCGCCAGGGTGCTGCTCGGCGGCCACCATGGCCAGGCTCCAGGCTTCTTCGCCGCTCGCGCAGGCGGCGCTCCACAGCCGGGGCGGGTGAGCGAGCTCGGCCAGCCAATGGTTGAGGAACTCGAAGTGTCGGTGCTCACGGAAGAAATAACTGTCGCAGGGCACCAGCAGGCTCAGCAAGTGCCTGTATTCGCTATCGTCCTGAGCGTTGCCTAGCAGCGCCAGGTAGGCGTCGAAGTCGGACAGTTGATGCAGCTTCAGGCGCTTGTGCAGGCGCGCCGCGACCACCGCGCGACGGTCATCGGCCAAGTGCACGCCGCTGGCCTGTTCGACCAGTAGACGGATCTGTTGGTAGTTGGCTTGATCAAGCAGTGGCGGGCGGGAGCGGCTGGGCATGGCTCAGCTGGCCCAGGTCGTGATCTGACCTATGGTATCGACGATGATCGTGCGCATTCCCCGCGTCCTGTGCGTAATTATTCAATAAGGGATGATAGCTAGTGGCACCTTGCCTCCATATCGGGGCCACCCTTAATCCTGTTGTGCGCGGGACAAATGAAAAGGCCCCGCCGATAGGGGCGGGGCCTTAGGTGCCTGGCTTAGGGTTGCACGCCTGAGCCGTCAGGCATCAGTGACGCCAGTGGCGTTTGTGCTTGTTCTTGCGATGGCCGTAGTGGTGGCCGCGGTCGTAGTGACGACGGTCGTCGTCGTAGCCACGGCGGTAGCGGCGTTCATGGCGCTCGTCTTCATCGGCCTTGTTGCCCATGTAGTTACCCAGGGCGCCACCTGCACCGCCGCCAGCGGCTGCACCGATGTAGCTACCGTTGGTGCCGCCGACGCTGCGGCCGAGTACGTTACCGCCAGCCGCGCCCAGGGCGCCGCCGATTGCTGCTTCGCCGCGCTGGCGTTTGTCGGCACCGACCGCACTACCGGCCGCACCGCCCAGGCCTGCGCCGATGGCGCCACCGGTGCTGCCACCGATTTGCTGGCCGACCACTGAGCCGAGTACCCCACCCAGTGCGCCGCCAATACCGGCTTCGGTGGTGCCGCCCGCCATGGCAACGCCGCTGAGCAGGCCAAGAGACAACAACAGAATCGAGGAGTACTTCTTCATCAAGAGAGCCTCATAGGGATGACGAGGGCGAATTTGAGGCTCGGCAGGGCGTCTGGCAATCGAAATCCGACGAGTAACACGAGTTGTACACAATTCTCTAAGTTACTGTTTTTTCGGTGAAACTTTCTCGATTTTCGGCGGTCATAGTTTACTTGAGACAAAGCCCTGGCCATTGCGGACAGGGCTTTTTTTTGGCTTTTTCGCAGGTTTGAGGGCAGGTCCGCTTCGGGTGGATGTTCTGACCCTATCGCGGTCTTAGATGATGCGCCCGCTATCGCCAGCACGCTCAAGCTTGATGGCGACGAATTTCGAGGTCGGTGTATGGCTACCGTCGCCGATGCTCTCCAGCGGCACCAGCGGGTTCACTTCTGGATAGTAAGCCGCTGCCTGGCCTGCCGGGATGTCATAGGCCAACAGCGTGAAGCCCTGCACCCGACGTTCAAGCCCATCGTCCCACAGCGAGACGATATCCACCTTCTGCCCCGGCGCAAAGCCAAGGCGAATGATGTCGGCCTCATTGACGAACAGCACATCGCGCTGCGCTTTAACGCCGCGATAGCGATCGTCCAAGCCATAGATGGTGGTGTTGTACTGATCATGCGAGCGCATCGATTGCATGATCAGGTCTGGTAGCTGGCCGCTGGCGCGCACGCGTGGGTCGAGCAAGCTGTCGGGCAACAGGTTGGCCTTGAAGTTGGCTCGCTTGGTCGCGGTTTGCCATTGGCGGCTGCCAGCGCTGTTGCCCAGGTAGAAACCACCAGGATGGCGCAGGCGTTGGTTGAAATCGGCAAAGCCTGGAATGGTGTCGGCGATCAGCTCGCGAATGCGGTCGTAGTCGGCTACCAACCAGTTCCAGTCGACCGGCTGCTTGCCCAGCGTGGCGGCAGCGATACCGGCGACCACCGAAGGCTCCGAGCGCATCTGTTTTGACAGTGGGTGCAGCTGGCCATTGGAGGCATGCACCATGCTGAACGAATCTTCCACCGTCACCGCTTGCGGGCCTTCGGCTTGCAGGTCGATATCGGTACGCCCCAGGCATGGCAGGATCAGTGCCTGCTTGCCATGGACCAAATGGCTGCGGTTGAGCTTGGTGCTGATGTGCACGGTCAGCTCGCAATTGCGCAGGGCGCGAGCCGTACGCTCGCTGTCCGGGGTGGCTTGGGCGAAGTTACCGCCCAGGCCGATGAAGACCTTGGCTCGACCTTCGAGCATGGCGTGGATCGCCTCGACCGTGTTGTGGCCGTTGTGGCGCGGCACGGCGAAGTCGAAGCGCTTTTGCAGGGCATCGAGCAGCAATGCCGGTGGCCGCTCGTTGATGCCCATGGTGCGGTCGCCCTGCACGTTGCTGTGGCCACGCACCGGGCACAAACCTGCACCTGGCAGGCCAATGTTGCCGCGCAGCAGCATCAGGTTGACGATTTCCTGGATGGTCGGCACCGAGTGACGGTGCTGGGTGATGCCCATCGCCCAGCACATGATCACCCGCTTGCCTTTGCAGTACATGCGCGCCGCTTGTTCGATCTCGGCCAAGGTCAGGCCAGATTGGGCCTGCAATTGCTCCCAGGGGGTGGCATCGACCACGGCCAGGTATTCATTGATGCCGTGGCCATGTTCAGCGATGAACACATGATCGAAAATCGCTGGTTCACCCTTGGCCTGGGCCTCGCGCTCCCACTGCAAGAGGAACTTGGCCATGCCGCGCAGCAGCGCCATGTCGCCACCCAGGGCTGGGCGGAAATAGGCGGTGTTGGTCGGCCGGTCGCTGTTGGTGAGCATCTCCAGCGGGTTCTGCGGGTGCTGGAAGCGCTCCAGGCCACGTTCCTTGAGCGGGTTGACGCAAACCACCTGGGCACCGCGCTTTACCGCATCGCGCAGCGGATCGAGCATCCGCGGGTGGTTGGTACCCGGGTTCTGGCCCCAGACGAAGATCGCGTCGGCGTGCTCGAAATCATCGAACGTCACCGTGCCTTTGCCGACCCCGACGCTCTGGCCCAAGGCGACCCCACTGGCCTCGTGACACATGTTCGAGCAGTCAGGGAAGTTGTTGGTGCCATAGGCGCGGACGAACAGCTGATAGAGGAACGCCGCCTCATTGCTGGCCCGGCCGGAGGTGTAGAACTCGGCTTGGTCGGGGGTGGCCAGGTTGTTCAGATGGCGGGCGATCAAGGCGAACGCGCTGTCCCAGTCGATCGGCTGGTAGCGGTCGCTGGCTGGGTCATAGACCATCGGCTCGGTGAGCCTGCCCTGGTACTCCAGCCAGTAGTCGCTCTGCTCGAGCAACGAAGTGACGCTATGCCGGGCGAAGAACGCCGCATCGACGCGGCGCTTTGTGGCTTCCCAGTTGACTGCCTTGGCGCCGTTCTCGCAGAACTTGACCATGCCGCTTTCCGGCGAGTCGCCCCAGGCGCAGCCCGGGCAGTCGAAGCCGCCGTTCTGGTTGGTCTTGAGCAGCGCGCGGATGTTCTTCAGCGCGTTGTCGCTGGCGACCCAGGCCTTGGCCACGCTGCGCAAGGCGCCCCAGCCTCCGGCGGCGCCGTGGTAGGGCTTGTAGCGGGGAGTGATTTGTTCTTGTGGGAGTTGCTGATGCGAGGTCACGTCTACGACTACTCCGCCACAGGGCTGAACACCCGTGGTGCACTGTGTTTAGGCAGGTGAATAAGATTGAGGTTGTGCTTGCGCGCCCATTGCAGGGCAAGACCGGTGGGCGCCGACAGGCTGACCAGGGTTTGAATGCCCGCGCGCAGGACCTTCTGGATCAACTCCAGGCTGCAGCGGCTGGTAACGATGGCCAGGCCGCCGCGGGTATCGATCTGCTGGCGCAGCAGGGCGCCGATCAGCTTGTCCAGGGCGTTGTGCCGGCCGATATCCTCACGGCCCATCAACAGCTCGCCGTTGCTGTCCATGTACAGCGCGGCGTGCACCGCGCCGCAGTGTTGGCCCAGCGGCTGGAATTGGTCGATGCGTTGCCGCAGGTCCTTCAGCCAATGGGCGGGTGGCAGCGGTGCCCCAGGCAGTTTGTCGAGCTCTGGCAGCGCCTGCTCCAAGGCTTCGACACCGCACAGGCCGCAGCCGCTGGTGCCGGCCAACTGGCGGCGCTGGTTCTTCAGGTTCCAGAAGGCGCGGCTGGAGATCTCCAGGTCGGCATACAACGCCGAGCCTGAGCCTGAGAACTTCATGTCATAGATTTCCGCCGTGCCCTCGACGATCCCGCTGCCGACGCTAAAGCCGACCGCGAAGTCTTCCATATCGGTAGGGCTGACCAGCATCACGGCCTGATTGAGGCCGTTATAGGCGATGGCCAAGGCGACTTCCTCGGCGAGCGGCGTGCTGGCGCGCGCGTCATCGCTAAGCTGGAGATAGTCGTAGGTATTGCTGGCGGCAGGCTGGGACAAAGGCGTGGACGCCGAGCAGACCGGAGGTTTGCTGTTCATCAGGGCGGATCACTGGCAGCTTTTTACCAGCACAAGCCTAGGCCCGTGGGCTGGCGCCGTCTAATCGCTAGGGTCTATGCCTTGATAGAGCGCGTCGATGGGCCGCAGCAGGGCGAGGTTGGCAAACCTGGCCTAGACTCGTGCTTCCGAGGATTCATCAACAAGGAGCGCGTCATGAGCCTGTTCAGTTTCGTCAAGGAAGCCGGCGAGAAGTTGATCGACCTGCTGACCCCTGGCAATGCAAATGCCGAAGAGCAACTCAAAGAGCATGTAAGCAAGGTCGGCCTGGGTAATCCGAACATCACCGCCACTGTAGAGGGCGACAAGATCATTCTCAAGGGCGAGGTGGCCAGCCAGGAGGAGAAAGAAAAGATCATTCTCGCAGCGGGCAACATCAGTGGTGTGGCCAGCGTCGATGACCAGATCACCGTAACCGGGCCGATTGCCCAGGCGGCGAAGTTCGTCACGGTCGAGAAGGGCGACACCCTGAGCGCTATTTCCAAACGGGTGTATGGCGACCCGAACAAGTACCAGAAGATCTTCGAAGCCAACAAGCCGTTGCTGTCGCATCCGGACAAGATTTATCCGGGGCAGGTGCTGCGGATTCCGGATTGAAGGCTATTCATCAATTGATTTAACCCCTTCGCGGGGCCCAGCAGTTCTGTAGGAGCGGGTTTACCCGCGAAGAGGCCAGTGCGATCAAGCGCTATGTACGGGCAAGGGCTGCGCCCTTGTTCGCGGGCAAGCCCGCTCCCACAGGATCCTGTTCAATCCATGAAAGTCTGTTTCGCTTACTCGATCCCCACCAGCAACTCCCGATAATCCTCAACCGCCGCGAACTCCTGGGTATCACGCGGCGCTGCCTTGCTGTCCGGCTGGCGCACCGCTAGCAGGTGCCTCACGCCAAAGCGCTGCGCGCTACGCAGGATCGCCAGGGTGTCGTCGATAAAGAGGCTGCGCGCAGGCTCAAAGCCGATATCCGCCTGCAATGCGTCCCAGAACTGTGGGCTCTCCTTGGGATAGCCATAATCATGCGAGCTGATCAGCCGCTCGAAATACGGCGCCAGCTCGACGCGCTCCAGCTTCAGCGACAGCGAATCGCGATGGGCATTGGTGATCATCACCACCCGCTTGCCCGCCTTGCGCAGGCCGGCCAGGAAGGTGTCGGCGTCCGGTCGCAGGGCGATCAGTTCAGCGATTTCCTGCTTCAATTGGCGAATCGGTAACTTCAGCTCGCGGCTCCAGAAGTCCAGGCAGTACCAGTTGAGCGTACCGGCATTACGCTCGAACAGCGGCTGTAGCTCCATTTCCGCCATTGCCCGGCTCACGCCATGCAGCTCGGCGTAGCGCTGGGGCAGGTGCTGCAGCCAGAATTGATTGTCGTAATGCAGGTCGAGCAGGGTGCCATCCATGTCCAGCAGGACGGTATCGATATCGGACCATTGAATTTGCGGCATGGGAAACTCTCGATCAGTCGGCAAGCCACGGTATAGTAACCCGTTCACGCCAAGGAGCCGCCCCATGCGCCAGAAACCCACCGTCCTCAGCCGAGAAATCGTCGCCAGTAGCCGCCTGTTCCGGGTCGAAGCGGTACAGCTGCGCTTCTCCAACGGCACCGAGCGGACCTACGAACGGCTGGTCGGGCGGGGGAATGGCTACGGCGCGGTGATGATCGTGGCGATGCTCGATGCCGAGCATGCGGTGCTGGTCGAAGAATACTGCGGCGGCACCGACGAGTATGAGCTGTCGCTGCCCAAAGGCCTGATCGAACCGGGCGAGGATGTGCTGGCCGCAGCCAACCGTGAGCTCAAGGAAGAAGCCGGTTTCGGCGCACGCCAGCTGGAACATCTGACCGAGTTGTCGCTCTCGCCCGGCTACATGAGCCAAAAGATCCAGGTGGTGTTGGCCACCGACCTCTATGAAGAACGCCTGGAAGGCGATGAGCCTGAGCCGATGCGGGTCGACAAGGTCAACTTGCGCGAGCTGTCGGCCTTGGCCATGCATCCGCAATTCACTGAAGGTCGAGCCTTGGCAGCGCTGTACCTGGTGCGTGACATGCTGACTCAACGCGGGCTGCTCAGCGCATGAACGACCAACAGCTGATGCACGAAGTGGTGAAGCTCGCCCTGGTTGCCGGCGAGGCGATCTTGCCGTACTGGCGCGCAGACGTGGCGGTCACCGCCAAAGCCGACGATTCACCGGTCACCGCAGCTGACTTGGCCGCTCACCGGGTCATCGCCGACGGTCTGCAAGCGTTGGCGCCTGAGATCCCGGTGCTGTCCGAGGAAGATTGTGAGATCTCCCTGGCCGAGCGGCAAAGCTGGAGCCGCTGGTGGCTGGTCGATCCGTTGGATGGCACCAAGGAATTCATCGCCGGCAGTGAAGAGTTCACCGTCAACATCGCCCTGATCGACAACGGTGAAGTGGTGTTCGGTGTGGTGGCGATGCCGACCAATGGCCGCTGCTACTTCGGCGGTCGTGAGCTGGGCGCCTGGCGCGTTGATCGAGGCGCTCACGCCGAACGGATCCGGGTGCGCAACACGCCGCCAGCCGATGGCCAGTTCACCGTGGTCGCCAGCCGCCGCCATTCCAGCCCTCAGCAGGAAGCCTTGCTTGCCGGCCTGAGTGGTGCCTTGGGCGAGTTGGCACTGGCCAATATCGGCAGCTCGCTGAAGTTCTGCCTGCTGGCCGAAGGCGCCGCCGATTGCTATCCGCGCCTGGCACCGACCTCGCAGTGGGACACCGCGGCCGCCCAGGGCGTGCTGGAAGGAGCAGGCGGCGAGGTGATCGGCCTGGACGCCCAGCCGTTTCGCTATCCACCGCGTGAATCGTTGCTCAATCCGTTCTTCCTCGCCCTGCCCAGCGCCGCGCAGTGGCGCCAGGCGTTGATCCAGCTCGCCTCAGCGATGTAGCACGTACTGCCCGCTGAAGTTGACCGCGGGCTCGTCGCTGCCACTGTTGCTCACCACCGTTGCCAGCGTCAGGCGGGCGCGGCCACGGCGCTGGTACATCGTCACGAAACGCTGCCAGGTGCTGTCGTCCGGCGCCTGGCAGCGGGCGACCGCCGCGCCGGTGACCGGCAGTGGATAACTGATCTGCCCCTCCTGAATGACGATATGCCCATCGTCGATGCCGGCCTCGCGCAAGCGCAGGTGTAGCCAGCCCCAGCCCACCAGCACCGCCGCGCAGTACAGGCTGCCGCCAAACATGGTGCTCTTGTGGTTGACGTTGGCTTCCAGCGGCAGTTGCAGCTGCAAGCAGTGGTCTTGCCAGCTGAGCACTTGCAGGCCCATTTCGCGGGTCAGCGGGATGTCGCTGTGCAACACCCCTTGCAGGTATTGGCTGTCGCTGCTCATGGGCGGTTGTCCTCGTGGTCGTCAGGCCCGCTGCCATTGCTGTCGGCAAAGCTCAGGCCGTGCTTGCGCAGTTTGTCGTGCAGGGTTTTACGGGGGATGCCCAGCGCTTCGGCGAGGCTGCGCATGGAGCTGTGTGGCTGGGTCAGCTCAGCGGCGATCAGCGAGCGCTCGAACTGCTCGACCTGTTCGCTGAGGTTGCCGCTGAGCACGGGCGCAGCCACCTGCGGGGCAGCCGCCACCTGACCATCGAGCGCCAGCTCCAGGCCCAAGGCGAAACGTTCGGCGGCGTTTTGCAGCTCACGCACGTTGCCTGGCCAGTCGTGACGCAGCAGCACCGCGCGTTGCGCCGGTTGCAGGGTGTGCGGCGGCAGGCCGTGGCGCTGGCTGGCGGCATCGGCGAAATGCTGGAACAGCACCAGAATGTCGTCGCCGCGCTCGCGCAGGGCCGGGATGCGCAGCGGGGCGACATTCAGGCGGTAGTACAAGTCGGCGCGAAAACGCCCTTGATCGGCAGCCTGGCGCAGGTCTTCCTTGGTCGCGGCGATGATGCGGATATCCAGCGGGATCAGCTGATTGCCACCCAGGCGCTCGACCACCCGCTCCTGCAACAGGCGCAGCAGCTTGACCTGCACGTCCAGGCTCATGCTCTCGATCTCGTCGAGGAACAAGGTGCCGCCGTTGGCGAATTCGAACTTGCCGATGCGGCGCTTCTGCGCGCCAGTGAAGGCGCCGGGCTCATGGCCGAACAGCTCGCTCTCGACCACCGATTCGGCCAGGGCGCCGGCGTTGATCGCCACGAACGGGCCGTCACGGCGGCTGGACAGGTCGTGCAGGGCACGGGCCACCACCTCTTTGCCGGCGCCGGTTTCGCCGAGGATCAGCACGTCGGCGCGGGTCGCGGCCAGGGCACCGATCTGCTCGCGCAGACGCTGCATGGCCGGCGACTGGCCGACCAGGCGGGTGGACAGCTCGTGGCGGTCGCTCAAGGCCAGGCGCAGGCTGCGGTTGTCCAGCACCAGCCGGCGCAGGGCCAGGGCGCGGCGCACGCTGTCGAGCAGGGCGTCGCTGGCGAAGGGTTTTTCCAGGAAGTCATAGGCCCCCGCGCGCATCGCCTGCACCGCCAGCGGCACGTCGCCGTGACCGGTGATCAGCAACACCGGCAACTCGTGGTCACGCCCGCGCAGGTGTTCCAGCAGTTGCAGGCCATCGATGCCGGGCATGCGGATATCGCTGACCACCACGCCGGGCCAGTCCGCCTCGATGCGTTCGGCCAGGCCTTGGGCGTCGGCCAGGGTCACCACCTTGAGCCCAGCCAGGTCCAGCGTCTGGCCCAGCGCCTGGCGCAGGTGCGGGTCGTCGTCGACCAGGATCACCTGGGTACGGCTGTCGATCAATGTCTCGGACATCATGCCGAGGGGTCCTCCGAAGTGGGCAAGGTCGCGCCGGGCTTGGCGACGCGCATCTGCAATGTGAGCAGGGCGCCACCTTCCGGGTGGTTGCCGAGCAGCAGTTCGCCGCCCAGGGTGCGCATCAGGCTTTCGCAGATGGCCAGCCCCAGGCCCAAGCCCTGGGTACGGGTCTTGGTGGTGAAGAACGGCTCTTTGGCGTGCTCCAGGGCTTGGCGGGTAAAGCCAGGGCCATTGTCGCGAATGTACAGGTAGACGTACTCATCGCGCCGCTCGGCACTCAGCCACAGCCGGCGCGGGTTGGCTTTTTCGGTGAGCGCGTCGAGGGCGTTGGCCAGCAGGTTGCCGAGCACCTGGCGCAGGCGGGTTTCGCCGGCCTGGACCCACAACGGCGCATCGGGCAAGTCGCGGATCAGTTCCACCGCCATCGCTCTGCGACGCTTGGCCAGCAGGGCCAGGGCGTCATCCAGGGCTGGCTGCAAGGCCACGCTCTCGGGGGCATGGCGATCGCGGCGGGCGAAGGCGCGTAGGTGGGCGATGATCGAGGCCATGCGTCCGGTCAGCTCGCCGATCAGCTTGAGGTTGCCGCGAGCATCCTCGGTGCGCTCGTGGTCAAGCAGGATCTCCGCGTTTTCGGCATAGCTGCGGATCGCCGCCAGCGGCTGGTTGAGCTCGTGACTGATGCTTGCCGACATGGTGCCGAGCACCGACAGCTTGCCCGCCTGGACCAGTTCGTCCTGGGCGCGCACCAGCTCCTGCTGGGCATTTTCGCGTTCCAGCACGGCGCTCTTGAGCCGGGTATTGAGCCCTTCAAGGTCGGCCGTACGCTCGGCCACGCGCTTTTCCAATTGCTGGCGGCCCCGGGCTTCGAAGTCGATGCGGTCGATGTAGTGGCGCCGCCGCTGCATCACCAGGCCCGTCAGCAGAATCAGTACCAACAACGCGCCGCCACCGATGGCCATGACCGTCTGCACCGAGCGATCGATGAGGATGTGAGGCGCGAGGATGCTCACCTGCCAACCGGTTTCCTTGATGTCGCGGGTCTGGATCAGCCAGGCATCCGGGTTGAGGTTCAGCGGCTGTGGGGCCTGGGTCGGATAAGGCTGGATGGCGAGCATGGCGGCCCGTTCGGCTTCGGTCAGGGTGCGGGTGGCACGGAAGCGCCAGTCGGGGCGCGAGGTCAGTACCACCACGCCGTTCTGGTCGGTCAGCAACAGTTGTTCGGGGGTGCGCCCCCACAGCGTTTCGGTGTGGTCCAGGTCGACTTTCACCACCAGCACGCCGATCACCTTGTCGCGATCATGCACGGCGGCTGCGAAGAAGTAGCCACGCTTGGCCGAGGTCGTGCCCTGGCCGAAGAAGCGCCCCAGGCGGCCCTCCATCGCTTCGATGAAGTACGGACGGAAGGCGAAATTACGCCCCAGGAAGCTGTCGTGCTTGTCCCAGTTGGAGGCGGCCAGGGTGTTGCCGCTGACGTCCATCAGGTACATCACCTCGGCGCCGGTCTGCTGGGTGATGCCCTTGAGCAGGCGGTTGGCGTTGGTCACCGCCTCCAGCTTGAACGGATCGGCCAGCACCTGGCGCAGCGCCGGCAGGTCGCCGAGGATCTGCGGCAAGGTCTCGTAGCGGTGCAGGGTGCCTAGCAGGTTGGCCACGTAGAGGTCGAGGGTCTGACGATTCTGCGAGGCCAGTTCGTCCTGGTAGTAGCGCTCGGCCAGGTGATGCAGCGGCCAGAGCAGCGGTGCCAGGCACACGGCAAGTATCGCCAGGCTGCGCCAGCGGGGGCGTCGAGGTGGGGTGGAAATCTGCATCATCGCCAGTCATGCCAGAAGAGTCTGCGGCAATTATGCGCTACTTGGGGCCTTCCTTGGGCGCTCGCGGATTGTGCGGGTTCAGGTGCTCCGTCGTCTTTACGCACACGCCTCTTGAATATCGCCCGCAGCAGTGGCGATATAAGCGACAAAAAAACCGAGGTCACTTGCACATGCCCCTCAGCACCCTGATTCAACGTTCCAGCCAGCCCAGTCCTTCGCTGAGCGAAGCCCAGGCGCATGCCTTGCTGAGGGCGCACTACGACCTTGAGGGCAGCCTGCAATCATTGGGTAGCCAGCAGGACCTGAATTTCCGTGTCGACAGCGGTCACGCGCGCTACGTGCTCAAGGTGTGCCATGGCAGCTATGCCGAGGTCGAGTTGCAGGCCCAGCATGCCGCCCTGGCCTACCTGGGTGAGCAGGGCTTGCCGGTGCCGGTGGTGCGTCCCGCGCGCAATGGTTCAGCCTTGCTGGCGCTGGACAGCGAAGGCCAACCGCTGCGCGTGCGCCTGCTCGACTACATCGAAGGCCAGCCGTTGACCCGCCTCAAGCACCTGCCAGCCAGGCTGATGGCCGAGCTCGGCGCACTCTGTGCCCGGGTCGACCAGGCCCTGGCCCACTTCGACCATCCGGGGCTTGAGCGCACCTTGCAGTGGGACCCGCGCCATGCCCAGGCACTGATCGCGCATCTGCTGCCAGTATTGCGTGATGAAACCCGCCGCGAGCAGGTCGCACGGGTGGCGAGTGAAGCCGGGCAAACCTTGGCAACCCTGGTCGATCAACTGCCGACCCAGGCCGTGCATCTGGATATCACCGACGACAACGTGGTCTGGAGCCGCGACGTTCAGCGCCAATGGCAGCTGCAAGGGGTGATCGATTTCGGCGACCTGCTGCGTACCTGGCGCATTGCCGATCTATCGGTGACCTGTGCAGCGTTGCTACACCATGCCGAGGGCGATCCGCTGCGCATCCTGCCAGCGGTCAGCGCTTATCAGGCGGTCAATCCGCTCAGTGATGCAGAGTTGCGTGCCCTCTGGCCTCTGGTACGGATGCGCGCCGCGGTGTTGGTGCTGAGCAGTGAACAGCAGTTGGCGGTCGATCCGGACAACCAGTACACCCGCGACAACATCGCCCATGAATGGCAAATCTTCGACACCGCCAATGCTGTGCCCGCGGCGCTGATGGAAGCGGCGATTGTGCAAGCCGCTGGTCGCCAGTTGCCGCCCGTGCAGCTATCTGGCTGCGCGCCTTTGCTGCCGGAGTTGGCAGGTCAGGCGGTGACCAAGGTCGATCTTGGCGTGCTCAGCCCGCATTGCGAGGCGGGTAACTGGGAGCAGGCCGGCTTTGACCAGGCCGTACTGGCCGCGCAGCTCGGCGCTGCATGCAGCCTGCATGGCCAGTATCGCTTGTCGCAGACCCATATCGATCGGCCGGACGAGCCCGCCACCTGCGCACTCGGCGTGGAGTTGAAAGTGCCAGCTGGCAGTGTGGTGCAAGCCCCGCAGGACGGCATCTGGCAGCGCACTGGCGAGGGTCGTGGACGCTTGCGCACGGCCGATTGGAGTCTGTGGCTCAAGGGCCTGGAAGACACCCCGGCCGATGGTCAGGCTGTGACCCAGGGGCAGACGCTGGGTACGGCTTGTGGCTTTTTGAGTGTGCAGCTGTGTCGCGACCATGCGCTGCAGCCGCCGTTCTTCGCCAAGCCGTCCGCAGCCGCCGCCTGGTTGGCCCTGTGCCCGTCGCCGCAGCCTTTGCTCGGCTTTGCCTGCGATGCCGAGCCATTGCCCGACGCCCAAGCGCTGCTGGCCCGTCGCGACGCCAGCTTTGCTCGCTCGCAGAAGCACTACTATGCCCAGCCGCCGCATATCGAGCGGGGCTGGCGCAACTACCTGATCGACATGCATGGCCGCTCGTACCTGGACATGCTCAATAACGTGGCGGTGCTCGGCCATGGTCACCCACGCATGGCCGCAGAGTCGGCGCGCCAGTGGTCGCTGCTCAATACCAACTCGCGCTTTCACTACGCGGCCATCGCCGAGTTCTCCGAGCGCCTGCTGGCCATGGCGCCACCTGGCTTTGACCGGGTGTTTCTGGTCAACAGCGGCACCGAGGCCAACGACCTGGCAATTCGCCTGGCCTGGGCCTACAGCGGCGGGCGCGACCTGCTCAGCGTGCTGGAGGCCTATCACGGCTGGTCGGTGGCCACCGATGCTATTTCCACCTCCATCGCCGATAACCCGCAAGCGCTGGAAACCCGGCCGGATTGGGTCCACCCGGTCGAGGCGCCGAACACCTTCCGTGGCCGTTATCGCGGGCCGGACAGCGCTGGCGACTACCTGCGTGACGTCGACGCCAAACTTGCCGACCTCGACGCGCGCGGGCGCCAGCTGGCCGGCATGATCTGCGAGCCGGTGTACGGCAACGCCGGGGGTATTTCGCTGCCGGCAGGCTATCTGCGCGATGCCTACGCCAAGGTGCGCGCCCGGGGCGGGGTGTGCATCGCCGATGAGGTACAGGTCGGCTACGGCCGCTTGGGCGAGTACTTCTGGGGTTTCGAGGAGCAGGGCGTGGTCCCGGACATCATCACCATGGCCAAGGGCATGGGCAACGGCCAGCCGCTGGGCGCGGTGATCACTCGCCGTGAAATCGCCGAGGCGCTGGAAGCCGAGGGCTACTTCTTCTCCTCCGCAGGCGGCAGCCCCGTCAGTTGCCGGATCGGCCTGGCAGTGCTGGACGTGATGCACGACGAGGGCCTGTGGCAGAACACCCGTGAGGTCGGCGCCTACTTCAAGGCGCGTCTGCAGGCTTTGGTCGATAAACATCCGCTGGCCGGCGCCGCCCATGGTTCGGGTTTCTACCTGGGGTTGGAACTGGTACGCGATAGCGACACCCTGGAACCGGCCAGTGAAGAGACCATGACCCTGTGCAATCGCCTGCGCGATCTGGGCATCTTCATGCAGCCAACCGGCGATTACT
Organism: Pseudomonas sp. Je.1.5.c; assembly: GCF_051129895.1. Classification (NCBI taxonomy): domain Bacteria; kingdom Pseudomonadati; phylum Pseudomonadota; class Gammaproteobacteria; order Pseudomonadales; family Pseudomonadaceae; genus Pseudomonas; species Pseudomonas sp. Je.1.5.c. The sequence goes on from NZ_JBCPSP010000005.1 coordinate 34,974, forward strand.
TGAACATCCTCAAGATCAAGCCGCCGATGTGCACCACGCGGGCCAGTGTGGATTACTTCGTCGATTGCGTGGATAGGATCTTGGCTGAAGGTCTCTAACAGCGGGCGAATGGCTCGATCAAATCGATTCATATCGATTTGATCGAGCTTTTTATATCTAAACGGTCTCTTTGATCGCTTTTAAAGCCGATATTTATCGGATATAAATGCGGGTCATTGACCCTCGGGCCGCAGCGCGACCCAGACCCTCCGACAGTTTTTCCAGAGGTTACTGATGAAAACCCTCAATTCGACCCCGCGTGCCGACGGCTTCCACATGCCAGCCGAATGGGCGCCGCAGACCCAGGTCTGGATGGTCTGGCCGGAGCGCCCTGACAACTGGCGCCTGGGCGGCAAGCCAGCACAGGCTGCGCATGTCACCCTGGCCAAGGCCATTGCCCGCTTCGAGCCGGTGACCGTCGGCGTTTCCGCCGGCCAATACGAGAACGCTCGGCGCCAGCTCGACGTGCCGAACATACGTGTGGTGGAAATCAGCAACGACGATGCCTGGGTGCGCGACACCGGCCCAACCTTCGTCATCAATGACCACGGCGAAGTGCGCGGTGTGGATTGGGGCTTCAACGCCTGGGGCGGCTTCGACGGCGGCCTCTACGCGCCGTGGAACCGCGATGAAGAGCTGGCCGCCAAGGTGCTGGAAATGGAGCGCTGCCAGCGCTATCAGACCGAAGGTTTCGTGCTCGAAGGCGGCTCGATCCACGTCGACGGTGAAGGCACCCTGATCACCACCGAGGAATGCCTGCTCAATCGCAACCGCAATCCACACCTGGACCGCGAGCAGATCGAGCAGATCCTGCGCGAGCAGTTGGCGGTCGATACCATCGTCTGGCTGCCAGATGGCTTGTACAACGATGAGACTGACGGCCACGTCGACAACTTCTGCTGTTACGTCGCCCCAGGTGAAGTGTTACTGGCCTGGACCGATGATTCCAACGACCCCAACTACGCCCGCTGCCACGCGGCCTTCGAGGTGCTGAAAAACACCCGTGATGCCAAAGGGCGCGAGTTCGTGGTGCACAAGATGCCCATTCCTGGACCACTGTTCGCGACGCAAGAAGAGTGCGCCGGGGTCGATCAGGTCGCCGGCAGCCAGGAGCGTGATCCATCGGTGCGCCTGGCTGGCTCCTATGTGAACTTCCTGATCGTCAATGGCGGGATCATCGCGCCGAGCTTCGACGATCCGGCAGATGCTGAAGCTAGAGCGATTCTGGCCAAGGTCTTCCCTAATCATGAAGTGGTGATGATCCCGGGTCGTGAGTTGCTCCTGGGCGGTGGCAATATCCACTGCCTGACCCAGCAGCAACCGGCGCCGATCAAGCGCTAACCTCCTGGCAAATGAAAAGGCCCGTCTCGATGACGGGCCTTTTTGTTGGTGCGACGGCTGGCGCCGGGAATGGCATACGTTTTGTATTGTTTTCCATGGTGTTTCAAACAGATAGGACTACTCCGATCTGTAACAAAACCCACGTAAGTTAGCCGCTCACGGGCCCAGGGAGTTTGTGTAGAGATGAATGCAGCAAGTGAGTCGGCTTTGCCCCCATCGGCAGTGAATCACGAATCGCTCAAAATATTGACGCAGTGGTTGAGACACCATGGAAGCAAACGGGTCAGGACGACCGACCCGCGACGTCTGCTGGATGGGCGCTATCCGCAAGGCTTGATCAGTGAAGCAGAGCTTGAGGCTCTGATGGCTGTCTGGCATTGACCGGGTAGTACTTACGGATGAATGAAAAACGCCACCGCGATCATGCGGTGGCGTTTTTGTTTGTGGGTGTCAGTGCCGGCCGAGGGCGGTACGCACCCTGCAAATCTAGAAATTGTACGTACCGGTCACCACCAGGCTGCGCGGATCGCCCACCTGAATCTGCGCCGCACTGGTCGCCGAGGCGTAGTAGGTCTTGTCGGCAATATTGTTCAACGCCGCGCGCACATCCCAGTCGCGTGTACGGAACCCTGCCAGTGCATCCCAGCGGCCATAGCCCGGCAACACCGTGGTGTTCTGGTTATCGGCATAACGCTCGCCCACCAGGGTCAGGCCGGTTTCTGCGTACCAGCCCAACTCTGGCTTCCAGGTGATGAACAGGCTGCCGTTACGCTTGGCCACGTCATTGATCCGATTGCCCTCCTGGCCGTTGTTGTCCTCGACGATGATCGCGTCCTGGATACCGATCCCGCCGCGCACGTACCAGTTGCCAACGATATTGCCGGTGGCGGTCAGCTCGATACCACGCGACCGTTGCAGGCCGCTCAGTTGAATCAGCTCTGGGTTGTTCGCGTCGCGGGTGCGGCGGTTGTACAGCTCCAGTTCATAGACGGCGAGGGTGGTGGTCAGGCGGTCATCCAGCCAGTCGCTCTTGACGCCGATTTCCTTCTGCCGGCTGAGCTCTGGCCCGGTGTCGTTGGCATTTCCAGGCGCACCTGGGGTGATGCCGATCAGCCCGCCGCCAACCGGCGAGAAGGTCTTGCTCCAGGACGCATAGAACGAATGGTCTTGCCATGGCGAATACACCACGCCCAGACGGGGGCTGGTGGTGTTGCTGTCCTGTTTTTCGCTCAGGTTGCGAATCTGGTTGGTCGTCTCCACCTCGAACTGATCGAAGCGCACGCCAGCGAGGATCTGCCACTGATCGTTCAGGCGGATCTGGTCCTGCAAGTACAGGCCGCGGCTGTCGACCACGCTGTGGTTGTTGCTCGACACCACCATGCGGCCGTTGTGTTGCAGGTTACGGTCGGGGTTGTTCAGGTCCAGGCTCGGAACCAGGGTGCCGCCGTCCTTAGGCTTTGCGGCGGTGTACAGCAAAGGATCGCGGCGCTGATGACCGAACTCAAGGCCCACCAGCAGCTTGTGCTCCAGGCTCCAGGTGGCGAAGTTGCCTTCGGCTTCGAGGTTGTTGAACAGGTTGCGGGTCTTCAGGTCCTGCTGCCAACGCTGGCGAGTGACGGTGTTGTTGCTGGCGTTGTAGGCGGTCACGTAGGTGTTGTCGAAATCACTGTCGAGCTGGAACAGGCTCAGGGTATGGCGCAGCTGCCAGGCGTCGCTGAGCTGGTAGTTCAGGCGCGAGCGCAGCGACTGGCTCTTGTCGTCGATGAAATCGCGCTGGGTGTCGCCATAGGTGGTGTCGCGGCCAACGTCGGCCGGGCGTCCATTGACACCCGGGATGCCGCGGTCAGGTGTGCGGTTGAAGCGGCTGTACTCGTACTGCACCAGCCAGTTGAGATCTTCGCTCAGCTGCCAGCTCATGGAGGGGGCGAACAGCTGGCGGCTGCCGTCGATACCGTCGCGGAAACTGTTGTTGTCCTGGTTGCCCAGGTTCAGGCGCAGGCTGATGTTATCGCTAGGGTCGGCGCTGAGGTCGGCGTACAGGCTGCGCAGGTCCTCGCTGCCGCCTTGGACCTCAATGCTCGAGCGGCGGCCATGTTCTGGCACCTTGCTCACCCGGTTGACGATACCGCCCTGGCTGCCCCGGCCATACAGCACTGCCGCTGGACCCTTGAGCACATCGACCCGCTCGATGTTGTGCAGGTCGCGAATGTACTGGCTGTCGTCGCGCACGCCATCGAGATAGAAGTCGTTGCTGCTATCGAAGCCGCGGATTCGCACGCTGTCGAAGCGCGTGTCGGCGCTGCTGCTGACGTTGGGGATGCCTTCGAGTGCCTTGCCCAGCGAACTGCTGCCGTAGTCCAGCACATTTTGCGTCTTGAGGGTGTCGATCGCCTGCGGCACGTAACGCACCGGGGTCGAGGTGCGGGTCGCGGTGCTCACCTCTTTGACTCGGGGGTTATCACGCTCGCGTTCACTGTCGGCGGTGACCGACAACTCGGGCAGGGTAGTGGTAGCAGCATGGGCAACGCCTGCGCTGCACAGCAGCGACAGGCCGAGGGTTACAGGAGAAAGGCGGCAGGCAGCACGCATGGGAACATCCGCAAAGGCAGTAATTGGAAAAAGGGTGCGGATGATAATGCGTGCTATTTACTCGTGCTTGGGTATTTGTAAAGACTCGTCTTTACATATGTATCAGTTTGTAAGTGCCAGACCACAGTCAGGATGTCAGCACAAGAGACAGATTGCCCCAGGCAATGACAGATATGCATTGAAATGCACCAGACCTAAGCGTGATTTTGGTTATATCGACCTGCATTTCACGATTTTTTGACATCCTCAAGCGCAGGCGGATAGGATTCGGCCAACGCCTGCCGGCCATGACTTGGCCATGCAACTGCACAAGGCCCGCCAAGCAAGTATCGGTGGGGCCTTCCAGTTGGATCCGCATAGCGTCGAACCTACGAAGGGGCGTTGGTTCCTGGCGTCAAAATGCAGAGCGTTTTTGATTAAGAAATAAGGAAAATAACATGTTGAAAACCAGGATCAGCCTGGTCGCGTTGGCGATGATCGCCGCGACCCAGGCTCAGGCCAACGAGCAGGCCGAAAGCAAGGGCTTCATTGAAGACAGCCACGCAAACGTTCTCCTGCGTAACGCTTTCATCAATCGTGACAAGAAACACGGCACCAACGATCAGTCCCAATGGGGCCAAGCGTTCATCGCCAACTTCTCCTCCGGCTTCACCCAAGGCACCGTCGGTGTAGGCGTTGACGCCTTCGGCCTGTACGCCGTGCGTCTGGACGGTGGTAAAGGTCGCAACCAGGGTGGCGGCGTCGACTTCTTCAAGCGCTCCGACCCCACCTTCGATGGCGAGAAAACCAACGCGCCGCACAACCTGGCCCGCGCTGGCGCGGCCGTGAAGTTCCGCATCTCCAACACTGTGCTCAAGTACGGTGACCAGATGCCAGCCCTGCCGGTTCTGCAATACGACGATGCCCGTCTGCTGCCAGAAAGCTTCACCGGTACCCTGATCACCTCCAAGGAGATCGAAGGCCTGGAGCTGAACGCCGGTCGCTTCACCCAGGAAGCGCGCAAGAGCGCCGAGCGCCGTGACGGCGGCGGCCTCAAGTCGATCAACGTGCTCGGTGGTAGCTACAAAGTTACCGACAACTTCACCGCTTCGCTGTACACCGCAGACAACGAAGACGTGATGAAGAAGCACTACCTGGGCTTGAACTACGTCTTCCCGATTGCCGCTGACCAGTCGCTGACCCTGGACTTCAACGGCTACAAGTCGGACATCGACAACAAGTACGTGCGCGCCGCCAAGCTCAATGGCGACTCCAACACCATCTGGAGCCTGGCTGCTACCTACGCCTACGGTCCGCACTCGTTCACCCTGGCGCACCAGCGCAGCACCGGCAGCACCGGCTACAACTACGGCTGGTACCAGAACGATGGCGGCGTGGGTGACGGTGGTTCGACCATCTACCTGGCCAACTCCTACTGGTCTGACTTCAACGCTGAAGACGAGCGTTCCTGGCAGCTGGGCTATGGCCTGGACTTCGGCGCCTTCGGCGTACCGGGCCTGACCTACAAGGTTGCCTACGTTGTTGGTGACAACATCAACACCCGTAAAGTCGGTGCCCCACAAGGCTACGGCGAGGGTAAAGAGCGCGAGATCTTCAACCAGCTCCGTTACGTCGTTCAAGACGGCCCGGCCAAGGACCTGTCGATCAAGCTGCGTAGCTCGTTCGTGCGTACCAACAACGCCGTTCAGCAAAACGGCTACAACGACGACGGCAACGAAGTCCGCGTATTCGTCGAGTACCCGATCAGCATCTTCTGATCCTGACTTGGCGTCTCAAACAGCCCCGGCCTATGCCGGGGCTGTTTGTTTGCGGCGTACCGTAGCCACGGCTGGCGCTTTTTCACTCTCTCCCGTCTCTGGCGCAAAGCTGTCACTGCGCGCCATCCGCCACATCCGCGCATAGAACTCACTTTCGATCGAGCCACTGAGCAATTCGCCTGGCTTGAGGAAGGTATGCAGCTGCGAGAACAGGCCAATTTCACTGGGGCTGATACGCCGCGCCAGGTGCTTGGGCTTGAGCTCAGAGGGATGCTCCAACCCTGCGGCGGCGAGCATCTCGGCCAGGGCATGCAAGGTGTTGCGATGGAAGCTGGCCACGCGCTCGGCCTTCTCCGGCACCACTAGCGCACGCTGGCGCAGAGGATCCTGGGTCGCCACGCCAGTCGGGCATTTGTTGGTATGGCAACTTTGCGACTGAATGCAGCCAATGGCGAACATGAAGCCGCGCGCCGAGTTGACCCAGTCGGCGCCAATGGCCAATACGCTGGCGATATCGAATGCGCTGACCAGCTTGCCCGCCGCGCCGATGCGTACCCGATCACGCAGGTTCAAGCCGACCAGGGTGTTGTGCACGAACATCAAGCCCTCCCGCAGCGGTACGCCGATATTGTCGGAAAACTCCCGCGGCGCCGCACCCGTGCCGCCTTCCTTGCCGTCGACGACAATGAAGTCCGGGGTAATGCCGGTGGCCAGCATGGCCTTGGCGATGGCCATGAACTCCCACGGATGCCCCAGGCAAAACTTGAAGCCCACCGGCTTGCCGCCAGACAGCTCACGCAGCAACGCGACGAAGCGCAGCAGCTCGACCGGGGTACGGAAGGCGCTGTGGGCGGCCGGCGAGATGCAGTCCTCACCTTCGCGCACGCCACGGGTGGCGGCGATTTCCGGGCTGACCTTATGCCCCGGCAAGATCCCGCCGTGGCCAGGCTTGGCACCTTGGCTGAGCTTGATCTCGATCATCTTCACTTGCCCATCGCGCGCCTGTTCGGCAAAGCGCTGCGGATCGAACCGGCCCTCGTCGGTGCGACAGCCAAAGTAGCCACTGCCGATCTCCCAGATCAGGTCGCCGCCGTGCTCGCGATGGTAGGGGCTGATACTGCCTTCGCCGGTGTCATGGGCGAAGCGGCCCAGCCGTGCGCCCTTGTTCAGGGCGGCGATGGCGTTGGCGCTAAGGGCGCCGAAGCTCATCGCCGAGATATTGAAGATCGATGCCGCATAGGGTTGCAGGCACTGCGGCCCGCCGATACGGATGCGAAACGACGCCGGATCCGGCGTTTGCACCGGCAGCATCGAATGGCTGATGAACTCGAAACCGGTATTGTAGACGTCATTGAGCGTGCCAAAGGCTTTCTCGGCGCTCTCGTTCTTGGCGCGGGCATACACCAGTGAACGTTGCGCGCGGGAGAACGGCAGCTTGTCGTCATCACCTTCGATCAGGTACTGGCGGATTTCCGGGCGAATGGTTTCGATCAGGTAACGGATGTTGCCCAGGATCGGGTAGTTGCGCCGCACCGCGTGATGGCTCTGGCGCAGGTCGTTGAGGCCGACCAGGCTGAGCAGGGCAGTGATCACGCAAAACGGCCACAGCCAGCTGTGCTGGGCGAGCAAGGGGATACTGGCAAAGGTGAAGATCAGGCAGGCGGCCAGGCAGGCGTAGCGGCTGGGGAGCGACTCTTTCATGGGTCCATCGCAGGCAGGATGACCCGACCTAGGATAGGCAAAGCAGGCGCGCGGAAAACCAGGGATTTCGGTAAAAGACTCTTGCGCGCGCGCAGCTTGTGTTCAACGGATTGCTTACGCTAAGACCACCTGCAATGCGATCAATCCAGTTCGAAATACCATTCGAGGAAGGCGTTGAAATCTGGCCACTGAGGTTTCACCTTGCCTGCCAGGAAATCGACCAGCAACGGGCCGGCCTCCAGCTCAAGCACTTCGCCTGTATCGCGGTTGTAGAAGAAACCGTGTTCGGAGTGGAACCCGTCCAGTGGCAGGTATGCTTCTGGCAGCCCCATCTCATGGGCAGCCTTGATACTACCCAGATAGCTGGAGTTCACCAGGAACCAGCCCACCTGAAACATCTCCACATGACGACTGAGAAAGGTCGGACCGTCTTCGGCATGCAGGAAGAAGCGCACGAAATCAGAGTCCATGGGGAGGCCAAGGCCAAGCAACGCTTGGCGGTAGTCTTCAGAGGCATCATCGAACCACCAGCCTTTGGTCTTGCAGTGGTTGATCAGTTTTTCGGAAAGCATGTCAGGCTCCACATCGGTTTGGTTTGCCACCGCCCTTAATGGAGGCAGTGGCACGTTGTTTCCAGTATGCCTCACGGTCAATGTCAAACGCGCTACGGTTGACCGGGTTGTGTGGGTGAGCATTGGGCAAGTGCGGATGCAGCGCCTTGCTCTTTTGGAACCGATTATGGGTATCGGCCGACAGTTCGAACAAGGATCCGATGCCATTCTGCTTGGAGTGGTGCAGGTGGACCACCTCGTACTTGCCGTTCTTGACGATCATCGGGCTGCGCTGCTCTTCCAGCACCAGCTGACGGTTGGTTTTCACGCCATTACGTGTATTGACCTTCAAGTCCCAGTCGATCTCCTGCTGATAGACCGTATGCACATTGCCAGAAGGCGCCTCGAACACCGTTCTGGTGAAGATGCCATCCAGGCCGAGCGGGTCGATCCAGGTGAACGGGTTGGGCCCATAGGCATACAGGTTCAGGCCACCGTACAGGCCAATCGGGTCCGGTTGGGTGAAGCGCCCGATATCGGGGTCGTAGTAACGGTGCAGGTTGTAGTGCAGGCCAGTTTCGCGATCAAGATATTGGCCCTGAAAGCGCAGATTCTGCTCGTCGATGAAGCGCGCCTCGCGCTCCTCGCGCAAGGTATTGCCCCACACCTGATAGCTTGCTTGCCAGAGCAACTGGCCCTGGTCGTCGGTCAGCTTGTTCGGCAGGCCATTGACGTCGTTGTGGAAGTGGCAGACCTGCTGCGTCTGGCCCTGGCCGTCGATGCGCGCAAGTGGCTCGAAGCCGTCGTTGGCATAGACGTAGACGCTGGCGCGGCCATTGCGTCGCTCGCTCAGCAAGCGCTGGCCCTCCCAGGTGAAGCAGGTCTGGTTCAACAGCTGACCCTGGCCGTCGTACTCGGTTTTTTCCAGCCTGCGCCCCAGCGGGTCATAGCGCATGCGCAGCACGCGTTCGCGCCCTGCCTGATGGCTGTCGACCCGTATCAGGCGGTGCTCGGCGTCATAGTGAAAATGCTGCGTGCCCCAGCGACGGCTGCGTTTTTCCAGCAAGCGGCCGAAGGCGTCATAGCGGTAGCGTTTGTCCTGGTAGTGGCTCAGGCGATTATGGCGAACCGGCTTGGCCGGCGCCTGCGCGGGGTCTATCAGGTTGGCGGCAGCATCGTAGGTGAAGGCTTCATGGGTGCCATCGTGAGCATCCTGACGAGCGATTATCCGGCCGGCGGCATCGTGGCGTAGCCACTGCTGATGCTGTTGGCCGGGCTGCTGGCTGAAATGCCCCGCCAGATCATCGGCCAAGCTCCACTGGTAGCTCTCCTGGAACGGCGCCAGCAGCTGGGCGGCTTGGTCGAGCTGGCGAGATTGGCGTCTGTGCAGCCGCCCGCTGCGGTCGTACTCGCTTTGCGTCGCCAGGCGACCTTGCACGCGCAAGGTTTCGCGATGCAGGCGGTCGCGTTCGAAGTCGCAGAGCAACAGGCCGTCGAGGTTGATGTGGTGCAGATGGCCATTGCCGTAGAAATGCCGATTGAGCCAGCGGCCGTCAGGCAACTGGGTTTGCAGGGGATTGCCCAGTTCATCGTAGACCCGCCTCAGTACCCCGCCTGCAGTGTGCTCCTCGGTGTTTTGCCCCAAGGCGTCATAGGCGAACGCTACCCGTTGCGTGTTGCCGTCGCGGTCAGTGCCGAGCACTTCCAGTAGTTGGTCCAACGCGTCGTAGCGATACTCGGTGAAACCATCGTCGGTAGTCTTGCCGACCATTCGCCCACCGGCATCGCGGGTGTACTGATGGACGATTGCCGCTGGGGTCGCCTCGGCGAAGGCGGGCGAGGGGTAAAACTCCAGCGCGATCAGGTTGTCCGTGGCGTCATAGCGGTAGCGGCGTCCGCCGCCGTCCAGCTCCTGCTGGTCAATCAAGCGATCGAGCGGGTCCCAGCTGAACCGATAGTGCTCGCCGTTGGCATTGCTCAGGGCACTCAAGCGACCGTAGGGATCGTAGCGATACTCCACCTGGTGACCGAGTGGGTCGATGCTTTTCCAGGCTTTGCCTTGCCGATTGAAACTGTAGAGGCTGGTCTGCCCGCCCGTATCGCTGTAGCGCACCAGCCGGCCCAGGGCGTCGTGCTCGAAGTGCTCCCGACGACCGTCAGGCTGCACGATGGCAGTCAGGTAGCCACGGATATCCCGCTCATAGGTAGTGCATTCACCCAAGGCATTGGTCACTGCCTGCAAGTGGCCGCGGTGATCGTAGTCGAAGCGGGTTGTTGCAGCAGAACAGTCGGTATAGCGCTTGAGTTGGCCCAGTGGATTCCAGTGCAGTTGCTTGTGCTTGCCTGCCGCATCGATGATTTCCACGACCTGGCCGTGCGCGTCGTAGCGGTAGCGTGTGACCTGGCCCAGCGGGTCGGTCTCACGGGTGCGATTGCCACGCGGGTCATAGCGATACTGCCAACGATTGCCCGCCCTGTCGGTGCGCGCGCGCGGCAAGGCCCAGTGCTCCAGCCACTGAAACGACTCGCTGCGGCCAAGCGGGTCGATGCTTTCGGCCAGGTTGCCCGACTCGTCATAAAAGTACTGCCATTGGCCGCCATCGGGCGCCTGGGCGCCGAGCAGTTGGCGCTCATCGTTCCACTCGAAGTGCCAGGTGTCGCCCAGCGCATTGGTGAACGAGGTGACCTGGTACTGCGGGTTCCAACGACGGGTCGAGACCCGTTGCAGGCCATCGGTGATACGCGTAATGCCCGCGCCAAGGTCATACTCGAAGCCATACTCATCGCCTTCGTTGGTCCAGTGTCGGACCACCCGCCAGCCATCGTCGAAACTCGCCCACTCATAGCAGCACTGCAGGCCGTCGTAGGTCTGGTGCAGGGTCAGGCGAGCGCCGCCATCGTAGCCGAACTGTCGGGTGGGGCGGGCCAGGGCGTCTTCAACCTGGGCCAGGTTGCCGTTGGCGTCATAGCGGTAGCTGACCAGCGTTTCCCGGCTGGGCTGGGGCTGATTTGCCTGAGGATAGTGACGATCAACCGCGAGCAGCCGCTGGGGCCACTGGCTGCAATAACGCAAGTGGATCTCGATCTGCCCGCTACTGTCGCGCAAGCGTGCCAGACGGCCGAGGTCGTCGTATTCCAGGTAGAGGCGGTTGTCGTTGCGGTCGCCCAGCTGGCTCAGGCGCAGGCGACCAGGGTTGCCCGGCGTAGGCTCGAACAGCCGGTAAACCCCTTGCAGGCTTTCGATCAGCAGTTCGCCATTGAGGGCGTGACGCACGCTCAAGCCTTCACTGGCACTGAATACCGCATCGCCCTTGGGGATCTGCCCCATGTCGATGACTCTGGCTTGCTCATCGGTGAACAGCAGGCGTTCTGTGCCCGCGTCACGCTTGAACTCGACGAAGACTTCGTAAGCCACGCTCCAGCCGGGGCCAAACAGCCCGTCGCGGCGTTCATCCCGGCTGTTGTAGTAGCGCTGCCAGGGCAGCGGGATCGGGCCTGGCAGGTTGAAGTCCAGGTCCTCTTCGCCGTTGAGCAGCTTGGCGCCAGTGGGCGCGTGAACCGGATTCGGCGAGCCGACGATGGCAGAGGTGAGGGCGCTGGTGACCTGGCCGCTGACATAGCTGCTCACGCCACCGATCAGCATGCAGCCAAACCGGCTGTAGAACTTGCCACCGCGCCCGCGCAAAAGCATCAAGGCAGTGATCGCCAGGCCGATCCCAGGCGTCTTGCCGCTGCGTATCTCGCGGACCACGATAGGCTCGCCGCCGATGCGCACATTGTTCGACACCAGCCCACCGTCGACGATCACCGCTTCACAGGTGCTGCGGTCGCCACTGCGCGCAGCCGGATGGCCGTTGATCAAGACCTTGCTCGAACCTTCGGCAAGGTACTGTGGCGGCATCGGCGGGTGCTTGCTGCACACGACCTTGTCGTCGTTGGCTTCCTGGGTGTTGGCGGCGGGGCTGGCGACGGTGGGGCGCCACATCTGCGAGAAGAACCCCTTGGCCATGTCCAGGAAGGTTTCCTCAGGCTCATCGGCACCCTCTGCGCCGCCTTCCAGTGGCGCGGGGGGCGCGATAACTACACCTGCTGCGCGGGCTGCCGGTTTACCGTTGGTCTTGGTGTCGGGGGAGCCTGAAGCGATGGTCGCCTGCACCGAGGGCGGAAACAAAAAATTGCCGATACCCTCACATAATCGACTGAGCCCAGTGTCGGCGCCAGTCGCCGCCATGGCCACGCCCACCACCAGGCCCACCACTGCGCCGAGCACGAAGCAGCCCAGCCCGCCAGTGGCTACGGTGATGCCCAGGGCCGCAGCGACGGCTGCCGTCGCCAGGGCGCCAATGGCCACAGTGGCAGCAACTTCCAGCACACCGCCGACGATGTCGGCCATCATCGAGGTGTGCAACAGGGCATCGCCTTCGCGTGCCGCCCACAGAGCGTCAGACATGGAAGGGGATCAGCCGAGGTTGTCGAAGTCGAGCGATTGTTTGATCGCCAGCCAATGCGCTGCCTCTGCTTCGCCCAGCGGCTGCGGCTTGACGTAGCTGAGCGCGAACATCCGGCGAGTGCCGGGCAGCACAAAAGCCAGCTGGTACTGGTAGACCTTCTCCTGGCCCTTGCTGAACTGGCTGCTCAGCTCGATCGCGTCAATGCCTGTGGCACCTACGCGCACCGCCTGGGCGGGCTGGAAGTTGAGGTCCTTGACCTGCTGTTGCAGGCGCTGCAATTGACCATCGAAGTTGCTGTGCAGGGTCTCGCCCTCGGCCAACAGGCTACGGCTGACGATCAAGGAGGTGCCCAAGGCCTCGAAGCGCAGGATATTGATCGTGGAGTCCTGCACAGTGGCGTCAGGCAGGGCGAAGCGGAATTCGTTGAGGCGGTAGCTCATTGGGCGTCTCGTTACTTGCTGGAGTCGGGGAACATGGCCTTGACCGAGTCCTGGATGGTTTTCTGCACACCTTGCTCATTCGCTGCGGTTTGCGCACCGCTGCCAACGTTCAGGTCGAGGGTGCCGTCCGTGTTGATCTCGGCATCTTTGCTGGCGTGGAAGCTGAACTGCACGCAGCTGAGGTTGATCTGCCCACTGGCATTGAGCTCGATCACGCTCTTGCCGCAGACCAGCCGCAGGTTGTCACCCACTTCCAGCAGGTAGCTGTTGCCGATGCTGTCGCGCTTACTCGCGCCGACCAGCAGCACGTCGTCGCGGCGCACTGCGCGCAAGCGGTCCTGGCCGATGGTGATGGTCTCCAGCATACCGACGCTCTGGGTGCGGTTGATGCCTACCGAAAGGGTCTCGCTCTGCTCGACCACGGTGTCCATGTTGCGCTCGGCATGCACGTACAGCTGCTCGGCACCCTTTTTGTCTTCCATGCGGATTTCATTGAAGTTGGCCGGGCTGCCGCCCTTGCTTGAACGGCTCTTCATGCCGCTCTGGGTGGCATTGCCGGGCAGGTCGTAAGGCACCGTTTGTTCAGCGTTGTAGACCCGCCCGGTAATGATCGGTCGGTCAGGGTCGCCTTCGAGGAAACTGACGATCACCTCCTGGCCAATCCGTGGGATCTGCATCGAACCCCAGTTCTTGCCGGCCCAGGCCTGGGACACACGAATCCAGCAGGAGCTGTTTTCGTTGGATTGGTCATGCCGGTCCCAGTGGAAATGCACCTTGACCCGGCCGTACTGGTCGGTCCAGATCTCCTCACCGGCAGGGCCTACTACCACGGCGGTCTGCGGCCCTTTGACGATCGGCCGCAAGGTGCTCGAAACCGGCCGATAGCTCTGCTGCGCAGCGATGCAGCTGAGGTTGCTTTCGAACTGCGCCGAGCCGCTGCCACCGCCAGTCTCCAGGCGCTCCTGGACCACGTAGTAACGGGCAGAGACGATCAGGTACTCGCGGTTCTGGTCCTGGCGGGTAAAGCCGCTGAGGCTGAACAGATGGCCGCTACCCAGGCCGCGGGCGTTGCCGCGCAGCTCGACCCGCTCGTGCAGGCTTTGCAGCGACTCCAGGCGGGTACGCGCATAGTGCTCGCCGTCCTGCGACTGTTCGTAGGCGCCGGGGTAGTCGAACAGCGGATAGTCGCCGGCCTGGTGCGGGCGTGGCATCGCCGAGCGCACGTCGATGCGCGCGCTGGGGCGCTGGAAGTCGTAGTCGTTGAGCTCAAGCGAGCCTGGCTGCACTTCCTGGGCAAGGTGCCAGTCATTGATATGGTCGCGTTCGCGGTGCTGTCCATCCGGGGGATAGAAGGGCACCGACTCGTAGCCCGGCGCCTTGTGGTGGGCGCCGTAGGCGTCGGCCAGCACCAGCACGTGGCGCTCCTGTTCGTGGCGGAAGAAGTAGTAGATGCCTTCTTCCTCCATCAGCCGGCTGACGAACTCGAAGCTGGTCTCGCGGTACTGCACGCAGTATTCGCGCTCGCGATAACTGCGGCTCAGGGCGTCCTCGAAGTCGGAGAAACCCAGGTCGCGGAACACCTGCTTGATGATCTGCGGCGCGCTCAGGTGCTGGAAGATCCGGCAGTCGCTGGTGCGCGTCAGCAGCCACAGCCACGGGCGCAGGGTCACCCGATAGCTGGCGAACTGGCCACGGTCGACCGACTGGCTGCAGCGCGCGACGATGCCATGGAAATAGCGCGAGCCACCCAGGCTCAGCTGCAACGACAGGCTCATCGGCTTGCCGAGCAGTTGGTTGAGGTCGATCGCCGGATCGTCGCTGGTCAGTTGCAGCTCATAGTCGAACAGGCGGCCGAGTTCTTCGCTGCCGCCCATCTCGCTGAGCAGCAGCACGTCCGGGCCCAGGGGGCTGTTGATCTGCGCCAGGCGCGTGAGTTGCTTGAACAGCATGAAAGGTCCTGTCAGCTGGCGGCGCTGAAGTCGTAGTGCAGGTCATTGTCGCGGCGGCTGATGCTGACGCTGGCCAGCGGCTTGCCTTCGAGCAGGCGCGTGAGGAACTCGCGGCTCATGTCCGGCAGCAGGCCATTGGTCAGGATCGCGTCGATCATGCGTCCGCCGCTTTCGCTCTCGGTGCAGCGCGAGACGATCAGCTCGACCACGCCTTCGTCGTAGGCGAAGCCGACTTTGTGGGTGTTCTCCACGCGCTTGCGGATGCGCTCCAGTTGCAGGCGAGTGATGGCCTTGAGCATGGCGTCGCTGAGCGGGTAGTAAGGGATGGTCACCAACCGGCCGAGCAGCGCCGGCGGGAAGATTTCCAGCAACGGCTTGCGCAACGAGCTGGCGACCGACTCGGGATCGGGCAGCGCTTGCGGGTCGTTGCAGGTGCTGGCGATCAGCTCGGTGCCGGCGTTGGTGGTGAGCAGGATCAGGGTATTGCGAAAATCGATCTGGCGACCTTCGCCATCCTCCATGACGCCCTTGTCGAACACCTGGAAGAAGATCTCGTGCACATCCGGGTGGGCCTTTTCCACCTCATCGAGCAGCACCACGCTGTACGGCCGACGACGCACCGCCTCGGTCAGTACCCCGCCTTCGCCGTAGCCGACATAGCCGGGTGGCGCACCCTTGAGGGTCGACACGGTGTGGGCTTCCTGGAACTCGCTCATGTTGATGGTGATCAGGTTCTGCTCCCCGCCATACAGCGCTTCGGCCAGGGCCAGGGCGGTCTCGGTCTTGCCTACCCCAGAGGTGCCGGCGAGCATGAATACGCCAATCGGCTTGTTCGGGTTGTCCAAGCCTGCGCGCGAGGTCTGGATACGCTTGGCGATCATTTGCAGGGCGTGGTCCTGGCCGATGATGCGCTTGGCCAGGTGGCTGTCGAGGTTGAGCACCGTCTCGATTTCGTTGCGCGCCATGCGTCCGACCGGAATGCCGGTCCAGTCCGCGACCACCGAAGCCACCGCTTGGTAGTCCACGGTTGGCAGAATCAGCGGTGACTCGCCTTGCAGCGCGCTCAGGCGCTGTTGCAGGTCGATCAATTGCTCGCGCAGGGCATGGCTGCCCTGAACGTCGATCTCCTGATCGACCACGCCGACGTGTTCGCGCAATTGCGCGCGAGTGGCCAGCAGCTCATCGACCAGGGCTTTTTCTTCGGCCCAACGGCTTTCCAGCTCGGTGAGGCGCTGGCGCTCTTCGCTCAGGCTGGCCTCGACCTTGGTCTGGCGCTGGGCAGTGTCGACGCCGATGGCGCTTTCGCGGGCGATGATCTGCAGCTCTACCTGCAGGGCCTCGATGCGTCGGCGGCTGTCGTCGACCTCGGCCGGGACCGCATGCAAGCTGATCGCCACGCGTGCGCAGGCAGTGTCGAGCAGGCTGACCGACTTGTCGGGCAACTGACGCGCCGGGATGTAGCGGTGCGACAGCTTGACCGCGGCCTCCAGGGCTTCGTCGAGGATTTGCACCTGATGATGTTTTTCCATGGTCGAGGCAACGCCGCGCATCATCAGCAGCGCCTTGTCTTCACTCGGCTCGGCCACTTGCACTACCTGGAAGCGGCGGGTCAGGGCCGGGTCTTTCTCGATGTGCTTCTTGTACTCGGCCCAGGTGGTCGCGGCCACGGTGCGCAGGCTGCCGCGCGCCAGTGCCGGTTTGAGCAGGTTGGCCGCATCCCCGGTACCGGCTGCGCCGCCTGCGCCGACCAAGGTGTGCGCTTCATCGATGAACAGGATGATCGGCTTGGGCGAGGCCTGGACATCCTCGATCACCTGGCGCAGGCGCTGTTCGAACTCGCCTTTCATGCTCGCGCCGGCCTGCAGCAGGCCAACATCCAGGCTGCGCAGCTCGACGTCCTTGAGCGCTGGCGGTACGTCGCCAGCCACGATGCGCAGGGCGAAACCTTCGACCACCGCCGTTTTGCCAACCCCAGCCTCACCGGTGAGGATCGGGTTGTTCTGCCGGCGGCGCATGAGGATGTCGACCAGTTGGCGAATCTCTTCGTCGCGGCCGACGATGGGGTCGAGCTTGCCGCTGCGGGCCTGCTCGGTGAGGTCGACGGTAAAGCGCTTGAGCGCTTCCTGCTTGCCCATTGCCGCGGGCGCCACAGCGCCGCTGGCCTCGCCGGGAGCGGCGGCAGTGAAGCCGTCGCTGGCGCCCAGGTTGTTCTCGGGCGAGTCGCCGACATACTCATCGAAACGCTCGCTCAAGGCCTCGACCTTGATTTTGGCGAACTCGCTGGACAGCCCCAGCAGGGCGTTGCGCAGGCTTGGTGTCTTGAGGATACCCAGCAACAGGTAGCCGGTTCGCACCTGGCTTTGGCCGAACATCAGGCTGCCGTAGACCCAGCCGCGCTCGACTGCTTCCTCGACTTGCGATGACAGGTCGGTGATCGAGGTCGAGCCGCGTGGCAGGCGGTCCAGCGCGTCGGTCAAATCCCGCGCCAGGCGCGCAGGTTCGATGTTGCACTGGCGCACGATGCGGTGCAGGTCCGAGTCCTGGAGTTGCAGCAACTGGTGCAGCCAGTGCGCCAGTTCCACGTACGGATTACCCCGCAGCTTGCAGAACACGGTGGCGGCTTCGATCGCCTTGTAGGCGACGCTGTTGAGTTTGCCGAACAGCGCGGCGCGGCTGATTTCACCCATGTTGCTGACTCCTTGTACCCGGTGGTGTGAGTGGCTGCTCGGCGTAATACCGGGCTAGCTTGAGATCGTTGGCATCGCGTGCTGGCTGGCCGAGCCAGGTATCGAAGCCCAGGCGTTGGCCTGCATTGAGTTGCAGGGCGGGAACCTGCTCGCGTTGCAGAATCAGGTTCAAATCCCAGTCCAGCTCGTGGCCCTGGTACTCAGCGACCCAGGCGGCCAGTTCGATGAATGCGCTGCCGCCGGGCAGCAGGGCGTGGTACTGGTCGAGGGTCAGCGGACCCAGGCACAGGCGGAACTTGTGCTGGCGGTCCCAGACGTAGCGGCCCAGGCACAGATCCACCCCCAGGCGATTGGCGCGCACGCCGAGCTGGCTGCGCTCGGGCAGCTCAAGCCATTGGCCGACGTACTCTTCAAGTTTCACCGGCACGCCGAAGTAACTGGCCAGGATGCTGCACAGGCCATCGGGGTAGCGGGTTTGCGCGGCCAGGTGGCCGGAGAAATGCAGCTTGGCGGTATCGGCCAACGGCCCCTGGCCTTGCAGGGCCGGCAGGCCACGGCCGCTCAGGGCGGCCAGGCGCGCGGCCCAGTAGTCATCCCCCGGGCGGTCGTGGCTGACCGTTGGCCGCGCCTCGGCCCAGGCCCGGTAGAACAGGCTCAGCAGGCGGTGGTGGAAGATATCCAGGAAGCGCTTGCTGGTATGGTCGGCGTGATTGCGCTGGCGTTCACGCATGTGCTCGGTGAGGTGCAGCGGCAGCGGCCCGTTGGGGCCGCCGAGGCCGAAGAAGAACTGCTCGAGGCGCGCAGGCCGCTGTTCTTCAGCCGGGCTTACCGAGGCCAGGGTTGCCGGGGCGAACGCGCAGTCCAGGCGCTGGCCAAGGCGCACCGGCTCATCGGCCAGGCGCAGCGAATGACCGAAGCGCGGCAGGTCGGGGTGTTCTGCTTCGAGCCGGCGCAGGGCCTGGAAGAAATCGTACTCCCAGGGCTCGGCCTGCATGGCATCGAGCGTGTTCACAGGGTCGGTCGGCGTCCGGGCTTGGCTTTCCATCGCATGATCTCGCCGCGCTCAGTGGTGCGCAGCACGGTTTCGGTGAAGCTGTTGATGGACACGTAACGGGTGAGGAAACGTTCGAACACCGCGCCGAGCAGAAACACCCCGGTGCCGCGGAAGGCGTTCTCGTCGAACGCCAGGGTAATCTCCAGGCCACGACCGAAAACGATCGGCCCGGGCATCGGCAGGCGCCGGGTGCAGGCTTTGCTGCTGACCTCGCGCAGGCCGTCGATCTGCAATTGCAGCGCGCTGTCCTGGCTGTCGCCATACAGCCGGAGCAACTCGCGCAGGGCCGCTGCGCCCTGACCTTGCTCGGTCAGCGACAGGTAGTTCAGCGACAGCTGGCTGATCAGCCGCCAGGCGCGGTTGTCGTGGGCGTGGCTGGCGCGCGGGCGGCTCGGCCCGGCCAGGCAGCGCACGGCCGACACCGGGGCGCTGTCGGCCAGGCTGAAGTCGCTACGACCGTCGCCGATGTTCATGAACAGCGGCAGGTCGCGGTTACTGCACAGCGCGCTGATGCCCAGCTGGCGCAGGTCGTGGCGATAGGGCGCCTGTTGGCCGTCGACCAGGCTGACGAAGGTCTCGCTGCCCATGTAGCTCGAACGGGTGCCATTGCGCCGCTGTTCGCTGGACAGCACGCGCGGCTCACGGCGCACGATGTAGTAGGACTGCTCGCGGCCATAGCGCGACGGATCGCGTACGGCGTAGAACGGCAGGAATTCTTGATCAGCGCCGGTGCCATGGCCGGTAACCCGTTGCAGCGAGTGGATCTCGAAATCGGTTGGCCGGGTGCGGTCGGCAATCACATGGTGTTCGTTGACCTTGTCGCTCAGGTGAATACGGTCGACTCGACGCGGGAACAGGTTGATCGCCGGGGTACAGAAGGGCACGAACTGGTTGGCCGTGACGCTGCTTTCCAGGCTCTGGTCAAAGCGCTCGAACAAGATCAGCAGCTCCAGCTCTTGGCCGCTGCAGCGTTTGACCGCGCGCTCCAGGCCGGCGAAATCGACGAACAGAAAGCGCTGTGGCAGGGCGAAGTATTCTTGCAACAAGCGGTAGCCCTGAAACGCCTGGGGCACCACCGGCAGCGCCGCCTCCTGGTCATCGAAGCCGCAGGGTAGCAAGGCTTGCTCGACGGGGATGCGCTCGACCCAGTCAGCCCCTGGCTGGCGAACGAACACCGCGCAGGCATTGCCCAGCAGTTGCTCGTAAAGACGAAACGGCGTTTCGTCGGCGCCGTTGAGGTACAGCGGCAGGTGCTTCAATGGCAGGCTGGCGAACGGCACTTCAGCGCCGCTGCGCAGGGTCAGGCGCAGCCCGGCGCGGGCCTTGGGCTCGCTGCTGGCAAGCCTGCCGAGCACCGCGCCGGGGTTGCCGAAGTACTCGGCGCGGGCCACTTGCAGGGGCCACAGGGTGACGTCCTGGGTGCTGCGAAACTCACAGGGCGTCTGCGTATCGCGGCCAAGGTTGGCGCGCAGCACGCTGCCCCGCGGCAGCTGGAAACCGGCGCTGAGCGAGCCTTCGTCGGGGTCGGTCTGCATCTGCACCACAGTCATCGACGGCGTCGGCGCCAGGTAGTGCGGGTAGGCGATTTCCAGCAGGTTGTGGGTAAAGGTCGGGTATTCGGCGTCGAGCTTCAACTGCACCCGCGCAGTCAGGTAGGCAAAACCCTCCAGCAGCCGCTCGACATACGGGTCGGCGCAGTCGATGCCGGACAGGGTCAGGCGCCCGGCGATCTTTGGGTATTCCTGGGCGAACTCTGCCGCGCTTTCGCGGATGTGCTGCAGCTCCTGGTTGTACAGCTCGAGCAGGCGCGGGTTCATGCACGTCTCCGGCGGTCGGCGGGGGCCACGCGCACATGGCCCGACTCCAGGTCCAGGTCAGTCTGCAGCAGCAAGGGCAGGGCGGCCGGTTGCGCCCACAGGTCGCCTTCGATCTCGAAGCTCAGGGCGTTGGCGTTCATCTCGCCAGGTGCCGCCTGGGCCCGCACTTTCAAGGTGTGGGCAAGAATGCGTGGTTCGTAGGTGGCGATGGCCTGGTGGATGATGCGCTCCAGGGCGGACAGGTCGATATTCGAGGCACTGTTGCCGGCCAAGGCGGGCAGGCCGTAGTTGATCACCGAGGCGCCGGCTGGTGTGTGCAGGGTCGCCTGGGTGTCGAGCAGCGAAGTGGTGTTGAGCAGCCAGGTCAGGTCGCGCAGCACCGATGCCTTGAGCTGTTGCAAGGACAGCACGCGTTTGTCGGCGGCTTCCTGCAGGTTGCCGGGCTCGTCGTCGGTCAGACGATCCAGTAACGAGGGTTGCAGAAGGTCGCGGGCGGCGATGTTGGCTACCACGGAAAAACTCCGCTGGAACAATTCGGGACCGCGTCGCCTGCTTCGCGAGCAAGCCCGCTCCCACAGGGGCAACCGATGGCCATTGTGGGAGCGGGCTTGCCCGCGAAAAGGCCGACGCCCAGATCAGATCTTGACGTTGGAGCGCACGTTCCAGCCGTACTTGATCGGCCCGCCTTCCTTGGAACCATCGGCCTTCTGCGGTTGGTAGTCGACGGTGACCTTGGCGAAGTTCAGGGTGACGTTTTCGGTCAGGCGATCATCGCTGCCCGAGCCGCCGGTGCTCAGCGAGCTGATCAGCACTTCTTCAAGGTTGATGATCAGGTACTCGACCTGGCTTTCGCCGCCGGCTTTACGCACGGTCAGCTTGACCTTGTCGATGTGCTTGCCGCTGGAGCAGTGGGCCATCAGGTTCGGGCTGGATTTGTCGACGTACTTGGTGATCGACAGGTCCTGGATATTGACCTTGCCGGCACCGCCGCCACCGCCCATGTGCATGTTGCCGGACTGGGACATGCCCCAGCTCCAGTTGAGCACGTCGATCTCGTCCTTGTGGGCCTTGTCCATGGACTCGCCCTTGATGTCGCCGATCTTGATGAAAATATCTACAGCCATGATGTCTCCGGAATGTCGCGTCGTTTGGCAGTGCTAGAGGGCGGCGGTGCCGCCCATAGCGAGGTTTAGGCGCTCTTGGCCGATGGCAGCTTGGAAACCAGGCGCAGCGACACGGTCAGCCCTTCGAGCTGGTAGTGCGGGCGCAGGTAGAAGCGCGAGTTGTAGTAACCCGGGTTGCCCTCGACCTCCTCGACCACCACTTCGGCAGCCGCCAATGGGTGCTGGGCCTTGGTGGTCTCGGTGGAGTGCGCCGGATCGCCGTCGACGTAGTTGAGGATCCAGTCCTGCAGCCAGCGCTGCATCTCGTCCTTTTCCTTGAACGAGCCAATCTTGTCGCGAACGATGCACTTGAGGTAATGGGCGAAACGGCAGGTGGCGAACAGGTACGGCAGGCGCGCAGCCAGGTTGGCGTTGGCGGTGGCGTCCGGATCGTCGTATTCGGCCGGCTTTTGCAGCGACTGGGCGCCGATGAACGCGGCGAAGTCAGTGTTCTTTTTGTGCAGCAGCGGCATGAAGCCGTTTTTCGCCAGCTCTGCCTCGCGGCGGTCGGAAATGGCGATTTCGGTCGGGCACTTCATGTCCACGCCACCGTCATCGGTGGGGAAGGTGTGCGCCGGCAGGCCCTGTACCTCGCCGCCCGATTCAACGCCACGGATGCGCGAGCACCAACCGTAGTACTTGAACGAACGGTTGATGTTGACCGCCATCGCGTAGGCCGCGTTGGCCCAGGTGTACTTGCTGCTGTCGGCGCCGTCGGTGTCTTCTTCGAAGGCGAAGGCTTCCACCGGATCGGTCTTGGCCCCGTATGGCAGGCGTGCGAGGAAGCGCGGCATGGTCAGGCCGATGTAGCGCGAGTCTTCCGATTCACGCAGCGAGCGCCAGCCGGCGTATTCCGGGGTGGTGAAGATCTTGGTCAGGTCACGTGGGTTGGACAGCTCTTGCCACGAACCCATGCCCATCACCGTCGGCGAGGCGGCGGAAATGAACGGCGCGTGCATCGAGGCGCACACCTTGGACATCTCGCCGAGCAGCTCGACATCCGGTGGCGACTGGTCGAAGTAGTAGTCGCCGACCAGGCAGCCATAAGGCTCGCCGCCGAACTGACCGTACTCTTCTTCGTAGAGCTTCTTGAACACCGGGCTCTGGTCCCAGGCGGTGCCCTTGAATTTCTTCAGGGTCTTGTGCAGGTCGTTCTTGGAGATGTTGAGCACGCGGATCTTCAGCTGCTCGTCGCTCTCGGTGTTGTTGACCAGGTAGTGCAGGCCACGCCAGGCGCTTTCCAGCTGCTGGAAGTCGGGGTGATGGATGACCTGGTTGACCTGGGCGGTGAGCTTGGCGTCGATGGCGGCGATGATCTGCTCGATCGAGCCGATGGCATCGTTGGAGACCAGGTTGGTCTGTGCCAGGGCTTGTTCGGCGAGGGTGCGCACGGCGCTCTCGACGGCTTCCTTGGCGCGCTCGGTCTTGGGCTTGAACTCTTGCAGCAGCAGCGCTGCGAATTCACTCGGCTCCTGGGTGGTGGCCGGTTGCGACTGGGTGTCGCGCAATGGATCGTTCATGGGCGGTCTCCTCAGGCGCTTGGGTCAACGTCGGCAGGCTTTGGCGCGCTGGCCAGGGCCTGCAGCAGGGCAGGGTCTTTGATCGCTTTGAGGATGATGTCCTCGGCGCCGGTCTTGCCGTCCATGTAGGTCAGCAGGTTGGCCAGCTGGGTGCGTGCTTCGAGCAGCTGGTTGAGCGCGTCGATCTTGCGCGCCACCGCTGCAGGGCTGAAGTCGTCCATGCTCTCGAAGGTGATATCCAGGCTCAGGTTGCCTTCACCGGTCAGCTCGTTGGGCACGTTGAATGCTACCCGCGGCTGCATGGCCTTGAGGCGCGAGTCGAAGTTGTCGACGTCGATCTCCAGGAACTTGCGCTCGGCCACAGCCGGTAG
The DNA here is from genome assembly GCF_051129895.1 of Pseudomonas sp. Je.1.5.c. Classification (NCBI taxonomy): domain Bacteria; kingdom Pseudomonadati; phylum Pseudomonadota; class Gammaproteobacteria; order Pseudomonadales; family Pseudomonadaceae; genus Pseudomonas; species Pseudomonas sp. Je.1.5.c. The sequence continues at coordinate 58,404 of NZ_JBCPSP010000005.1, forward strand.
CGGCTCGGCGGGTTTGCCGGCAAGGTCCGAGAGCACGCCCATGACGAACGGCAATTGGACTTTCTTCTCGGCGCCATACAGCTCGACGTCGTATTCGATCTGCACCCGCGGCGCACGGTTGCGTGCGATGAATTTCTGGGAGCTGGTGTTCGCCACGTTGTTCCTCCTGGTCGCCGGTGCGGCGGCTTCGTCTGTTGCGGGCGTCGGTTAAGCGGTGCGCGTGGGGCTCAGTCGGCCTCGGGACCGCGCAGGTTTTCAAATTGCGAGAGACCGTCCGGGATCAGGTCGCGGACGATGGTCGCGAAGTCGGCATTGACCAGGTTTTTGGCCCGGCGCAGCAGCACCGGCAACGGGCTCGACGGCTCGTGACGGGCGTAGTACTGGAGCAGGCGGTCAAGGCTTTGCAGCACCTCTTCGCGGCTGCTGACCTCACCGGGGCGAGCTGATGGGCGCAGGCTTTGCGCAGGCTGCGCTTCGCTCTGCTGGTCGCTGCCTGGGCTGTCGTCAGCGCCACTCTGGGCTTGGCTCAGTGGCAGTTCGCCGCCTGGCGCGTAATCGCCAAGCACTTGCTGCGCCTGGCGCAGTGGCTGCTTGAGGGCGCTGAGGTCGACCCCGCTGGCCGAACCGACCTGATCGCTGACGCGTCGCTCGATGGCCTCGCAGGCTTCGCGGGCTGCGGCCAGGGCCTGACGGGTCTGGGCCAGTTGTTCGGGATCGGCGTCGCGCAGGGCCGCGGCCAGTTCTTCGACGCTCAGCTGCTCGCTGGCGAAGTGCTGTACACCGGCGGCATTGAGTGCCGCGCGCAGGCTCACCGGGCCAAAGGCGCGCGAGCGGGCCAGCACGGCTTCGCGCAGCAGGGCAATGTTGGCATCGCAGGTCAGCCCGGCGAGGGCGTTGATGCGCACGGTAGGGTCGTTGTCGTCGGAGGCATCGAGCTGCGGGTGCACGTGCAGCCAGTATTCATCGAGCAAGTCGCGGATCAGTTCGAGGCTGGCGGCCAGGCCTGGCAAGCCGTGCAGGGCGAGGTTGGCCTGCAGCAAAAAATGGGTGATGCGCAGGTCTTTGCTGCGTTGCAGCAACGCGCTGCAAGACGCTTCGATAGCACGCCACTGTGGTGGCTCGGCAGGCTGGATGGCATCGCCCATGACACGCTCGGGCCGGCCCTGGGCATCGCGCTCCAGTTGCAGGAAGTCCGGGTCGTATTCGAGGTCTTCGCCGCAAGGAAAGTCTGCGCAAACAGCGGCGAGCAGCAACGGCGAGTTCACCAGAATTCGATCTCCATATCGGCCCGTGGTGGGGGCTTGATTGGCGCGAGTTGCGTTATGTGAACTGGCGCACAAACTTGTCAAAGAATGCGAAGTTGACATCACAGTGATATCACTTTGGCACTCTCAAGTTGCGCATTTATGGTTTATTTCCAAATTGCTGTCAAGGTAAGCTAGCCGCCCTCGAGTGGTGGTGTGATCGAGTTGGCAGGTGTTGAGCGCCATTGGTCGACTGCCAGCAAAGTGCGAGTTTCGTGTGGTTAGAATTCACGATCCAAGCGCAAAGAACCGCAAGAATACCCAGGAAATTCAACGGGTTTACTGAGTTTTTTGGACGATTGTGCTGAAACACTCAAATGAATGGAATCGAGCGTTGCAATATATGCAGGAGGCGTGGTGGCACTTTGCCTAACAATTACTAGTTACCACAAGATCACCCCGGGACAATGCTCGGAGAAGGTCGTGGAAAGTAGTGCCATCACTATTGGTCGTGGCCCTGATAATGACTGGGTACTGCCCGATCCTGAACGCTTGGTATCTTCACAACATTGCGTCATCCAATTCAGGGATGGCCGATACTATCTGACCGATAACAGTACAAACGGTGTGGAGTTAGTTCACGCCGGGATTCGCCTGCGCCGCGGCAACAGTGAGCCATTGATGGATGGCGAAGTTATTCGGATTGGCGATTACGAGATCCAGGCGCGGGTCGATGCGGGCTTTTCCCTGGGTGATGGCGGACAGCCGCAAGCGCAGAGCTTCGAAGCGTTGATGGCCAATCAGGCGAGTGCCTCCAGCTCACCGATTGCCCCGGCACCTGCGGCGTTCTTGCAGGGGGCGTCGAGCCACGACACCCTGCCGGATCTGTTCGACTTTCTCGGCCCATCTTCCGTGCCTGCGGCCAGTCAAGCCGATCACCTGCCAGCCCAGCAACACGATTTCCGTCCACCCACGCCGGTGGCGCCACCCGCGCCAGCAGAGGCTGTGCCCGCACCTGCTGGGCCAGGGGTGATTCCAGCGGACTGGCACCTGCTCGATGACCTGCCGCCGGCTGCTGCACTGGCGCAAGCTGTGCCGCCTGCCCCGGCCGCTGCGCCGCTGGCGCCAGCGCAAACTACTGCGCCTGTGCCACCAGAGCTGCCCCAGCAGGCACCTGAGCCTGTGCCGCGTGCAGCAGCACAGGCGGTCGATGGCGATGCGCTGCTGCAGGCCTTCCTGCGTGGTGCGGGCATCGAGCATCTGCGTATCGATGGCGGTGACGCCACGGCGCAGATGGAAGCTATCGGCCGCAGCTACCGGCTGATGGTCGAAGGGCTGATCGACGTATTGCGTGCACGCAGCAGCCTCAAGGGTGAGTTCCGCATGCAACAGACCTCCATCGCCCCGGTGCAGAACAACCCCCTGAAGTTCGCCCCCAACGCTGACGAAGCCCTGCTGTTGCTGCTGCGTCATGGCAATCAGGCGTTTCTCGCTCCGGACCAGGCGGTACGCGACAGCTTCGATGACCTGCGCGCCCATCAGTTGGCCGTGATGGCTGGCGTGGAAGCCGCGATCAAGCACCTGCTGACGCGCTTCGAACCTGCTCGCCTGGAGGCGCGTCTAGCCCCCGCCGCAGGCTTGGCCAAGCTGTTCGGTGGCTCGCGCCAAGCCCATTGCTGGCAGCAGTTCACCGAACTTTACGGGCAGATTTCGCGCGAGGCCGAGGACGATTTCCAGGACTTGTTCGGCCGCGAGTTCAGCCGCGCCTACGAGGCTCACAGCGCTCGCTTGCAACGCTCCTGAGGCACACGCAGCAGGACAGGAAGAACACCAAGACGTCATGAGGACGAGGATGAATGCAACAAGACTGATCGCAGTCGCGGCTCTCGCACTGCTCAGTGCCTGCAGCAAGGATGCGAGCGTAGCGCCCGTGGCCGAACAGGCCGCCGCCGGCCATGCCGTGACCCTGTACTTCAGCGCCGCCGAAGGCCTCAACCCAGGTGCCAGCGGTATACCTGCGCCAGTCCGGGTGCGTATCTACGAGCTGAAAAACAGCGCGGCGTTTGCCCGCGCCGACTACTTCGCCCTGGCCGAGCGCGCCCAGGCGACCTTGGCCGCCGACCTGCTCGACCAGGACGAGGTGCTGCTGCAGCCCGGTGAACAATTGAGCGTCGAGCGTCCCCTCGACCCGGCCACCCGCCAGATTGGCCTGGTGGTCGGCTACCGCGAAATCGACCAGGCCCAGTGGCGCAGCGTGCTCCCTGTGCCACCGCGCGATTATCAGATCAGCCTCGATGTGCGCGCCGTGCGCAGCGCCGTGGCCGTCCAACCCATTGAGTCTGCCCGCTAGGCAATCGGAGAACCCATGTCCTGGAACAATCGCGTGGTCTGGTCGGAAGGCATGTTCATCACGACCCAGCACTTCCAGCAGCAAGACCGCTACCTGGAGAACTTCATCGATGCCCGCAGCCGGCCATTGTCCTGCGCTGCCTGGGGGTTCTCCGAGCTGCTGATCGACCAGGGCCTGCTGGCCCAGGGCAAGCTGGCGATCCTCAGCGCCCGCGGCCTGCTGCCTGACGGCACGCCGTTCGATATCCCTCGCGATGACCTGCCGCCGCCGCCGCTGGAGATTCCTGATGACCTGCGCGATGGCCTGATCTACCTGGGCCTGCCGCTCAAGCGCTCCGGCGCCCGCGATACCGTCGACGAAGGCGAAGCTGCCGAGGGGGCGCGCTACGTCAGCCGTATCAGCGAGGTGCGTGACGATAACGCCCCGTTCGAGAACCGAGCGCCGCTGGCCTTGGGCAGCCGCGCCCTGCGCTTGCTGCTTGAGGTCGATGGGGTCAGCGATCATGCCGCGCTGGGTGTGGTGCGTATCCGTGAGAAGCGCGCCGACCGCGCCCTGGTGCTCGACGACAACTACATTGCGCCGCTGCTGGATGTCAGTGCCAACAACCTGCTCTCGGGGTTTCGCAGCGAACTGCTGGGCCTGCTGCACCAGCGTGGCGAAGCGTTGGCCGGGCGGGTGGTGGCCTCGGCCAACGGCGGCGCCTCGGAAATTGCCGACTTCATGCTGCTGCAACTGGTCAACCGCGCCCAGCCACTGCTCGAGCACCTCAACCAGCTCAGCCCGCTGCACCCCGAGCGGCTGTACAGCGAGCTGGTCAGCCTGGCCGGTGAATTCGCCACCTTCTGCAGTGAAGGCCGGCGTCCGGCCAGCTATCCGGTGTACCAGCACGACGATCTTGCGGCGACTTTCACCCCGGTCATGAGCGCGTTGCGCGAAGCGCTGTCGATGCTGATCGACAGCAAGGCGGTAGCCATCCCGATCATCGAGAAGGCCTACGGCATCCACGTGGCCATGCTCGCCGACCGCAGCCTGCTCGACAGCGCCAGCTTCATCCTGGTGGTGCGCGCCGATGTGCCCAGCGAGACCCTGCGTAGCCGGTTCGGCCAGCAGAGCAAGGTCGGCTCGGTGGAGCACATCCGCGACATGGTCAACCTGCAACTGCCGGGTATCGGCCTGCTGCCGTTGCCGGTGGCGCCACGGCAGATCCCGTTCCATGCCGGCTCGACCTATTTTGAGCTGGACCGCGGCAGCGAGCACTGGAAGCAATTGCAGCATTCCGGTGGTTTCGCCTTCTATGTCGCCGGCGAGTTCCCCGGCCTGAGCCTGGCCTTCTGGGCCATTCGAGGATAAGCCGCGATGCACTCCGACGATCCGCAGGCGTTCGACCGCACCCAGTTCATGCCCAGGCCCGGTGGCCGTGGCCCGCAACCGGCCGCAGCGGCCCAGCCAGCCCCGGCGCCGCTGAACCTGCCCGCCGAGCCACTGGCGCTGGGCCAGGCCCAGGGGCTCAATCCGCTGGAGCAGGCGGCGGGTCCGCTGCTGGCGCTGCTCACCCGCTTGCGCAACACCATTGCGCATCCGGCTCCGGCCAGTTTGCGCGCGCAACTGCTGGCCTACCTGCGCCAGTTCGAGGAGCGCGCCGAGGCTGCCGGGGTGGCGCGCAACGAGGTGCTGCTGGCGCGCTATGCCCTGTGCACCGCGCTCGACGAGGCGGTGCTCAGCACGCCTTGGGGCAGCAGCAGTGACTGGAGCAAGCAGAGCCTGTTGATCACTGTGCACAACGAGGCCTGGGGCGGCGAGAAGGTGTTTCAACTGCTCGAACATTGCCTGCAGAGCCCGCGTGAGCGGCTGAACCTGCTGGAGCTGTTGTACCTGTGCACCAGCCTCGGTTTCGAAGGTCGCTACCGGGTGATGAACGGCGGCCGGGCGCAACTGGAAGCGCTGCGCGAACGCACCGCCTCGGCGATTCGTAGTGCCCGCGGTGAGGTCGAGCGCGAACTGTCGCCGCATTGGCGTGGGGTGACGGTGACGCGTGATCGCCTGGCGCAGTTCGTACCGCCCTGGGTTGGCCTGGCGGTGGCCCTGGCCCTGCTGTTGCTGGTGCTGTTCGGCCTGCGCCTGAAGCTGGCCGCCGATGCCGAGCCGGTGTTTCGTGGCATCCATGCGCTGGGGGAAATTCCGGTGCAGGCGATGGACCGGCCAGTGGTCCAGGCAAAACCGGTGGAGCGCCCGCGCCTGGCGGGGTTCCTGGCAGACGACATCAAGGCCGGTCGAGTCAGTGTCGAGGATGCGGTCGACCGCTCGGTGGTGACCATTCGTGGCGATGAACTGTTTGCCTCCGCCAGCGCCAGCATCAAGGGCGATTTCGAGCCGCTGATGCTGCGCATCGCCGAGGCCGTAGCCAAGGTCAAGGGCAACGTGCGGGTCTCCGGGCACAGCGACAACCGACCGATCGCGACACTGCGCTTCCCCTCCAACTGGGCACTGTCGCAAGCCCGCGCCGAACAAGTGCGCGAAATCCTCGCGGCGCGTACTGGCCAGCCTGAGCGCTTCACCGCGCAAGGCCTGAGCGATACCGAACCGCTGGCGTCGAACGACAGCGCCCAAGGCCGCGCGAAGAATCGCCGGGTTGAAATCACCGTTTTGGCGGAGGGCGTCGAGTGAAGGCGTTTTTCAGTTTTGTCATCCGCTGGGTGATTCCGCTGCTGGGCCTGTTGGCCCTGAGCCTGATCATCTGGTTTATCGGCCCGCTGCTCGATGTGCTGGTGCCAGCGGCGCCGCGCTGGGTGTTGATCATCCTGCTGTTCACCGGCTGGCTCGGCTATCGCCTGTGGCGCATCGTCCAGGCCCGCCGGCAGGCGGCCAAGGTGATCCAGAGCCTGGCCGCAGAGAGCGCGCCCGACCCTGCCAGCGTCGCCACCGCCGAAGAGCTGGCGACCCTGCGCCAGCGCATGGACGAAGCCTTGCAGTTGCTGAAAAAGGCCCGCCTGGGGGGCGATGAGCGGCGCAACCTGTATGAGCTGCCGTGGTACGTGATCATCGGCCCACCCGGTTCGGGCAAGACCACGGCGCTGGTCAATTCCGGCCTGCACTTTCCGCTGGCGGCGCAGATGGGCGAGGGCGCCATTCGTGGTGTGGGCGGTACACGCAACTGCGACTGGTGGTTCACCGACCAGGCGGTGCTGCTCGACACCGCTGGCCGCTACACCACCCAGGACAGCCACGCGCAAGTCGACAAGGCGGCCTGGCTGGGCTTTCTCGACCTGCTGAAGAACCAGCGCTCGCGCCGGCCCATCGATGGCGCGTTCATCGCCATCAGCCTGTCTGACCTGCTGCTGGGCAGCGAGGCCGAGCGCGCCGCGCATGCCGTGGCGATCCGCACGCGGATCCAGGAGCTGTACAGCCAGTTGGGCGTGCGCTTCCCGATCTACCTGATGCTGACCAAGCTCGACTTGGTGCCGGGCTTCATGGAGTTCTTCGACAACCTCGGCAAGGACGAGCGCGCCCAGGTCTGGGGCATGACCTTTGGCCTGGACGACGGCCAGCACGGCGAAGGCCCGCTGGCTCAGTTCGGCAGCGAGTTCGCATTGCTCGAGCAGCGCCTCAACCAGCGTCTGGTCGAGCGCCTGCAACAGGAGCGCGACCCGGCCAGGCGTGACTTGGTGTACGGCTTCGTGCAGCAGTTCGCGGCCTTGCGCGGCAACCTCAAGACCTTCCTCGATGGCGTGTTCAAACCCAACGCCTTCGAAGACCGCGCGCTGCTGCGCGGCGTCTACTTCACCAGCGGTACCCAGGAAGGCAGCCCGATCGACCGGCTGATCGGCAGCATGGCCCAGAGCATGGGCCTGGATCGTGCCCACCTGGCCCGCCAGAGCGGTACCGGCCGCAGTTATTTCATCGAGCGCCTGTTCAGCGCCGTAGCCTTCGCCGAGCGCGGGCTGGTCGGCAGCAACCCGCAGGTCGAGCGCCGGCGCAAGTGGATCGCCCGCGGCGCGTTGGCCCTGAGCGTGGCCCTGGTGCTGGTGGTCGGCACCTTGTGGACCCTCAGCTATCGCGCCAACCAGCAGTACATCGCCGAAGTCGACAGCCGGCTCAAGCCGTTGGGCAGGAGTGTGCAGGCGCTGAGCCCGGCGCAGCGCAACGTGCTTGAAGTGCTGGGGCTGCTCAATGCCGTGCGCGGCCTGGCCGACAACCCGCCGAGCTGGGCCGAGGGCCTGGGGCTGTACCAGGGCGATATGCTCGAAGGCGAATCGAACAGCGTCTATCGCAAATTGCTGATCGCTGTGTTCGCCCCCCGGCTGGTGACACGCATCGAGGAGCAGCTGTATGCCGGTGGCCCGTCCGATTACCTCTACGAGGGCCTCAAGGCTTACCTGATGCTCGCCGACAGCGAGCATTACGACCCTGAGTTCATCAAGGCCTGGATCAGCCTCGATTGGGAGCGCAGTCTGCCGCGCGACCTGGCGCCCGAGCAGCGCCAGGCCCTTGAGCAGCACTTGCAGGCGCTGTTCGAGCGCCGGCCGCCAAATGCCCGCCTGGACCAACGCCTGGTCGAGGACGTGCGCCGCCAACTGCAGCAGTTGCCGGTAGCCCAGCGCGTCTATGACCGGGTCAAGCGGCAGAAACTGCCGGCTGGGGTCAGCGATTTTCGCATCAGCGACGCTGCCGGGCGCGATGCGGCGCTGGTGTTCCGACGCAAGAGCGGCAAGCCGTTGGACGAGCCGCTGCCGGGCATCTTCTCCGTCGAGGGCTACCGCAAGGCGTTTCTCGCTGCGAGCCTTGCGCACAGCGAGACGCTGGCCGAAGAGCGCTGGGTGCTGGGCCGCGAGGCCAGCGAGTCGGGCGATGCCAAGCGGTTGGCCGCCGATGTGCTGCAACTGTATTACCAGGACTATATCCGCCATTGGGATGCGCTGCTGGCCGACCTCGACTTCGTGCCGATCACCAGTGTCGGGCAGGCCGCAGATGTGCTGCGGGTGCTGTCCGGTCCGACCTCGCCGATGAAGAAGTTGCTGCAGGCGGCGGCCAAGCAAACCAACCTGGCGCAGCCGACCAGCCTCGACAAGGTCCAGGCCAAGGCCGAGCAGGCCGGGGTCGATCAGCTGCGTCAGCGCCTGGGCGGTCTGTTGGGTGATGCGCCGCTACCCAGCGACGACCCCGCCGCGCGTGAGCTGGACCCGGTGACCGCGCACTTCGCCGAGCTGGCCACCCTGGTGGAAACCAGCGAAGGCCAGCCAGCGGCCATCGATGCACTGCTCAGCGACCTCAATGCCCTGTACGTGCAGGTCAGCGCCATGGTTGGCGCCAGTGGCGACGCGCTGCTGGGCGAAGCCAAGAACCAGGCCCAGGCCGCTGCGCAGCGTGTCGCCCTGGGCGCTGCACGTCAGCCCGAGGTGGTGCAGAACCTGGTGAGTTCGGTGCTCGGCTCGACCCACACCATTGTCATGGGTGGGGTGCGCAACCAGCTCAATGCCGCCTGGAACAGCGAAGTGCTCAACGTCTACCGCCAGTCGCTCAGTGGCCGTTATCCGCTAGTGGCCGGCAGTGCGCGCGATGCCACCCTGGAAGATTTTGGTCAGTTCTTTGGGGTGGGCGGGGTAATGGACAACTACTTCCGCAAATACCTGCAACCCTACGTCAACACCTCCTCGACGCCGTGGAGCTGGCAGCCGGGGGCGGCGCAGAAGCTGGGTATCAACAGCAACGTCCTGGCCACCTTCCAGCGCGCCGCCGCCATTCGCGATGCCTACTTCCGTGCCAGCGGCGGCATGCAGCCGGGGGTACGCTTCGAGCTCAAACCGGTGGCGATGGATGCCTCGATCACCCAGTTCTTGCTCGATCTGGATGGCCAGCAGGTCAGCTATGACCACGGCCCGAGCCGGCCGGTAGCGCTGCAATGGCCTAATCCCAACAGCATTGGCGTGGTCCGGCTGTCGATCTCGCCGCCTGCCGCCAGCGGCCGCTCCGGGCTGACCATGGAGGGGCCGTGGGCCTGGTTCCGCCTGCTCGATCAGTCCGACCTGGTCGCCGCCGGCTCGCCTGAGCGCTTCAACCTGCGTCTGCGCGTCGATGGTGCCAGTGTCTCGTACGAGCTGCGCGCCAGCAGCGCGTTCAACCCGTTCCGCAGCCGCGTCAGTGGCTTCAGCCTGCCGGAGCGCCTGTGAACGATTTCGGCTTCTACGGCAAGCTCGCCAGTCGCGGCGATTTTGTCAGTCGCGGTTTGCCGCAGAGCTTCATCCAGCCCTGGGATCAATGGCTGGCGGCGGGGCTGCAGGCCAGCCAGCAGCAGTTGGGCGAGCAGTGGTTGCAGGCGTATCTGGTCAGCCCACTGTGGCGCTTTGCCCTGGCGCCGGGGGTATGCGGCGAGTCGCCGGTGGTCGGCGTGGTAATGCCGAGCATCGACCGGGTCGGGCGCTATTTTCCGCTGACTGTGGCGCAGCTACTGGCACCGGGGGAGTCGCTGGCAGCCGCAGTGTCTGGGGGGGATGAGTGGTTCGAGCAGGTGGAGAGCGATCTGCTGGCAACGCTTGAGCCGCAGGCTTCGTTTGAACAGTTCGAGGCGGCCTTGCGGCCTTTCCCAGGTGCCAGCCCCCAGCTGCCGGGCGCACGGGCTTCGTTCACTGGGATGCGCAGGCTGCACGTCACCACCCCTGAAGGGCGTGCACTGGCCCTGGCCGAGTGTGCCTGCGAGGGCATGAGCCTGTGGTGGGGCAGGGGTTCGGAGCGGATCGCCGCCGGCCTGATGCGCTGCGTGGGGTTGCCGCGCAGTGAGGATTTCGCCGGGTATCTCCTGGGCAACGAGGTAGATTGCAGATGACCGCCATGCATTACACCGCGGCCAGTTACAGCCATGTCGGCATGGTCCGCAAGATCAACGAAGACGCCTGCCTGGAATTGACCTGGGCGGGCTTGTGGGCGGTGGCCGACGGCATGGGCGGGCATGCGGCGGGCGATTATGTCAGCAGCCTGGCGGTGGACAGCCTGCGCAGTCTGCCGATGCTCGACGGCTTGGGCGAATTTGTCGATGAGGTGCGCGACGGGCTGGCCTGGGTCAATGGCACGGTGCGCGAGGAAACGCTGCGCCGGGGCGTGGCGATGATGGGCAGTACCGTCGTCGTGCTGGCCGCACGCGGTGACCAGGCGATTGGCCTGTGGGCCGGCGACAGTCGGCTGTACCGCCTGCGCGATGGCAGCATCGAGCGCCTGTCCCACGACCACAGCTACGTCCAGGAACTGCAGGACAGTGGCCTGCTCAACGAGGCTGAGGCGCGCGTGCACCCACGCGGCAACATCGTCACCCGCGCCATTGGCGTCGAGGATCACCTGGAGCTGCAGGCCGTCACCTTGCAGGTGCAGCCGGGCGATACCTACCTGCTGTGCAGCGATGGCCTGAACAAGACCGCCGAAGATCACGAGATCGCCGAAGTGCTCGGCCACGCCGACCCCTACCAAGTGGTGCGCAGCCTCGTCCATCTGGGCCTGACCCGTGGCGCGCCGGACAACATCACCGCTGTGGTCGTAAAGGCGAACTGAACAGAGCATGGACATGCACATCCCCGGATTCGACATCGACGGCGAGATTGGCCAAGGCGCCATGGCCAGCGTCTACCTGGCCACCCAGCGCTCACTGCAGCGCAAGGTGGCGTTGAAGGTCATGGCCGCGAGCCTGGCCGCCGACCCGACCTTCTGCGAGCGGTTCTTGCGCGAAGGCCGTACCCTGGCCCGCTTGGCGCATCCGCACATCGCCACCATTCACGACATCGGCAATGTGGGCGAGCTGTACTACATGGCCATGGAGTTTCTGCCCAGCGGTACGCTCAAGGAGCGCATCGCTGACGGCCTGACGCCGCAGCAGGGCCTGTTGTATGTGCGCCAGATCGCCCAGGCGCTGGGCTATGCCCACGCCCAGGGGCTGGTGCACCGTGACGTCAAACCGGCCAACATCCTGTTCCGCGCCGATGGCACCGCCGTGCTGTCGGACTTCGGCATCGCCAAGTCGCTGGATGATCGCACCCAGTTCACCCAGGCTGGGTTTGCTGTGGGCACACCCAGCTACATGAGCCCGGAACAAGCCCGCGGGCTTGAGATCGACGGCCGCGCCGACCTCTACGCGTTGGGCGTGGTGCTGTATGAAATCCTGGTCGGCAAGCTGCCGTACAACGGCACCGATGCGCTGTCCACGGCGTTGGCGCACCTCACCGAGCCACTGCCGGAACTGCCCATCGAGCATGGCCGTTACCAGGACATCTTGCGCGGGCTTCTGGCCAAGGACCCGAATGAGCGTTTCGCCGACGCTGCCGCCTTGCTGGCAGCGCTTGACCGCTTGCCGGTAGAAAGTACTGACAGCACTGTCATCCGCCCGCTGCCGCTGCCGCCAGTGGCACCGGCCAAGCCAGATCTGGCCGGGCTGACGCCGGTGTCTATCGAGATCCCCAAGGCGCCGCCAGCGCCCGAGCCGGTTAGCGCCGCCACTGTCGACCGCGCCCCTGCGCCAGCTGCCAAATCGGCATCGAATAAACCCGCCAAGGCGGTCCTGGCCTTGGCCATTGCTGCTGCGCTGGGCCTTGGTGGCGCGTTCTTCTGGCTGCTTGGCGGCGACCAGCAGCCCGCAGCGCAGGCGCCGCAAGAGCAATCGCCAGTGGCGCAGACAGCCGGTCAAACTGCGCCTGAGCGCACACCGCTCGCCGCCGTCGATGACCAGAGGCCTTTGCTGATGCCCGGCAAGAAGACCCTGTACCAGCGTGTGCTCAGCCAGCCCGGCGCGCAGCTGCTCGATCAGCCTGGCGGCAGTGCTGGCGAGCGTTTGCCAGCGTTCAGCGTGCTCTATGTCTACCAACGCAAGGAGGTCGACGGTAAGCCGTGGATCGAGGTCGGCAGCTCCAGCGATGGACAGCGCGATGGCTGGTTGCCGGCCAGCGCGAGCAGCGATTGGAAACAAAGCCTGGTGCTCAAGCTCACCGAGCGTTCCGGCCGCTCACCGGTGATGTTCATGCGCAATGCCGACGACGTGCAGCGCCTGCTCGATGACACCGGCCAGGCGCGCGAGCAGTTGCTCAAGGCGCAGAACCATCCCGACCAGGTGCCGCAGGTCATGGCCTTGGAGCCGACTGCCAGCGCCGTGCCGCAAGAGCAGTTCTACCTGATGCCGATCTTCGATTTCCGCGAAAGCTTCGATGCCCAGGGCCAGCCGGTGCAACTGCTCAACATCGCCTCGATCGACCCCGGCGCCAGCGCCCGCGACACGGCGCCAAAGGCCGCCGGGGTGGCGGGTGCCGATGGCAAGGCGTTTCGCACCGGTATCGTGCTGGTGGTGGACACCTCGGTTTCCATGCAGCCCTACATCGACCGCGTGCGCCAAGTGGTCAGCGAGCTGCAACAGCAGTTGGCTGCACGTGGCGAGCTGGACAGCGTCAGCTTTGGCCTGATCGGCTTTCGCAATAGCACCAAGCGCACCCCGGGGCTGGACTACCTGAGCAAGACCCTGGTGAGCCTGGAGCAGGGCCGCGATCCGGCGCGCTTCCTCAAGGCTGCGGCGCAAGTGAAGGCCACCAATGTTTCCAGTCACTCGTTCAATGAAGATGCCTTTGCCGGGGTCATGCAGGCCGTTGAAGGCATGGACTGGAACGGCTATGGCGGGCGCATCGTGCTGTTGGTCAGCGATGCCGGCGCGCTGCGCAAGAACGACCCCTACAGCAGCACCCAGATGAACGAGGCCGAGGTGCGCCAGGCCGCCTTGAGCAAGCAGATCAAGATCTACGCCCTGCACTTGCGCACCCCGGCGGGGCAGAAGAATCATGCAGGCGCCGAGCAGCAGTACCGGGTGCTGACGGCCGACAGCAACCCGCAGATCGGCGACCTGTATGTGTCGGTGCCCGGCGGTGACGTCAACGCCTTTGGCGAGCGCGTGCGCGAGATCGGCTCGACCTTCGCCGAGTTGGTCCACCAGGTGCGTAGCCAGCAGCCCCAGCCGGTGCCATTGCTGACCTCGGCGTCGAGCCTGGCTGCCAAGTCGCAGGCCATCGGCTATGCCATGCACATGGATTTCCTTGGCCGCCAAAGCGCCAGCCAGGCGCCGCAACTGGTCAGCGCCTGGACCGCCGACCGCGACCTGACCAACCCTGCGCTGCCCACCTTGCAGGTGTGCGTGATGCTGACCAAGCTGCAGCTCAACGATTTGCAGCAGTCGCTCAAGTTGATCGTCGATGCCGCGCGCAAGACCCGTAGCTCGCCTGGCGATTTCTTCAATGAAATCGCCAGCGCCAGTGCCTACATGAGCCGCGATCCTGGGGCACTGAGCAAGGGCACCAATCTGGCCCAGAGCGGTGTGCTCGGCGAGTACCTGGAAGGGCTGCCTTACCGCAGCAAGTCGCTGAGCATGAGCCAGGACCTATGGCTGTCGCTGTCGGTCGCCGAGCAGCAAGACTTCATCGACGAGCTCGACTCGAAGATCCGTCTCTACGAAACCTTCCACAACGACATGGCCAACTGGGTGCGTTTCGGCAACGCCGAGCCGGGTGACGCCTTGTACCGTGTCCCGCTATCGACGCTGCCGTGATGATCAACCTGCACGAGGTGAGCAAGACGCGTGGCGAGGGTAGCCAGCGCTACAGCCTGGAGATCGAGCGGCTGTGCTTGTCGGCGGGTGAGCGGGTGGCGTTGGTCGGCCCCAGTGGCTGTGGCAAAAGCACCTTGCTCGACCTGCTCGCGCTGGTGCTCGAACCTGATGCTGCGCAGGCATTCGGCCTCGCCCTCGATGGCCGCGAGGAAGATATCGCCGCGCTCTGGCGCAGTCGTCGACTCGACCGTCTGGCCGCCCTGCGTAGCCGCCATCTGGGCTATGTGTTGCAGGCCGGTGGGCTGTTGGGCTTTCTCGATGTGCGCGGCAATATTCGCCTGCCTCGGCAACTGCTGGGGCTGGACGAGGACGGCAGTGTCGAGCGCCTGGCGCAAGCGCTGGATGTCCACGACCAGTTGGAAAAGCGCCCGGGGGCGTTGTCGCTCGGCCAACGCCAGCGCGTCAGTTGCGCCCGCGCCCTGGCCCATCAGCCGGTGCTGCTGTTGGCCGATGAGCCGACGGCGGCGCTGGATCCGCTCAACGCCGAGCGGGTCATGGGCCTGTTGCTGCGTCAGGCCGAGGCACGCCGGGTGACCTGCGTGATCGCCACGCACGACGAACAGCTGGCCCGTGACGCTGGCCTGCGGGTGCTGCGCATGAGCTGTCGGCGCGATGCCGATGGTGGTGTCACGGCGACCTTGGGCAGGGCCGCCTGATGCGCCCGCTGCTGATCGCCAGCCTGGCCTGGCAGGACTATCGCAGCGATGCACGGCTGTCGGCCTGCAGCGTGTTGGCGCTGGTGGCGGTGATTGCGCCGCTGCTGGTGCTGTTCGGACTCAAGTTCGGCTTGGTCGGCAGCCTGACCGAGCGCTTGCAGCGCGATCCTGGCGTGCGCGAAATCATCCCCTTGGGCGGTGGTCGTTTCGATGCCGCGTTCATCGCCAATCTGGCTACCCGCGAGGAGGTGGCATTCGCCATTGCCCGGACCCGGCAGATCGCCGCGACAGCCGAGTTGCGGCTACCGGCACAGGGCCGTGCGGTGACGGTGGAAATGCTTCCCACCGCTGACGGTGACCCGTTGCTGCAAGGGGCGCCAGTGCCAACCGGCCTGCAACAAGCGGTGCTCAGCTTCACTGCGGCAGAAAAGCTTGGGGTCAAGGCCGGTGACTCGCTACTGGCCAGCTTCAGCCGCCAGCAGGCGGGGCAGCTGCAATGGCGCCAGAGCGAGCTGCAGGTGCTGGCGGTGTTGCCGCTGGCAGCCTTTGAACGCGATGGACTATTTGCCTCGCTGACGCTGCTGGAGGCCGCCGAAGATTATCGCGATGGCCGCGCCGTGCCTGCCCTGGACTGGGCCGGTGAGCGCGAGGCCAATGCCACCCAGCGGGTGTATCCGGCGTTTCGCCTGTATGCCCGCTCGCTGAACGATGTCGAGCCGCTGCGCCAGTACTTTGCCGAGCGCAAATGGCTGGTGTCGACCCAGGCGGCGCAGATCGCCCAGGTGCAGTCGCTGAGCCGCAACCTTGACCTGGTGTTCTGGATCATCGCGGCCCTGGCTGTCGTTGGTGCTACCGCCGCCATCGGCGCAGGCGCGGTGGCGGCGGTCGAGCGCAAGCAGCGCGAGTTGGCGGTGCTACGCCTGCTTGGCTTCGGCACTGGCGCACTGCTGCTGTTCGTGGTGCTCCAGGCGTTGTACAGCGGGGTGTTCGCCGCGGCCCTTGGCGGCCTGTTGTATGCCCTGGCCGAGCTCGGCCTGAACCGAATGTTCACCCAGGTGCCGGGCGAGTACGCCAGCCATCTGCTGCCCCTGCACTACCTCGTCGCGCTGCTCGCCGTCCTCTCGGCCAGCACCTTGGCTGCCGCCCTGGGTGGCTGGCGGGTGGCGCGGATCGATGCTTGCGAAGGAATCCGTGATGTCTGAATTTCGCCTCGGGGCGCTGGCCCTGATCCTAGCCACCCTCAGCCTGGGCGCCTGCTCTCAGGCAGAGGATGAACAGCCCAAGGCAGCTGCCAAGGCTGAAACTGGCCAGCCGCTCGCCGCTGACAAGTTGGACAACCCCAAACCCTTGGCCGGAGATGTCAGCCTGCCGCTGCCCTGTGGCGGCGAAATCGTCTTCCGCCCTGTCTATGTATTGGCCCAAGGCAGCCTCGACGATCGTGAGGTGAGCCTGGGTTACCCCTTCAGCGAAGGCGAGGCGGGCTACAAGCAGTCGTTCATTTCTGGCTATCGGCGCGACTTCATCAACGGTCAGTTCAGCCTGGCCGACTTGGCCCCGCAGTGGCAACAGCAGGTCTCGCCGAACCTGCCCAAGGTCGACGCGAAAAGCCCGCTCAAACCGATGATGTATTTCATCGGCAAGTACGAAGTCACCGCCCGCCAGTATGCCCAGGTGATGGCCCAGGCCCAGGCGCTGGCCAGTGGCGAGCAGCCGCCGGCGTGCGCGCCAGTCACCGACATGGCCGGGCGCCTGCCCAAGGTCAAGCTGTCGCGCTTTGAGGCCGAGCGTTTTGCAGCGGTGTACAGCGCCTGGCTGATGCAGCATCACCGCGCGCTGTTGCCCGTCAGTGGCCGAGGGAGCAAAGCCGAAGACGGCGGTATTGGCTTCGTGCGCCTGCCGACCGAAGTGGAGTGGGAGTTCGCCGCGCGCGGCGGCTCGCTGGTCAGTCGCCAGGAGCTGGAGGGCAGGTTGTTCCCGCGCAAAGTCGAGGGCAGCGACAGCGAAGGGCCGTTGGCCGACTGGGCGGTGTTCAACCAGGTTGCCGGCGGCACTGGCCAGGCGGCACGGCTGTTGCCAATCGGCACCAAGCTGCCGAACCCGTTGGGCTTGTTCGATGTGATCGGCAACGCTGCGGAGATGGTGCAGGAGTCGTTCCAGCTGGTCCATGCCGGGCGCCGCCAAGGTGCTTATGGCGGCTTCGTGGTCAAGGGCGGCAACTACCTGGAAGGCGAGGGCACCTTGTTTACCGGCATGCGCCGGGAGTATCCGCTGTTTGGCGCCGACGGCACCGAGCAACGCAACGAGACCACCGGTTTTCGCCTGGCCATTGGCGCGCTGTCGGCGCCGCGTTCGCGTTATCCGGAGCTGTTCGAGCAGTGGCAAAAGGAGGGTCGCCTGGCCAGCCTGACCGATGCCATCGATGACGCCCAGGACCCGACCAAGCGCCTGGACGGGATCATCGCCAGCGCCACCGACCCGCGCCTGCAAGCCGAACTGGGCCTGGTCAACGAAGAGCTCAAGCGCAACGTCTCGCTGATCGCCCAGCAGCGCGAGGAGGCCGCCGGCAACTTGATCCAGTCCGCAGCCCTGGTGGCCGAAACCATCAACAACTACAACATTCGCCTGACCAACCTGCGCAACACCCAGGCCAAGGCGCAAGCGGCTGGCGATCAGACCAGCGCGCGCATGTACGGCGCCGCCATCGCCAACGGCCGCAGCGCCCTCGATGGCGCGGTGGCGATCTATATCGACAACCTGGCCAGCGGCACGCGCTACACCGACGCGGTGATCCAGGCGCAGTTCCAGCGGGTCAAGCAAGAACTCAATCTCAAGCCGGTCCTGGGCAAGAGCCTGGAGAGCCGCGCCACCCTGTTCGTCCGCCACGTCGGGGAGTACCGCCAGCAACGGCGGGCCGATCCGGCGACGATCCTCAAGGAGCTGCTGGCATCGGCCGCCCCGCGCCCTTGAACGACTGCAATGCAAGCAAGCCATCCCGGGCGGCATGACGCCACCCGGACCTGTACAACCCAAGCGAGAACCTGACCATGCTTTTCACCCGTAACGCTCTGATCAATGCCACCCAGGCCCGTACCGCACTGCTCCTGGCCGCAGGCTTCAGCACCGTACTGTTGGCCGGCTGTGCTGGCTCGCCGGTCTCCAAGGTCGGTGCCAGCACCAAGGTCGAGTACTACCCAAGCTGCTACGAGCCTGTGCAGCACCTGCGCTCCACCGACTCCGACATGACCAAGTCGGTCGCCACCGGTGCCCTGCTCGGCGCGGTCGGCGGCGCGCTGACCGGCGCCCTGGTCGACGGTGACAAGCGCGGCCGCAATGCCGCGATTGGTGCCGCAGGCGGTGCCCTGGTCGGTGGCGCGGCGGGCTACTACACCGAGCGTCAGAAACAGATCAGCGACGATAAGCAGCGCATCGCCTCGTACGCTACCGACATCGACAAGAGTGCGGCCGACATGGACCGTACCACCACTTACGCCAAGGCTTCGCAGAGCTGCTACCAGCGCGAGTTCGCCAACCTCATGGACGGGCGCAAGGCCAACCGCATCAATGACACCGAAGGGCGCAAGCGCCTGGCCGAGATCGTCGCTGGCCTGCAAGAGTCGAACAACCTGATCAGCGCTGTCAGCGGTCGCCTGGGTGAGAACCTCAACAACTACACCCAAGCCTACGAGCAGGACCTCAAGCAGGTGGGTGTACAGCGCGCCGATGTGACCGTGGTGGCAGCGGCCGAAGCGCCGAAAGCCGCGACCACCGGCAAGAAGGCCAAGGCGGTGAAGAAGACCAAGCTGCCTGACGTGCCGAAAGAAGCCGTCGCTACCGAGAAGACCCTGCAGAACGCCACCAGCAAGAAAACCGAGGCCCAGCAAGTGGCCAAGGCTGGCCAGGATCAGGTCAACGGTATGTGCCGCAACCCAGACATGGGTGACTGGGCGCCGGTGCCTTGCCCGAACGTTTGATGCCTGATCTTCAAGGCAGTTAAGTACCTCGTGGGAGCGGGCTTGGCCCGCGATCGAGTCCGTCACGACGCGGACTCATCGCGGGGCAAGCCCGCCTCCCTATGAGGCACGCCCGCCTACTTCTGCAAGGACAGCACTCGTGACAGACCTTTTGGCAAACCCATTGGGTAATACCTCGCAGTTTCTCGCGCGTCAGCGAATCCAGGCACGAATCAACTTGCCGAAAATGTTCGCCGCGATCGATGCCGACCCCCGCATCGTTGGGGCAGGGGTTGTGTACATTGACGCTGACTTCAATGTCATTACCCTGCGTGAGTTCCAGCCGATCTGCAGCATCAGGCCCAAGCGCGTGATTCTGCGGGAAATCAACAAATACCAGACCCCCGCGCAGTACACCGAGCAGTTGCAAAACAATCCGCGTGAGTCGCGAGTGGTCAAGGAAGCGATCAACACCTCGCTTTCCTGCGCCGGTGCATTCATCGGCTGGTGGGTGGTTTTCAGCGGTACCATCGCCGCGCCGTTCACTGCAGGTACCAGCCTGGTGCTGACCTATGTCGGCGGTACAGCAGCTGCAGCCAGCACTGCCCAGTGCGCCATTGGGGTTATCCGTACGGTGCGCGAAGTGACCAATCCGGCCGCCAACGATGCACTGGATGAAAACCAGTGGTACCAGGCGGCTTCCAAGGTGCTCGATGGCGCGTCGCTGCTGGGCGTCGGGGCTTCGGGGCTGACCACGCTCAAATACCTTCAGGTGCACAAGGCCTCGACCGGGCGCAGCTGGCTTGAACTGACCCGATCACTCAGCCGGCAGCAGCGCAAGGCGCTCACCGATGAGCTGCTTTCGATCAAGCATCCCAGTCTCACGCCCAAGCAGCTCAAGTTACAGCAGGCTGCAGGCACCATGACCAAGCGCTACACGCCCACGCAGATCAACCATGCCACCCAGACGCTGTTGCGCGACTCTCTTGGTGCCACTTTTGGTCTAGCGGGCAGTGCCACGGTGCAAAGCATCGCCGTGGGCCTCTATGAGGAGTTCGAGTGATGATGAAGTTTGGCGAGTTCCAGGCTTTCATGCGGTGTTACTTCCCAACGTTTTTGTTGGGCTTTTTCACCTGTGTGATGTCGGGGGCTTTGTCACTGGCTATGTGGATCGATAGTCACTGGCGCAATCATTCGGATAATCCGTTGTACACCCTGATGGGCACGGCAACGCTAGCGCTGTTGCTCTGCGCTGGGCACTTCGCGATGATCCGCGGCCTCAAGTGGGCCATGTGGGTTGTTTTACCCGTCCCGTTCGTGGCGTTGCTGATGGCATTGAGTCTGTTGGGAAGCGGTTTGAATGCGGTGCTATTGGCGATTCTGCTGGCGCTGCCGTTGTTGGCGGCATGGGTGTTCAATAGCGAGCGGCATCGCGAAATGCGTCGGCGGTTGGTGGAGTTACGGCGCCAGCGCTGAGCTGCGACCTGTACTCGGCAAGATCCCGCATCACTTGTTTTCGGCTCTCATTCCCGCCTTCACCATACTTGCTTGTGAGCAATCCACCGCCAAGCGGTGGGTATGGTGTTGATAGTTGCGTATCGGTGGGTATAATAACCACTGCGGCAGCCAAGGAAGGTTCATGAACAGCCGCGAACTGATTTGCGTCATCCAAGCAGATGGCTGGTATCTGGTGCGCACGCGTGGCAGCCACCACCATTTCAAGCATCCACACAAGACCGGGCTGGTCACTATCCCCCATCCAAAGAAAGATCTGCTGCCAAAGACGGCAGCCAGCATTCTGCGGCAGGCGCGGATCGGCTATGCCAGCTGACCATGGAGAGCACCCGATGCTGTTCCCTATCGCGATTTTTCCCGGTGACGACGCCCATGCCTGGGGCGTGGAAGTCCCGGATATTCCTGGCTGTTACTCGGCAGGCGAGGATTTGGACGACGCCATGGCCATGGCTCGTGAGGCCATCGAAGGCCACTTGGAGCTGCTTGCCCAGGACCAACAGGAGATCCCCAAAGCCCGCAAAGTGACGGTGCACGCCGCTGATCCGGCCTATGCCGGCTGCACCTGGGCACTGATCGATATCGACATCACTCGCTACCTAGGAAAGGCAGAAAAACTGAACATCACATTACCGGCGTATTTGCTCAACCGAATCGACGCTTATGTGAAGAATCATCCTGAGCAGAAAAGCCGCTCTGGGTTTCTTGCCGAGGCCGCGCTGAAAGTGCTTCAGGGTAACTGAGCGTCATCACACTTCTACGGCGTGGCTCGAGATCTGGGCAGTAGCACGCTGACTCGCAAGCCACCCTCGGGGCGATTGGTTATGATCAAATCACCGCCATGGCTGGCTGCGATTCGCTGAGCGATACTCAGCCCCAATCCGTAACCTCCCGAGGCTTGGTTGCGTGAGTTCTCGCCACGTACGAACGGCTCGGTGATGGTGCTCAACTGCGCAGCGGCAATACCTGGGCCGTGGTCATCGATATGGATGGCAACCTGGTCTGCAGTCGGCTGCAGCGTGACCGAAACCTCTTTGGCATAACGCAGCGCATTCACCAGAAGATTCTGCAAACAGCGTTGCAGCATCAGCGCGTCGACCTCGATCATCCCCGCCTGGCCATGCACCGGCAGCGGCTCTTTAGCGCTGGCGAGGTCTGCGCACAGGCGAGCCAGCAACCGGTCCATGTCCACCTGCTGCAGGTTCTGCTGCTCGCCGGCACGCAGGTAATCCAGGACCTGGCCGATCATCTCGTCCATCTGCACGATGTTCTGGCGCAGTCGCTCTTTATGTTCGCCCGGCTCAAGCCGTTCCAGGCGCAGGCGCATGCGCGTCAGCGGCGTACGCAGGTCGTGCGACACCGCTGCGAGGAAGTAGGCTTTGTCGTTGACCATGGCAATCAAGCGCTGCTGCATGGCGTTGAAGGCCTGGGCTGCTTGGCGTACTTCCTCTGGGCCGTCCAGCGGCAACGGCGCCTGTTCCAGATTGCTACCCAAGCCCCGCGCGGCATCGGCCAGGCGGCGTAGCGGGCGCAGGCACAGGCGCACGGCAATCAGGCATACCAGCAGTACCGCGACGATGCGCAAGGCGTACACCCTCAGCAAGTAGTCGCTGATCAGCACCCAGGCCGACTCGCCACTCCAGCCCTGCAGTTCCTCGCCGTCGATGGTCAGCCAGTGGCCGTCGGCCAGGGGCACGGCGAACTGGATATGCGCCTGGGCGGTGCGTAGGCCAAACAGACTGCGCCAGACGATCGGCTGGCCGAGCTCATCGGTCAGTTGCACCTTGAGCAGGCGCGCGTGTGCGTCGCGGCCCAGTTCGTATGCCAGGGCTTGATCCAGCAGCAACTCGACCCGGTGTCGGCCGCGGCGCTCGTCTGTGTGCGCGACAGGCTCGGACACGGCGCAGCGTACCTGGTAGTGATTGGGCAACTGCAGGCTGCCAGCATGGCAGTCGGCCTGGGCGATCAGTGGCGCACTGCGGGCCGCGATCAGGCGTACCGGCGCTTCCATGACCTGGGCGAAGCGCACGTCGAACCAGATGCTGCTGGACATCAGCTGGATCACCAGAGTGCCGCTGACCATGATCAGCAGCAACTGGCCGAACAGGGTCTTCGGCCACAGGCGGCGCAGTGGGATCGGCAGGCGCATGTCAGCGCTGGGCGCCGGTGAGCAGATAGCCTTCGTTGCGAATGGTGAGAATCTGCACCGCGCCATCCGGGCTGCGCCGTAGCTGCTGGCGCAGGCGGCTGATGCACATGTCCACCGAGCGGTCGTCAGGCAGGTGGTCGCGGCCAAATGCACTGCGCGTCAGCAGATCGCGCGAGACCACCCGGTTGTTGGCATCGAGCAGTTCGCGCAGCACCCGGTAATCGGAGCGGGGCAGGGACAGCGCCTGGCCATCGGGGCAAGTCAGCAGGCGCTTGATGTGGTCCAGGCGGTAGCCAGCAAAGCTTTGCTCGTCCTGGGCGAGTGCTTCTACGGCCTGTTCGAGGCGCTGCGGGCGACGCAGCACGGCCTTGATCCGGGCGATCAGTTCGCGTGGCTCGAAAGGTTTGGCCAGGTAATCATCGGCGCCCACTTCCAGGCCGATGATGCGATCAAAGGTACTGCCCTTGGCCGACAGCATGATCACTGCCAGGCCCGGCTGGGCCTGCAACTGGCGGCACAGGCTCAGACCGTCTTCGCCAGGCAGCATCACGTCCAGTACCACCAGATCGACCTTGTGCCGCGCCAACTGCTGACGCATCTGCTCGCCATCGGCGGCGGCCAGTACCGCATAGCCAGCATCACTTAAGTAGTCGCAGAGAAGTTCGCGGATTTCGTCGTCATCGTCGACAACCAGCAGGGTGGTGCTCATGGGCCAAGTACCTGTTCGGGGAGCGCCAGCAGTGCTCGTTACGTTCGATTACATGCCCGTACATGCCGGCCATGGTGCGCAGAGGGCGCATGCCTAGAATCGTATCAAAAAATCATCTGCGAATACGAAGCTTTCCCAATGACTCAGAGCATCAGCCACGCCATGTCACCTTCAGTACGCGGTACTAGCCGCCTTACTCCGCTTGCTCTATGCATCGCTGCGGCCTTCAGCGCCCAGACCCTGGCCGCCGACAACCAGCCCTTGGAACTGGATGCCACGCAGATCGAAGACAGCGCTCTGCTGCCGGCCGATCAAGCGGGTCAGCTTGGCTATACCGTCGAGAGCACGCGCAGCTCAACGGGCCTGAAGCTTACCCCGCGCCAGACCCCGCAGTCAGTCACCAGCATTACTCGGCAACAGATGGATGACCGCGATATCCACACCATCGAGCAGGCGCTCGACACCACCCCTGGGGTGACTGCGAGCAAGATGGAAGTGGGCGGGCGTACCGATTTCCGCGCACGCGGTTACTCGATTTCCAACTGGAAGGTGGATGGCCTGCAGTTTTTCGGCGGCTCTGACTTCAGCGGCGGCGGCAATGCGCTGAACATGGACCTGTACGAGCGCATCGATATCGTCCGTGGCGCCAATGGCTTGCTGGGTGGTACCGGTGATCCTTCCGCAACGGTCAACCTGATCCGCAAAGCGCCGAGCAGAACCTTCGGCGGCAGTGCTTATGCCACCTACGGCAGCTGGGACAAACGCCGCCTGGGCGCCGACTTGAACCTGCCGCTGTCCGAAGATGGCCGCTTGCGGTCGCGCTTCGTGATGACCCAGCAGGATGCCAACTCGTTCCGCGACAACCAGTCCGAGCGCTCCCGCGCCGCCCTGGCCAACTTCGAGTTCGACCTGGATGACGCCACCACCCTTGGAGCGGGTTACCAGTACGAGTACAACAAAGTGGTCGGCGGCGGCTGGGGTGCCAACATCCCCATCTGGTACCGCGACGGCAGCAAGACCGACCTGCCGCGCAGCACCAACGTGGTCCCCAGCTGGAGCTTTGGCGAATACACCACCCGCACCACCTTCGGCTCGCTGGCGCACAGCTTCGACAACGACTGGAGCCTGGACCTGAAAGTCGCCCAGAGTGAAACCGAGGCGCTCAACCACCGCGGCTTGGCCAAGGTCAATTCGGCGGGCCGGGGCAGCTATGGCGGCTATTGGGAGCAGGATGGCAGCGGCGCTGTGCTCAATGGCCTGCACAGCTCCAGCGACACCACCCAGCAGTCGGCGCAGATCGATCTGTCTGGCCCGTTCCAGCTGTTCGGCCGCACCCATCAGGCGATGGTCGGCTACAACGACAGCCGCACCGTCGCCTGGTCGCCGCAGTACACCTGCACCATGCTCAGCGATGATCGCGTCAGTGCCCCGGCCTTAGGCTGTCAGTTCCGCGCCAATAATGGCTTGCCGCTGAGCGATTGGCACAATGGCGTGGACAGCGACTACGCCATGCTCGCCTCCAGGACCGGCCGCCACAGCAAGAACACCACCCGCCTGCAAGGCCTGTACGCCGCCACCCGCTTGAGCATCAGCGATCCGTTGTCGGTGATTGCCGGGGTGCGCAGCACCGACTATTCGGCCACCACCCGCAACGTCAGTGGCGTGCGCAGCAACCAGCAGAACAACGGCATCGTCACCCCTTACCTGGGCGTGGTGTATGACCTCAACGACAACTACTCGCTGTACGCCAGCTACACCGACATCTTCAACCCACAGAGCGAAGAGACCGTCAGTGGTAGCAAGGTCGAGCCGATCCGCGGGCAGAGCTATGAGACCGGCATCAAGGCGGCCTGGCTCGACGGCCGCCTGAACGCCTCTGCGGCTTACTTTCGCACCAAGCAACAGAACAAAGCGGTGCTCGATGACGGCCAGTCCACGCCTACCGGCGGTGATGCCTACACCACCGGCACTGGCCAGGAAACCGACGGTATCGACCTGGAGCTCGCTGGCGCGCTGACGCCGAACTGGAACGTCTATGCCGGCTACACCTACCTGCATTTCCGGCGCATCGACAGTGACGGGCGCAGCGACCCCGCGCACCTGTTCAAGGCCTCGACTACCTATCGCTTGTCCGGCCCGCTTGAGCGCCTCACCGTCGGCGCGGGTGTCACCGCGCAAAGCAACATCCGCGCGATCTCAAGCCCGGCTGGGCAGCCGGTCAATGGTGTGAGTTCGGGCGCGACCGACGTCAACTGGTCGGGCTACGCAATCTGGAACGCCATGGCCAAATACCAGCTGACCGATGACACGGCGGTGAGCCTCAATGCCAACAACCTGTTCGACAAGCACTACTACACCCGCTACGGGTTCTATGCGGGGGCGATCTATGGAGATCCGCGTAATCTGGCGGTGACGGTGAGTACGTCGTTCTGAGGACACGTGGCTTTCGGCCAAGCTCGGTGCTGGGTCATCAATGATTGTTCATGGTGTGTGGATGAGTAGTGGGCGCACTCCCGCAGCCAATCCATAAATACCGCTAACCGCTTAGGTACGCTATCGAGTACCGGATGCACCAGGTAGTAATCATAGTGGCCTGAGCGGCAGAACCCACCCAGAGGCAGCACCAGCTCGCCGCTATCCACATGCTTTTGCACCAACTGCTGCCGGCCGATGGCGATGCCGGCGTGGTTGAGGGCGGCTGTCACGGCCAGGTCGGAACGATCGAAGGTCAGGCTGCGTTTGGGGAGCGCTGCCAGTAGGTCGTGTTGCGCGGCCCATAGCGTCCACTCCGCATCGTAGGCGGCATGATCCCAGGCGAGGGAGTCGTGCAGGGTGGTGCAGTGCTGTAGGTTTTGCGGGTTTTCCATCAAGCCATGGCGTTGTGCGTATTCAGGGCTGCACACCGGCGCCAGGTGTTCGTGCATCAGCTTGTAGCTGGTCAACCCAGGAAACTCGCCATTGGCGTAGTACAAGGCCAGGTCGATCTTGCGCGTGCGAAA
The DNA here is from genome assembly GCF_051129895.1 of Pseudomonas sp. Je.1.5.c. Lineage (NCBI taxonomy): Bacteria > Pseudomonadati > Pseudomonadota > Gammaproteobacteria > Pseudomonadales > Pseudomonadaceae > Pseudomonas > Pseudomonas sp. Je.1.5.c. Next base: position 84,588 of record NZ_JBCPSP010000005.1, read on the forward strand.
GTCGACATTGTCATTGCCCACGCGCAGATCCAACGCGATCGAAGGGTAACGTTCGATGAAATCAGCCAGCTTCGGCACCAGCCAACATTGGGCGATGGACGGCCTCACGTAGAGCGCGATCGGTCCAGCGACGTCGGCGTGGGACGAGGGCTCAAGCGCCTCGGACAAGTCGCCCATCGCCTGCTGAAGTATCGCGAAGATCCTCTCGCCTTCATCGGTCAGGGCGACCTGGCGAGTCAGGCGCTGGAACAGTTTCATCTGTAGCGCCTGCTCCAGCCGACTCATCCTGTGGCTCACGGCACTGGCGGTGATGCACAGCTCCTGCGCTGCCCGAGCGAAGCTCAGGTGCCGAGCCGCCACCAGAAACGTATGCAGGTTGGCGAACTGGCTGCTGTTCAGCCGGGAGCTGATACGCGGCGGAAGGTTGAGCACGGTTTCCCTCAAGCTTGTGGTTGGGCCAGCAGTTCACGGCCCTTGGCCAGATACGCCTGCATTTCATCGTCAGGCACCCTGTCGCCCCCGGTTGCCCACACCAGGTGGGTGGCGTTGGCCATGGCTTGGCGATCCAGCCCCAGGCGCACCCGGTAACCCTGCTGCTCAGCAAGGACTCTGGCAATACCCGGCACGCCGGCCAGTGCCGAAGGCTCAAGACGTAGACCCTCGCTGCGCTCCATCAGCGCCAGCAAACTGTACATTTCCTCGTCGCTGACCGTGTAGAAACCATCGAGCAAACGCTGCATGGCCTTGCCGACGAACCCCGAAGCGCGGCCCACCGCCAGGCCATCAGCGGCAGTCACATTGTCGATGCCGAAGTCCTGCACACTCACCTGGTCATGCAGCCCGGTGTATACGCCCAGTAGCATGCAGGGCGAATGGGTCGGCTCTGCGAAGAGGCAATGCACCGCATCGCCAAACGCCAGCTTCAAGCCAAAGGCCACGCCCCCTGGTGCGCCACCAACGCCGCAAGGCAGATAAACGAACAGCGGGTGTTGTGCATCGACGCGAATGTTCGCCGCCGCCAATTGCAGTTTCAGGCGCTCGGCGGCCACCGAGTAGCCGAGGAACAGGTTGACCGAGTTTTCATCGTCGACAAAGTGGCAGCCAGGGTCGGCCTCGGCTTGCTGGCGCCCTTGGGCAACCGCCACGCTGTAGTCGCTGGCGTACTCCACCACCGTCACCCCGTGCGCGCGCAGCGTGTCCTTCTTCCACTGCCTGGCATCTGCCGACATGTGCACGGTCACCTGGAATCCCAGCGCGGCGCCCATGATGCCGATCGACATCCCCAGGTTGCCGGTCGAGCCGACGGCAATCGTGTACTGGCCAAAGAACGCTCGCGCCCGCTCGCTGTCGAGCAGCGCGTAGTCGTCATCGAGCGTGATCAGCTTGGCGGCCAGGGCCAAGTCTTCGGCATGCTTGAGCACCTCATAGATGCCGCCGCGCGCCTTGATCGAGCCTGAAATAGGCAGATGACTGTCGCGCTTGAGCCATAGCGCACCGGTCAAGGTCTGCTTGTAGCGCTCGCCTAGCAATGGCTGCAGCCGAGTCAGCGGCATAATGTCGGACTCGATGATGCCGCCGCTGCTTTGGGTTTCTGGGAAGACGCGCTGTAAGTAGGATGCGAACCGCGTCAGCCTCGCGCTGGCATCGGCCACATCTGCCGCAGTCAGCCCTACGTCGGCCAGGGCTTGCGCGGTCGGCGCTACGCCGGGGTTGAACCAGGTGGTCTGTTGCAGCGCGACCAGATCGCGGATCAACGGAAAACGGGCATACCACTGTTCGAGCGTGCTTCCCAGAATCATGACGGGGTCCCTGTGCTTGGTCTGTATGAAACCTGTTCTGCATTAGAAGGCACAGGGCGCAGGGGTGACAAAGGATTGATGTTCAGGGGGTAGATGATTTGTGGTCATCTGTAGGTGGCGCTTTGTGAGAATGTTTGGGCCGTGAATGGCATAGCGCTCCGTCGGCGAGCCTTTAGCCACGCTTGCTCATGCAGCGGATTTTCGCCTTGGGTCGCTGTGGATAAACGTGTTCGGGAGCAGGTTTATCGTTAGGCGGCTGAGCGTGTGCTCGAGTGAGTTGTTTGAAGTGCGGGGCAGCGGAAAACAAAAAAGGCCCACCCGAAGGTGAGCCTTTGATGTTGTGTATGGTGCCGGCACCAGGAATCGAACCCAGGACCTACTGATTACAAGGCATCTGCACACAACAAGAAAATCAATGACTTACGTCGACTTTCTGTTACGCACAGGCGCCCGTAAAGCCGCATTTCTCAAGGGATTCTGAGCGATTGTTACGCGAAGGAATGGTGGATGGGATCATCCGAGGGGAATTCTTATAGCCACATTTTTCAAGCTTGCAGAGGTAGGCTGAGCATGCGGCCCCATCCATGTACGGGGCCAACCTTGGGTGTTTTCAATGATGGCGTAAATGTAGTTCTGTGTTATCTGCTTTCGCATTAGCCTGCAAGGAATTTAGCGATGTGATTTGCTCATCAGTCAGACCAAGCCATTTATAGACTTCCTCCTCTGAATAATGAGTGATGGTGCCGCGTTGAAAGTCTTCACAGTGTCCCCAAACTTCCAGCGCGCCTAGAGACAAGTTTAGCAGGAGAGTCGAGTAGGAATAGTCTGAGGCGTGGCCTCCATTTGTAAGCTCGGGCAGCCTGCTGTTCAGAATTTTCAGGCTGGCTAAGAGCATCTGAATCGCCTCTCGCTGATCCTTGTTGAACTTATGGGCGACATCAATAAAATACTCGTCTAAGCACAGAGAGCTAACGTGATTGGGGACTCGGTGGTGATTCGGTCTGCGCCCTTCAAGTAGGATTTTGCAGAGGTTGCACACCTCTGAAGCAACCGTAGTTGTTTGTCTCTTGATTTTAGCAATGTCCTCTTCACAGCACATTTTCTTATTTTGGCTCGCCTTATTCTCTTTTTTGGTCGAGCTGAAATGATTGAGTCCAAAACCTATAATTGCACCACCGAAGGCTGCGCCTACAGGTATTAGCTTATCTAAGGTAAATCCGGGGTGAGTGGACTGAACATACTGTAGGCATAAAGCAAAGTTTTCAACGTCCATTTTTAGCTCCGGATTTGCATTTGAAGACGAACATAATACGGTGGTGATCATACTCCTTACAGCCTGCGCGGTAACAGCAATCCTGCAAAGACTCCCGCTCGCAACAAATCGAATCAGAGAATTGGCTCGATTTCCTGTTATAGGCGGGCGCCCGGAAAGCTACGTTTAAGTGGGTATGAGGAACTATTAGTCGAGGGGACGAGGTGGCTTCGGTGTGTCGGAAGGGTCTACAAGCGGTAGGCTGCTGCAGATCAATGATTGGCTGGGCGAAGAAGTGATCCGCTTTTACCCCTATGAGGTACCGCCGGGCAACGTAGGCTAAGCGGCTGCTAGGCTGTAGTTTCCATCCCCAAGAGGGTGCGGCGATGCAGCAACAAAACATTCAGCAAGTCAAAGATGTATACAGCCTGCAAGACGTAAACCGTTTGCTTTCACAAGGTTGGGTACTGGTGGCAGTGGTGGCGGTGAGTAGTCCGCATAAGTTGGACATCACGATCCCATGCTATGTCGTGGGGCAGGCCGCACCGGAACCATAACTGCATCAGACATCGAAGACAAAAAAGCCGCCCTCGAAGGCGGCTTTTTTGCGTCACCGGAACCCGAGCGCGCACATTCAGTAGCGCATCGCCCAGCGTGGCCAGTCTTCGCCTTTGCACCCACCGTAAAACTGGCAGGCGGCTTCATGGGCGCTCAGGTCCTTGGGAATTCGTTCGGCTGCATAGAACGCATCGTCCATATGGATGAGCAGGCCGGTACCTGAATAGTGGTGCCTCTCCTTACCCTCTTCATCATGTCGGGACACGTTGATCGCATTCGCCATCAACGCAGTTTGAACCTCGGTGATGAACTGAAACTTCTTCCAATCGAACTCGGCCATAGGGCCTCCATGCAAGTGAGCTGGCTTGGTGCCGACGCTGGCCGGCACCGCTACCGAAAAGCTACGGCATATTGCCATCAGCGTCATCGGTTTCCTGCCATATTGGACCCGGCGTACGTCCTCGTCCCTACTTATGTGCCCACAGGGACATAAGGGGGGGAGCGATCACTTGCCGCGCATCGTCTTTATAAGCTTGCCGATTTCCTGAACTAGCACAGCGATGGCCCCGTAATCCTCAGGGGTCTCCTTCTCAGTGCTTTCCTTCCCGATTCGTACGAAGTTCGTAACGAAGCGCGCAATGGTGATGAACAGGATGATGGCTAGAGCAGAAGAGAACGAGGCCGGGATAAGCGGCGCTAGCATGGTGAAATACAGCTTTTCGTTATTAGGAATTTCAGGTTTGACCGGAGTCTCAACTGGGGAGCTCGGAGCCGCTTTGGACGGCTTTGCATTCTTGGCAGGAGAGTTCGATACAGGCTGCTTTGCAACGGCGACAACCTGCTCAGGGTTCCTGGCCATGAATTCCTGATGTTTGTCGTACGCCCCGAGAAAATGACACCCGACGTACATAGCGAATCCCAAGCATCCGATAGCAGAAGCGGACATAACGAAAAGCGCACCAAAGGCGAACCAACGGCTCCATGCCATTCGCTTGATAGATTCGTTTGTCAGCCCCGCATCGGGAGTGGAGGCCTGACTTGGAGACGCATGTCTCGGCCCCCCCAAGTCGCTCGCACCGAATCCTGCGCTTTCGTCAGTGCTGTCGCTCATCGAACAAGGCCGAGATTCTGCAATCTGTAGGACATTGCGGCGTTGGACACGCCGAAAGCTTCTGCCAACTGCTGAACAGTGGGCGAGCCGATGAACATCTCACGGACCTTTTGCTCAGGCATGATCAGCTCAGCTGCAAAAGTGTTGGCCGCTCGCTCTACCGGGTCGGAGTTGCCAAACGTGGTGTCACGTAACCGGTTCTTGTCTTCGTGCACATGGCGAAGCAACACGTGCCCCAGTTCATGCGCGACCGTGAAACGGTTCCGGTAACTGATCTCGTCGCCGTTGTAGTCGCAAAAATACGCCCAGCCCTCGCCGGTGTTCTCGAGCGATGCCTGTCCGCTGGCGGTGCCGAGCGAAAAAGAGTTCTGCCGTCGAACCCGAATAGGCACGTTCTCTACCGCGCCAGTTGCGTCGTTCTTTTTATAGACGACTAGTGCCTGGGCAATCACCTCAGGCTTGACAGGGAGATTGCCATCCCAGGCGAGCTGCAGTGCCTGCTTCGCAAATTCAACCGCTTTCTGCGTAGAAACAATCATTTAGCCCTCCTGTATCTGCTATCTCGTCTGAGCCGTGGCCATGATGGACGGCGCGAGATTATAGCGGTTATGACAACTATTACTACACCGTTATCACAACGTTTTACATCATTCAACCAAATTGGCCACTGTACGTTCATACAGTATAAGCGATTTTGAGCCTGTTGACACTAGGTGAGCGCAGTGTAGTCGCTGACGGGTAATACGCGAGGCTCGCCCGGCTGTCTCTGAGCCCGGCGCGCGCCCTCGTCCCCCCGCCACGCCCGCGGTCTAAACGTGTGGGAAATTCCGCGCCCCTGCAGCCACGGACAAGCCGCCCAGTATCTGGGCTTTGGCAGGTTATGAGGTGGATGGGAATTCTGCGAATCCCTGCGCCGGGGGTGTTTCTGGTGGCGAAGGGGGAGTCGTACCGTCTCGTTCTGGGGGGAGCCGTGGGAAAAAGGTAAGTTTTCGTTGTGAGGGCTTGGTGGGGGCTGAGGTGCCCGGATTTGCTGGGGTTGGTGGCTAACTTTTGATGGTTAGGAATGGTTAGGTTTGAGGTTAGGGATTCTCAAGTGCCTGATTTTAAAGGGTTTTATTTTTTGGAAACTGACTATAGGTAAAGGTAAGGAAATTACTATTACTTAACCAAAACCTAACCTTTAGCGGTCTTCTGGAAGCCAGAAAGGAAGGGGGATGCAGCCTGTTCGCCAAAAACCTAACCGACCTAACCTTTTTCCGATGGGTCAACATCAAACGGCGGTCGCCCCTAGGGGGAGGCTGGTCGAGGGTGACACGCAGATCTGCGTATACGCACGCCTCTTGTTACGTCGGTTGTTACGCGCATCGCCGAAACGACATGAAGAAACGCACGTAACACCTTGATAAATATGGTGCCGGCACCAGGAATCGAACCCGGGACCTACTGATTACAAGGACCCTGCTCACAGCTTATTAATCAATGGGTTAGCGTAGCTCCTGGTACGTGGTGGGTTTGATGAAAGCCAGAAATCATGCAGCCTCTGGCCGTGCTGGTACGTGGGAATCCGTTGGGGCTGGACCGCAGGCGCTGTCTTAGTAGAAGGCTGACTACCCCTCGGGATCGACGCTATTCCACTGATGAGTGGTATCTCTCATAAATTATCGACAACATAGTCAAGAAGATCGTTATAGTCTTTTGACTCTGTTATAACTGCCTCAATTTTGTGTACGACCAGCGACCCTTTGCTGAATTTTAAAAGTGGAATTGGTTTGGCAAAAAAAGGGTCGTGCCTAGTAGGGGCCCCCATGGGTGTTTCGTAATCATGAGGCGCGGTCACAGCGCTTTCTGGGAAAATTACGGCGTTTGTGCCTTTCAAACCAGTTTGCACCGAAGGAAAAATGATACCAGATACCTGGTCTTTAAACTTAATTCGGAGATACTCGAATACGACCTGCGTTGAAAGGTATCCTAAAGTGTCAGAGCTGCTCCTTGGTTTAGACAGCTTGAATATCAGACGCTTCAGGAACTCATAGGCGTGGGAAGCACGTGCATATCCGATGTCGAACGGATGTTCCTCAAAACTCGCCATCTCTTCAAGCTTGCGTAGATTGAGTAGTGACACAGACGTTACAGGCTTAAAGGCACCGCTAATTACCGTGTCTCCAGTAATGGACCTGATCTCGCTAAGGCAAGTCTCACGGTCCAATGCACAGTACATAGCTGAAATGCCGGACGGTGTCATTCGCTGGTCGCCGGCCTTAGCAGCAGGCGCTGGACCTAGCGCTGTCCAGGGAGCGTCCTCAAACGATTTCCAACTATCAAAACCTGATGTCTTGCGAGCTCTATAAAGTGGGTTGCTTTCATCAAGAGTCGTGATGAGCTCTTTTTTTAGCTTCCCGTTCTCGCAGGTGAATTTGAATAATGAGTCCAGAAATTCTCTTGCGCCATCATTAAAGTATCTATACCCATGGTTGATGTCCGATACAAATTTTTTCCATTCCTCCTCATAGGTGTTGTTCTCTAAGCTGCCGTCATCCAAGGCCCAGAGCTGCGCATTTCCATGCTCGTCATTGGCCAATTCATCTTCAAGGTGCTTAATAGCGTTCTCCGTGAATTCATCGACCCCGATCTCAAAGTCATCTTGAAGTATTTGCCAATATTCAACCATGGGTACTTTATCTGAGCCATGGAAAAACATTCCTCTTTCTAATTCGCTCAGCTCTTCGAATACGCGATAAGACTCCTTTATTCTCTCCCCGAGATATTCAAATACTACGATGTCTAGCAAGCACATTCCGGGCTTTCTGCAATAATCGCAGTGCCCGAACGCCCCTTGTGTGGTGATGAGCTTTTTAAGGGGAATCAGATTAACGCATTCCGTGCAAATCATTTGATGGCCTCATGCAGATTTGCTCGCCATCATGCCGCCAGTATTACTTGAAGGCTAGTCAGACGTCGCACCCGGTGCGGCATGTACAACAAAGTCGGGTGCGACGGCCAGCGTGCTGCAATTCGCGACCATCATTCCGCAGACGGGAATACGCGTGGGAGGCTGAAGTCGTAGATATCAAGCATGGCTTCGTCGCGGTGGCCGCTGGCGTCCTGCTTCTGCTTGCGGTCGCCAGGTGTATCGGTGATGCCGCGCCGCTTGAGGTCGTGCAGCGCAAAACGCTGGTCCTCGGTGATGATGCCTTCCTTTATCGCCCTGGTGATGAAACGTTGCCAAGTGCTGTCCAGGCTGCTTTTCTGCAACGCTCCGCCGTGGGCTGCCACGATTATGAAACGGCGCTCGGCAGAGGCCGGGATGGGGTAGGCCTGGTTCGTCCATACCCGGCGTCTGTAAGCCTTGGCCCCCTCCCAGGCAGCGCGGAGCCTGGGCGTCCAGCGCACCACGTTGTCACGACTGCCTTTGCGCCTGTTCGTCTGGACTCCGTCCTCCAGCTCGTTCGCATCAGTGAGAGTGACGGCCTCAATGCCACGTAGACGGCACAGGTAGGCCAGCTCCATCACGTAACCCAGGTAGGTCGGGCATGCTCCCGGTTGCCCTCGCGTGAGTTCCCCCATGGCATGAGCCCGAGCGATCAGCTCGCCCATGACTTTTGGGTTAGGCAGGCGGCGCTGTTTGCGCTCGGCAGGTGCTTCGATGCCCAAAGCGACATTGATCTCCAGGTAGCCGCGGTTGCGTCCCCACTGCATGACCCGTCGCAAGTATCGAAGGACATGCGCCGCCTTCGAAGGAGTTCCTTCGTCGGCGATCCGATCGACTAGGCGTTGCACCAGGGCCGAAGTGAATTTGCGTACTGACAGTTCGCCGAGTGGCTTCTGTAGCTTCGTCGGGATGGCCAGTAGTACATCGCGAGAGTACTCGTAATCGTCGCGGGTTTTCTTTGCTAGCCGCTTGCATTGAGCGCTGGCGTGGAACTCGTTGCACAGGTGGTTGAGGCTCTCACGATCAACACCCTTCCTTTCCTCCATGATCCGGTGCAGGTCGCTGAGGGTAGCGGTACGGCCGGCGATGTTCATCCGCTTGCGGTTGCCGCCCTCGTCACGCCAGGAGGTGTACCAGACGCCCTCCCATCGATGATCAAAAAAGACGGCCGCCGGAATGGCGGCCTGGTCAATGTGGGCAGGGATGTGCGGATTGTGTTTACGGGACCGCCTCATAGGATCTCGCTGTCATATTTCTCGGTAACCGACGACTTCCCGCCGGCTTGGTTGACCAGGTCGAGTGTGGTCCAGGGGCCATGCCGGCCCCAGAACCAACGGATGCCCTGCTTTCGCAGGGCAGCCTCCACACCAGAGCGCCGTGTGTATCCGGTCAGCCGTTGCAGATCCTGGAACGTCAGGACCGTGCTGGGTGGGTGTTGCTGGATCATAGCCGCAGGCCCTGTGGTTTGGAGACCAGAATCTCTGGCCTGAAATTCTTGGTCGGTCCCTCACGGTCAGCCATGGGGCGCTGTTCGCTCTACGCTGATAATCAGGTCAAGGGATGCGGTTTGGTTAGCGAGCATATCGGCGTCCCTGCTGTGCTTTCTTGGCTTCGACGTTGGCCATGTAGGCATCCCAATATGCCGACTGCCGTACCTGACGGACCTTGCTGCAACGTTGATGGTTACCGTGCGAGCGGGCCTTGTTGCAGATGTCGCAGTGATTCGGCAGGTCAAGGGCGTGGCTGGCCAGGCGTGGGCGTACCCCTGTCATTGCTTAGTCTCCTGCCTGGTGTCTGCATCCCAACCGATGGCATTTCGACGGCGCATCAGTTCAAGCGCTCGGCCGGCGCCGGTCTGGATCTCTTCTAGGTCGTCCAGCTCTCCGTCTGCAACAGCGGTGACGAAGGATTCGAGTGCGTCCATGGCAGCGAGGTCATGTCCTCGGCTCCAGCTGACAACTTCACCTCCATCGAACTCTCTTGGGACCGTCTTGCCCAGGGCACCGCGAATGACGATGGTGTCGTAGCGTGGTGTGGTAGCCTTCTTGGCGCCGACTTCGGGGGTTTCTACTTGCATGTCGTTTCTCCTTGGGGTTGGTCGGCGCCGGGGAGTTGCAGCTCCTCGGCGCCTCCCTTCTGCTTACTTGAGCTGGGTTTTCTTGCCGTTGGTGACGACAAAGAGGTCTATGTCGCACAACCGGTACACACCGCCTGGTCCGCCTACCACCGCGTAGTCACCATGAGTTGGCTGACCCACGCTTACCGGGAACATCTGATCGGTCTGGTGGGCGTATTCGCTGCACTTCTTGATCAGCGCATACAGCTGCTGCCCGCTGGGCATGCAGCCGGCTGGGCCATGGGCAGCTTCGAAGCCAAGCCAAGCAGCGCGCGTTTCGATGTTTGTGAAGGCGCCGTCGGCGCCGGTCTTGAGGTCGTAGCCTCGATCCTCGGCCCAGACCTGGAAGGCCAGTTCCATGTTCAGGCTGTCGAGATCTGGATTGCTCATGACGCACCACCTGTTTTCGCGAGGCGTGCTGCCTCGCACTCGCTGGGCAGGATCTCGACGGCGCCATTGATCCAACCGGACGTGGGTTTGCCCGCTGCGACCTTCTCTTCATGGTCGGCTTTGTTGATCTCGAAACCGAGGGCAAAGTAGGCGACGTCCTGGTGTTCGAACAGGATGCCGCCGCAGAGCAGCAGGTTCCCCGTGTTCACGTTTAGCCGGTCCCAGTACTCATGGGTTTCTAGGCGAGGTGGGCAGTGTGCTTTCCACAGCTCCCACAGACGCTCATGCTCGGTCCGAATCGCAGCGCGCTGCTCCTTGGTGATGCCCTTCGGTGGTACCGCCTTGCGGCGAAGGCTGCGGTAGCCATACTCGTCAGGGCGGCGCCAGTGGACATCCAGCTCAGGACTGGCGGAGAGCTTCACTCCACCCGCGAAGTGCGATGTGATGTCGCGCATTGGGGCGATGGCGCCCCCGAATATTTTGCCCAGGTCGGCCAGGCGCTCAGTCAGCAGGTCTTTCGCCTGGTAGTACTCCTGAACAATGGCCACCACGTCGGCGGCCTCGGATTTGTAGTAGTGGTGCATGTCGTTTCTCCTTGGGTACGCCGGGCAGTTGCAGCTGCCCGGCGTTCTGGTTATTGGCCAGTGGCGCCGGCTTGTATGTCTTTCGTGATGATCTCGACCACCTGGTCGCGACTGTCGGCGTACGCAAACGGCAGCGCTGAGCCTGGGCGGGTCACCGGATATCGGGGGTGAGGCAGTCGGCACTCGGCTACTGTGTACCCAGCGTCGGAGACCCAGCACCGGGGGATCGGGTCCCCTTCTTTGTTGCGCTTCACCTGGAATTTCATGACGGGCCCCGTATCAGTTAGCGACAACGACGTGAACAGTGACGCTGTTGCAGATACGGCTCTTAACCCGTCGTAGAAACGCGAGCTGTTGCTCTCTACATTCGTCTATACAGATAACCTTGAGCCCGCGCAGGGCAAGTACCAGGACCTTCGCTTCGAGTTCCCGATCCACATAGCTGGTACCGATCAAGATGTTCTTCTCGTTGATTCCTGCATTCTTGGCCGTTTGCCGGAGGCGGACGGTCTTGCCGGTTTGAGGTGCTCCTCGGGAAATGTGCAGTTGCATGTCGTTTCTCCTTGGGGTTGAGCCAGGCGTTGCAGCGCCCGGCGAGTAGGTCAGGGCTGGAAAACCCAGCACCGAACGGTCTTGCCGATGAAGTCGTCGCCTTTCCGGCCGGAGTTGATCGGTTTGTTGGCGTCGATGAACTTGGGCGACTTGCTGGTCTTGAGCAGGCGCTTCAGCTCGCTGAGCATGGCTGGCATCTGCTGCCGCTCGTTTGCGGCTTTTTTCACGAACTCGTTAAGGTTCACCGCAATCAAATCCTTGTTGCGCGAGTGGTTGAGCCCGTCGTCTTCGCCGTCCAGGAAGTCGTACAGATCCCAGAACTCGCGCACGACTTTGTGATCTGCGTTGATGGTCTCTTGGCGCTGTACAGCCATCCGACACAGCTCTTTGTGTACTAGCGCCCGGCGTTCCTCCCCCAGAGGCACGACCAGGGCCAGGCCGTCGGCAATGCTGCGCAGCTGCGCGTGGTTCTTCGCGATCCGTACGGTGCGGATCTCTGGCATGGCCAGCAGCTCCTGCTCATAGCCCCTGGTCTTCTCTTCCAGCAAGCGCAGGATTTCCTCCTCCTTTTGCAGCGCCTTGATGAGAAACCCGCTGATCTTTTCCATGGGCATGCATTCCAGTTCCTCGGCGTAGAGCTTCGTTTCTGGGGTGTGGTGTTCGCTGTTCAGCAGTACCTGGGCGATGCGGGTCAGGATCGGGTTAGAGGCGGTCACCGCGTTGTTCTGGGCGATCATCACGCCGGCACGGAATGGCGGCTCGCGGGTTTCGTTGCCGTTGTTCTTGACGCCGGTTGAGCGCACCGAGCGGCCGTTGTAGGTTGTCTTGATCTCGTCCCAGTCGTAGTGCTTGACCGGTGCGCCGTCCTGCTGCTCACGCTCGGACTCGATCAGCACCACCGGTAGATTGGCCACCTGTGAGAAGTTGCGGGCGCGGCCAGCGGCGGTACCTTTGGTGGGATCGAAGCCCTCGTACTCGATGCGGCCAACGAGTTTCCACAGGAACTCGATCAGGGTGGATTTACCCGAGCCGCCTTCGCCGACCAGCTCCAGGAAGCACAACGTCTTCTGCAACTGACGGATCTGCTCGGCGTGCAGGCAAGCCAGCCACCAGACCAGGACAACGGTGCCGCGAACCCCGAAGCACTTCCAGAACGTCTCGAACCAGCCTTCGTTGTAGGCGTTGAGGTCGGTGTTGATGACCAAGTTCGGCGACATGCTCTGGGATTTGATGCTCAGTGGGCCGACATCAAAGAAGTCCTCCTCGTTGAGCTTGTAGACGTTGCCCTGCGAGATCGCGATGTCGTTGAACACATAGGTTTTGTGTTCCTTGGAATAGCCGATCCAGTCAATGGTGTTGACCTGTTTCAGATCATCCATCTGCGGCTCAAGCAGCCGGATCAACTGGGCGGCACTGCCCGTGTACCAGCCGCCGTTGGACACGTTCAGCAGTCGTTTCGTGAACTCTGGGGCCGAAGCGAGTTGGGCGGCGGTGAAGGTGCTCTTGGTCACCGGCTTGCCGGGTCGCTCGATACGGAAGTAGTACCAGGCCTCGTCCGTCTGCTCGTTGCGCATGTTGTAGAGCGCCTGGAAGTAGCAGTTGGCGATACGGGCCACAGAAGCCGAATCGCGCAAGGCCTTGTCCCGCTTCTGGCGGTCAGTCAACGTGATGTCTTCCTGGTCTTTCGGGTTTTCCAGTTCGAGCATCTTCCTGTCAAACCGGGCCATGTCGAACTTGAACCAGTAGAGGCGGCTGGCAAACGAGAAGGAAAACTCGCTCCGTGGCTGCCAGTCGTACATGAGCAGGCCCTTTTCCTCCGGCGACTCGGCCAGCAGCAGAGCACCCTCATGGCGGGCACGCTTAAGGTCGGCCTGCACCTGGTCGTCGCGTTTGTCGTCGTCGAGGTACTTCCAGCGCAGGTGAAGGTCGTTCCAGTCCACCTTTTTGCTATCGGGCTGTGCAACCAACGCGGCCTCGCACTTGAAGCCCATTTCCCGCGCTTCCTTCGCCCAGCGACGGGTGTTGGCCTTCGCCACCGGCTCGTTGTCCAGCGCCCAGATCAGCTTGGGCGGGCGCTGGTCAGCCTCCTGGCATTTGCGCAACAGGTCTTTCAGCGATTCGGCTGGAAGGGGTGAGCTGGACATCATCGACACGGCATGAACGCCGTTATGCAGCAGGGCGATCGCGTCGAAGATCCCCTCAACGATCCACAGCTCGTCGACCTGGAGCAGGTCAAGGCCGGGCGGGCACCACCAGACGCCGCTGTAGCCTGTCTTGCCTTCGCCAGTCGGGCGGAAGCGCGCCTTCATCTTGCCGAAGCGGTTTGGCCTGTCGATCAGGCGCTCCCAGTAGCCGCCCTTGTCGAGCGGGAAACGGACCGTAGCGCTGCCGATCCCGAGCTTGGAGTCCCAGTACGTGTCCTGCGTGTACCAACCTTTGATCAACTCCTCGTGAAAGCCTCGGTTGAATTCCAGGTATGCACGCGCAGTGGCGGTTGGGTTTTCCTCGGTTGCCGGCGCGAGCTTGCTCCAGTCGTTGAACAGGTCGTCGTAAAGGTCCTTGACGTGTACTCGGTGGTTGCACTTTTCGGGGCGGCCGCAAACCAGCACCCAAGGGGCGTCGTGGAAGGTGTAAAGGGTTTTCTGACCGCAGCCGTGCGCTGGGCACTTGCCCTTACGCATAAACTTGGTGCCGGGCATGTGCTTGAGCCCGTAATCACGCTGCAAGCGCTCCTGGACTTCTGTGAGCAGCCTGTGCTCCATCGGGTGAGCCGTAGTCACTGCACACGCTCCGTCACAACGGGGCTGAGTTGCTCCTCAAGTGCTTTGCGCGTACGGCAGATGCCCAGCAGGTGTGGAACGTCAGCGAGCACCTTTGGGCCGCGCTGTCCCGAAGGCACATTGCGGTACCGGTCGGAATACCAGACATCCGCCATGGTGAGGTTGTATTGGCTGCTGAGCCATTGCAGGTAGTGCTGGGCTTGCTGCACATCCAGCTCAAATTGAAGGGTGATCTTGCTCATTTCGGCCACCAATGGAATGCAGTTTCCCCTTACCCACGCAGAACGGGGCATCGGGAAGGGGTCAGTTCGGGGTTACTTCGAAGTGTCGCGGTGCTGCTGTAGGCGCCGGGGCAAGTAGCGCGCCGGGACTGGGAACCGTTGTTGGGTGGCTGTATCCAGCAGGATCAGCCGAGCCCTGAAAATGCCACTGCTCGGACAAACGCCCAGGAGCTGGAGCCGTCGTGTCGTTTTGCTTTCAAACTCAGCAACGGCCAGTTCAGCGATGCGCTGCACCAGGTGCTCGGGCACTTCCAGCGACTGCGCCAGGAACCGACGGCAGTTCTCCAGCACCTGGTCATCACCCGACAGGTGCTGACCATTGCGGCGGAACAGGTAGGCGACGGCCGCTTGCTGCATCGCTAAGCGGTAGTCGGTTTCGGGGTTGGTGATCAGGGCTTGGGCGTTCATGCGGTTACAGCCTCCATATCCAGCTGGTCCAGCAGGTCGGGATGATCGTCACCAGCAGCGGATTTCATCGCTTGTCGGCGCATGGCCACTGGGGCAATGGGCAAACGAACGGTGGGGTTCGGCATGCCGCTTGGGCTCATTTCGTGGGTCATTTCAAACGCGGCACGTACGGCCCAGCCGCAGCCCTCGTTTACGCATTGCAGGTAGGCAACGCGCAGGAAAATGTGAGTGCCTTCACTGGTGCGGATACGCATACGGCTGTTGCAGTGGGGGCAAACGAGTTTGTAAGTGCTCAAACCTGGTCCCCTGTCGTGTACAGCAGAATGGTGGCTTTGACCTCGGCAGTGCGGGCGGCCATGTAGGCGGTGTGAGCCGCCATGATGGCTTTCGCTTCCGCCTCCTCGATCACCCCATCCTCTAGCGCTTTAGCGATGATCTGATCCACCGCGCCGCGCTTAGCGTCGGTCTTCACCGAACGCTGGAACAGTTCGACGTTGTCCAGGTCTTCGGCTTTCACCAATGGCACGAACATCCCGCCGTACATTTGGGCGATGAACTCAGGCAGGTACGTTGTCCCGATATCGCTCTCCAGGATGTGGACCTGGTCGCAGGTCAGCGGGCGGCTACCGGCGTTCTCGTAGACACGGTTGTCGAATTGCTTGAGCTCGTAACCGAGGCGAGCAGCGGCCGTTTCACGACCACCAGGCAGAGCGGATACCACCGCTGTGACTACCTGGCGAAAGGTTTCTAGAACTGGGCGTTTCATGTTCTGGTTTCCTCCTTGAGCCAGGCGACCTAACTTGTGGCTTCGGTTGATTTGATGCCGAGCAGAACAGCGGCCCTATGCGCTTCACCGCGCAGGCACTTTTTCTGGCCGGAAAGGACGGCGTAGACCGTGCTGGGATGCAGGTCGTGTCGCAAAGCAAACTCCTGGATTGAAACCCCTTGCTGGGCAAGGCGTTCGCGGGCGGCTTTGCAGGCTTGCTCGGGTACACAGGTGGCGTGCATAGTTGGTAATCGTGCAATTTCGTGTAGTGGTATGCGAAGGATGATGCACGATTGTTCATTTGTAAATAGGCAGAGGGAACGTTTGTGCATCTTTCTGAAGAAATAGGTGCGCGCCTCCAGTCCGAACGCAAGCGTCTCAATCTCAACCAAGAACAGCTGGCTGGTATCGTCGGGGTTTCTAAACGAACGCTGGCGAGCTACGAGAGTGGATCTCGTGAGGCCGGTTCGTTACTGCTCAACCTCGCGGCCGCAGCTGGTGTAGACGTCTTGTATGTCGTTACTGGGGAGCGTTTGCCCGTTGGGGAAAAGACCTTGTCAGCGGAAGAGCTGGAAATGGTGCAACACGTCCGGGCTTTACCAGCTGAGGACAAAGGAGCGGTGCAGCGGCTGCTACGCGCGTTCAGCAGCAAACAGGAGTGAGCAATGGTTAAAGGGATTTCAGGAGTGGTTTTGGCCGCGGGCCTTCTTGTATTAGTGGGATGCGGGGAGGATAGGAGAACGCTAACGGTATCCAGCGAGGAATCTGGTGCGTCTTGGCCATTTACCGTTGAGTCACTCGAACTAATGTGTGAGGGGCCATCGCCGTTAGCGCTGGCGAGAACTGCTGATGGGCAGATCTATGCCCTAAGCGGGTCTGCCCGCTCTCAGGCAAAAGATAAGGGCTGGAAAGATGGCCGAGACATCACCAAGCCTAATCCAGCGACCCCGATGATCAAGATGGACTACAGCGACTTTGTTGTCCGTGCTCAGGCACTGTGTGGCACATAACCTGACTTGATTTTCAGATACGCGGGCTGGTGGCACGCGTAATCATGCTGACAATCGCTCATTCCAAGGGTGCTTTGGTCGGTACCGAGGTTGGTACCGGGTACCCGAACGTGTGGAGTGGATGAAACATGTCGGTGATGAAAGAGGTGCAGACCAACCAGCCCGAGAGAATCGAACCTCGTGAACTCAGTCAGCGCGAACGGATGATTGTGCAGATGTTCAGGCGGCTCGATGAGCAGGGGCGGGAAGATATCATTCGGTTCCTGGATGCGCTTCTCGTAGCTCGATAAGAAGAACCCGGCCTTACGCCGGGTTTTTTGTCGCCGCTAATCAGCACCTTGCTGCATGCGCTTCCACTCTCTTTCTGCCGCTCGTCGTGCGTTCTTCTCGCTGACGTACACGCGCCGCAGGCGCCTGGGCTTCTTCTGATCACCTGCTGTAACTGACTTCTCTTTCCCTGTCGCGCTGTCCCGATAAAACGCAATGATGCCCGTGTACTGGATCTTGCCCCGTACCCCGTCCTCGAGCAGCCCGTCGACCGTGTCTTCTGGCAGCTTGCTTTCGAGCTCCAGGCTAACCGTATAGCCCGAATCAGCGGTCAGGCTGTGCTGGATGTTCCCGCCGTACCAGATGATCTCATCGATCTCTTGCTTGACCCCAATCAGCGTGTAGGTCAGCTCAGGGATTAGGTCTGGCCGGCCTTTGGCGAGGGTGTAGCTGAGCGTGGCGCTCCCGCGTTGCAGACGGTTCATTTCGGCCCTGGCGGCACGTAATGCCGACTGGCGGTCGCTGTAGGTGTGGCGCAGATCCTTGAGGTTCTCTCCACCACCGGCAATGGCTTCCTGCTTTTTGGCGCTGTTGACGTCGTAGAAGTAGGCGCGCACGCCGTCATAGCTGTCCCTGTCAGCTTGTAGGAATCGATGCTGATCCCCGTCGGCGCGGGTAAGGGTGATATGCGGCAGTGCCAGGCCGCTAGCGGATTTGCCGCCCCCGGCAGGCATACACACCAAGCAACCGGCCTTGACGGTGGCCACCGCGTCGAAGTCCTCGCCAAGCCTGGTCAGCAAGTTGGCATCGGACTCGTTGGCCTGATCGAGCTGCTCGATCGCAACGTCATGCAAGGCGGCTGCGACCGTCGCTGCCAGTCCATTGCCAGAGGCGATCTGTTCCAGCACTTTGCCCAGCGTCGTTTTGCTCCAGCTTCGCTCACGCTTGATCTTGAGGCCCTTGCGCAGGTCTGCCGAGCGGGCGCGGATGTTGAGCACGTCTGGGGCCCCGCTGTGCTCAGTCTCGTCGACGATGTAGCTGCCCTTGTCGACGAGGCCGGTGTCGCTCCAGCCAAGCCACAAACGAACGATGGCGCCGCGTGGGGGAATGCTGAGCAAGCCGTCGTGGTCGCTGAGCGTCAAACTCAGTTGATCGGCCTCCAGCCCCCGGTTGTCCGTGAGTTGTAGGCTCATCAGGCGCGGACTGATGAGCTGCGCGATATCGTTGCCGTCCACGGTAAGCCGGAACGCAGGGACCGGATACGCTGCGTCACGTTGCAGCCCGTCGCGTGTGTCTCGCAGGAAGCCGGTGACCTTGGATAGCACGGCCTCGATCACAGCAGCCCCCTCAGAATGTTCAAGCCACCGCTGATGCTTGAGCCCAGCAGATCGATGCGCCCGTCATCGATCCGCTTGAGGTTGATGCTGAAATCGATGCGGCGGGCAGCGCCGTCCCGGAAGAACAGCGTTCGATTGTCGTTGAGGCTTTCGATCACCCACAGGCCAAGCAGCCGACCGGTACCCTCGACCAGCGGCCAGGCCTTACCGGTGTCCGCCATTTGCCGAAGGGCATCCAGGCCGACGACGGTCCCGGCCAGCTCGGGTAGGAGCACGCCGGGCAGGGTAATGGCATCCTCCCCGCGCCCCAGGAACTGCCGAGCTGGCTGAGCCCCAACCCTGTTATTGGCGGCATGCCGCCATTCGGTCTGTCGCTGCATTTCCTGATAGGCCAGGGTGTGCAGGCTGAAAACGAACATGCCCAAAGCGAGCATCATGGTGTGTTACTCCTGGTCTGACAGGCGACTGCGCTGTCGGGCAGCTTTCTCGCTGTTGATACGGCCCAATTCGGCGCGCACGGCACGGGCAATGGCCTGCGCGTCCATACCTGGTGTGGGGTGGATGTTGATTTCATAGGTGTCGTGGCTGTCGTAACTTGCGGCGGGCGCCGAGCTGATAGGGGCTCGGTCGTCCATGGTGATCGCTGTACCAGGACCGGCGGGGGAGCCTGGCCCCCCGCCATTGAACTGGGGGAGTGTCTTTAGGTGCGGCACGCCGGCTTGAGTCAGTTGCTGTCCCAGGCGTTTGACCGCATCGAGCGGTTGTTTGGCGCCGTCGTCCAGGCCTTGGGCAAGCCCCTCGGTCGTGAACCCACCCAGCTCGGCGAACACTCGCGAGGGGCTATGTATCCCGAGCTTTTCCTTGAACCATCCAATGGTGGAATCACCCAGGGAGCTCACAGCGGTTTTGATCTGGCCCATGCCTGACAGCAACCCGTTGACCAGGCCGCTAACGATCATCCCGCCGAACTCGGTGAAACGGGTGGGCATCTCAACGCCCAGGTAGTTCAGCACCCCGGCGAATGCCTGATAGATCAGGCCGATCGGGCTGAAGTTGGCCAGCACCGTGAGAATCCCGCCGATCCCCGAGCTGAAGCCAGCACGGATCTCAGCCCAGGCGCTGATGAAGTAGGCCTTCACCTGGTCCCAGTTCTTGTAGATGAGGTATGCAGCACCGGCCAGAACTGCGACCACCGCCCCGATTGCGAGCGCTACAGGGTTCATCGCAAGCCCCCACAGGGCAATGCTCACCGCGCGGATAGCGGTCAGAAGGCCGCCGCCCAAGATCCCGATGAGTCTGCCGACGACCGAGAACAGACCAGCGCCTTTCACGCCGAACAAGGTCATGGCATAGCGAACGATCGCGAAGGGACCGAGCAAACTTGCCATTGTGATCGCGAGCGCGCCGAAGCCGGCTGCGAGAACGGCCACTACGGCGACGACTTTGACCAAGCCGCCAGCAAGCGCAGGGTTTTCACGCGCCCAGGCACCGACATTGGCAGCGACTTCGCCCAGCATGTTGATCAAGTCCTTAAGTTCAGGGGCTACGGCAGCCCCAAACTCCGCCATGGCATTGGTAAAGCTACCCTCGGCCGCTTCCATAACGTTTGACAGCGTGCTGAGCTGCTCATTGACCCGAGTGCGCAAGTCCGCCTGGTCCTGGAGCTTCTGCTGTACCTCCCGGTACCCGCCCAGGCCCTTATTCATCATGGTGTTAAGGACGGTGATAGTTTCCGAGTCGTCCCCAAACAGCGCCTTGATAGTTGAGGTTCGATCCTCGTCATTCAGGGCTTTCAGCTGCTCGACCTGAGCAAACAAGTTTTCCAACCCGGCAAAGTTGCCTCCGCTATCAGTGAAGTTGAAGCGGATCTTCTTGCCCTCTAGCTCCATGATCTTGTTGACGTCTTTAACACCATCCTTGTCCAGGCCGGCCTGGAAGATTTTGCGATAGGCGTTACCTGCTGCGCCGCCTTCCATGCCCGCCTGATCCATCATGACGAGTAATGGGCCGAGCTCATTTGCCGCTTCAATGCCTGTCTTCTTGATCACATCCATTACTGGGGAGATCTTGCTGAAACCCTGGAGCATGTTGGTCGGATCGACGCCGGCATAAAACCCGCGCTGGATGGTATCCATCAGCGCCATCATGTCCTTTTCCGTGGTGCGCGTTGCGTCCTGCATCTTGGCCGCGAACTCGGCAGCCTCCTCAACGGGCATCTGGAGCTGCACGCCAAGATAGGCCGCAGCTTCGCCGGTCCCCCCAAGAATGCTCTGCGCGCTGAGGCCCTGGCGCCTCAGCATGGTCATCATGTTCTGGAAGTCTGCTGTTGTGCCTGGCAGACGATCGCCGAGGCTGGTAGCGAGGTCGGTAATCCGCTTGAAGTCCTCGGCAACCTGGCCGCTGTTATCCATCATGGATACTTTCAACTGCGTCGCCGAATCCTCGTTAGGTGCGAACGCCCCCAGCACGGCCTTCACCGGCTGGGCAGCCGCATACCCAGTGGCGAGGCCCGCGGCGCCGGTTCCTGCCATCTTGGCGCCTAGCGCCTGGGTCTTTTCAAGGCTGGCGCGGGCTTTCGCGAGCTTTGCATGCCGCGCGGCCAACTCGTCCATGCGCTGACTCTGGGTGCGTATGGTTTGGTTGGTTGAGGCGATCTGCTCGCGCAGCGCACGCTCATGCGTGCCCAGGTTGCGAGTGCTGATTCCCGCGTCGTGCAGCTTGCTGCGCAACTGCTGGAGCTTCTCAGCCTGCTGCTGGTGCTGCTCCTTGAGCCGCTGAGCCTCGCGCACGGCGCTGCGCATATCGCGGGCAAGCCCCTTGGTTGGCGGGCCTGTGGCTGCCATCTGCTGACCAATCGTGCGCACTTTCTCCCTGGCTGCATCCAGTGCCTGGGTCGTTTGTCTGGCTTCGTTGTACTGGCTGCGCCAGGCGCTGACGTCCTTTTGCTGGCTGTTCAGCTCTTTGAGGCGGTCGCGGGCAGCCTTGAGACCGCGTGCCGTCTCAAGGCTGCCCTGGTTGATCTGCCGCAGCGGCGCGGTGGCCTTGTCGATGGCGCTTAACAGCACCTCCAGCCGCAGGTCATTGGCCATTGTTGCTACTCCTGATCCGCGCCCGCTCGCGCCAGTCCATCAAGTCCTTGACGCCCAGACGGTCCATGTCGCCGGGCGCCCAGTGGAAAACCACGGCCACATCGGCCATGGCGTCTTCTACGCAACGAGGGAGGCGTCCGTCTTCATCCGCTTCTGTAGCAAAAAACCGGATACCTTCGTGCCGATAGCAAACAGGTCAGCGGGGTCCAGGCGGCCGACTTCAAACTCGTTGAGATCGCTGATTCGCGGGACCAGTTTGATGAGGCTGGCAACATCCATTTGCAGCACCTCGGCCAGGTGCAGCCCGCGCAGTTCGCCAGAGGCGGGCTTGCGCAGGGTGATGATGGTGATCTCGCTTTCGCCGCGCTTGATTGGGGTGTCCAGCTCGACCTGGTTGTCGTTCAACTGTGGGGTGTTCGGTTCGACCTGGTTGTCGTTCTGTGCCGTGGTTTCGGTAGTTTTCATGGTGGCTCCAGTGAGGAAGGGGGGTTAGATGCCCAGCGCTTTGCGCTGCTCTGCGAGCATGTCTTTGCCGTCGATGACTTCGATGAAGTTGAGCAGGTCGATCTCGACCAGGACTTCGCCATCGACCGTGAGCTTGTAGTAGCTACAGGTGGTGGTAATGCTGTGCTCGGTGTCTTCACCGGGCGTGGCTTCGCCCATTTCAATGGTTTCGTGACGACCACGGACCACAACCTCCACGGCAGAGACGACGGCGGTATCGTCCTGCTGGTAGCTGCCAGCGAAGCGCAGCATCACTCCGTCAGCCTTCACTGCGCCGAACTGGCGCAAGACCAGCAGATCGAGGCCGCCGGTCTTCCATTCGAACTGGATACCGTCGTCGGAGAAGCCCAGGTCGGCCTTCACCGGGCCGTTCATACCGCCCCCGCGATAGCCTTCCATCTTGCGGCTGAGCGGCGGCAGGGTGCAGGACTTGCACACGCCCAGGTAGTTGGTGCCATCGTTGAACAGGTTGAGGTTCTTGAGTTTGCGCGGCATAGCCATGGTGGTGGTCTCCGTCAGCTGTTGATGCGGCTGGCGAAGTCAGCCAGGTAGCGGTCAGTGATGCGTTGGCGAAGGGTGAGATCCTCCAGCGGCGGCACCGGGGTGTAGTCGTAGTCGATGTAGAGCTTGCCGGCCTTGAGGGTGGTGGCACTGTTGGCCTCCTCGTCGTACCAGGCGCTGCCGCCGATCAGGTAGCCGCCGGCGATCAGCTCGCGGAACTTGGCGTTGATGCCCTCGAGGATGTCGCGCACCAGGGACGAGTGCATCGGCTTGTCCATCGCCCACATGTGCGCCTCGGCCATGGTGTCAGCCAAGACCTGGGCGGTGCGGATGTAGTTCTCGAAGGCAAACAGCGGGTCTTCGGTACAGGTGCGGCTACCCCAGAAGCGGAAGCCGTCCGCGTTAATTAGGGTGGTGACTTCGTTCCTGTTGAGGTAGTTGGCGTCGGTGGCTGGGTTTTGCAGATCCCAGAACACGTCGGCGCTGATGCCCGTCACGCCATTGACTGGGATGTTGGACAGGGTCTTATGCCAGCCAGTCTCTTTGTCGATCTTGGCGCGCAGGCCCAGGGCTTGGGCCACGGCCGGCGCTGTGGCGGTGCTGTCGCTCTCGGTGCTCCAGTATTCGAAGTCCGGCCAAATCACCATCACCTCACGGGCGCCGAAGTTCTCGCGGTAGGCGACGGCCTCTTCCTTGGTCTTGCAGCCGGAAGCGCTGACATAGGCGAAGGCGCGCAGCTGCTGCGCGATCGATACCAGGGCGGTGGCGACCGGCAGCGAATCCAGACCAGGTACGCCCAGGATGCGCGGGGTGACCTTAAGGCGAGTTTTCGCGGCCAGCAGTGCCTTCATGCCGGTGTATTTGCCGGTTTCGGTGGTGGTGCCGATGATGTTGCTGGTGGTTTCCGCGTCCGTGGCGCCCGTGGCCACACGCACAACGACGGTGACTGGCTGGGTCTGATCGGCGATCGCTTGCAGGCTGACGGCCAGGGTACCGGTCTTGCCGGCCTTGGCGATCGCGCTTTGCACGCTGGTCAGCAGGACAGGGGTATCGAGAGGGAAGGCTACCGGGTCAGCGTCGTCTGCGGTGCAGACCAGGCCGACGACGGCAGTAGAAACGGTGCGGATGGGCCGTGTGCCCTCGTTGATTTCGAGGACGCGCACGCCGTGGTGGTATTCGTCGGCCATGTTGAGTGCCTGTGCAGTGGGATGACACTGCACAGGCTGCCGCGCGCGCGGACCATGGGCGAGCCGCGAGGGTTGTAGCGGAAGGGTCTACAGCTGTTGCTCAAAAATCCATATCGGCTCAGCTGGTCGTTTAGAGGCGTCGGGGAAAGTATCCGCTAGTGGCCAGTCCCGCAGCCTTTGCATGTACGCGAG
The DNA here is from genome assembly GCF_051129895.1 of Pseudomonas sp. Je.1.5.c. NCBI lineage: Bacteria > Pseudomonadati > Pseudomonadota > Gammaproteobacteria > Pseudomonadales > Pseudomonadaceae > Pseudomonas > Pseudomonas sp. Je.1.5.c. The sequence goes on from NZ_JBCPSP010000005.1 coordinate 108,201, forward strand.
CAACTCCATGAACTGCTCATTACTAAGCGTCGTAGGGCGCCCCAGGTCTTGTTCGTCGCGGTGTCGGTCACGCAGCCATTGTCGAGCGGACAGCTCACTGTCTCGCCACTGACGTTCGGCAGCTTTGATTTCCTCCGGCGATTCAACCTTTTCGGCAAAAACACCATTCGCGTACAGCCACCCAGGCTTTACCGGCGACGTACAGGCGCGCCACTTCAAGTCAGGATGAAAGCGCCCCTCGGGATCAATCTCGGTTGTCTCGATTACAACGCCGCCTTGCACAAGCGCCCACATAGTCACCCCTACCATTTGATTTCTACCATTCCAGGCGCGCCGTTGCCGCCATAGGAATTAGCTGTGGTTCCTGCACCGCCGCCGCCGCCACCTGGCCCGCGAGCTGCTGCGGAACCGCCGAAGGTTCCAGCACTACCGGGACCGCCCCCAGTCCCACCGACACTTCCAGCGCTGCCCCCCACGGCGCCGTTAGAGCCATCGCCCAGACCGTAATTGATCACGCCCCCCGTACCAGTACCAGTACCGCCGCCCGAGGGGACTTGGCCACCAGTTCCACCGGTTGCCGAGCAGTAGGCACCAAACGCACTGGCCTTCCCGTTCTCACCTGGCCCCGGATCGGTTGCGCCGAGGCCAGCAGCACCAACAGTTATAGAAACTGAATTGAGCCCACTCACATCGAAAAGGCCCTCAGCAACCCCACCACCGCCACCGCCTCCACCGCCCGCATCACCAGCAACGCGCCTCACTGCGCCACCACCGCCGCCACCGACTACTTTCACCCATACCTTTTTGACGCCGGCGGGCACGCTCCAAGTAAAAACACCTGCGGTTCGGTAAACCTGCATTCCTTTTAAAGGACCGTGGCGGCTGGTAGTGAACTCTTCCCACGGAGTCCATTCCTTTGCCACGGAATAGGACCGACTTGCCACCTTGGTCTCTTCACCCGACATCCCCGCGTAAATCGTCTGCACCATCGCTCCGACTGAGGCTGATAGGCCAGAAACCACAACGTTATAGCGCAGAACGGTAGCCGCCCAACCTGGCGGAACGTTGGACAAACCTCCAGCCGGCGTCATGTAGTTGCCGGGTATCAAGTATTTGTTCAGGTCAGTTTCGGTAAGGAATACGGCCTGGCCAATGCCGAACGACTGCGGGCTGAGCATCGCACCCGGCGTTAAGTCCTGCGGGCCAGTCTGTTTTGGGGTATTACCGCTGGTCCAGATCTCACGCCACGGCAGCCAAGTGCCGCCCAGCTTTTTGGTGCGGATCATGGTGACAGCGAGGTCAGAGCTAGTGAAAGCATCCATGATTTGAGTCGCGGCGCCTCCTGAGCCGCGCTCAATGTGGAACAAATTGCCGGCTGTAATATCCTGCCCACCCACTCCGCCAGGGGCGTTTAGAGGCCATACAGGCAGCGTGCCGGCGTTACCTGACACGAGATAAACACCCGTCTCGCTTAATGTGTCGATGCTGCCGCCAAATGGCGCCGCCGTGCTGCCTAGCCCATACAACGCCATCGCCGCCCGCACAAATGCCGTCGTGGCGATGGAAGTATCTTTATCCGTGGATACCGGCGTCGGCGCCTTGGGGTCGCCCGTAAAAGTTGGACTGTCTAAAGGCGCCTTAAGGGCCAGCGCGTTGGTCATGGTCGCGGCAAAGTTCGGGTCATTGCCGAGAGCCGCTGCCAACTCGTTCAGCGTATCCAGAGCGCCCGGCGATGACGCGACCAAGGCCGCAATGGCCGACTGTACGAAAGCAGCCGTGGCCAACTGGGTGGTATTGGTGCCGGCAGCCGGGGTCGGCGCTGTCGGCACTCCGGTAAGGGCCGGACTGGCCAGCGGCGCCTTGAGCGTCAACGCTTGGTCAATTTGCGTCTTGGTGTAAACATCAGTCAGGCCGTAGCCGGCAACTGTTGTCGGGTTGGTCGCGGCGACCACGCGCCCGTAAATATCAACGGTGACGCTTCGGTACGTCCCGGCCGCAATACCCGTGCGACCAAACGCCAAACCAAAGGTCAAACCCGTGACGCCGAGCGCAATAGTCGCATCCGTCAGCAACTGCCAAGCTGTATCGCTGTTGACCGTGCCTCGCTCGACCATCACCAGCAGACCAGGGGTAACCTTGGCGCTGGTGTCCGCATCCGCGCAACGCGTCCAGGGGCCACCCGCCACGACCTGATACAGTCCGTTATCCTTGGCTGCGGCTTGGTTCTTTACCAGTACCCGCGACCCGGCGGGCAGTGCCACGCCGTCAATGGTTTGCAGCCCGCTCAGGGTAATGGGGTCCGTGGTAGCGACAAGCACCGAATGTTTGAAATCCTGCTTGGCCAGCTCTTCGGTCACCCATTCGCGGGTAGCAAGAACAACGCTCGGATCGATCTTGAGCTGCACGTTGCTGGAGCTGCTAACAATCAGGTTCATCCGCACAACCTGAGTACGCCCTGAGCCCTGACTCAGCAACGGCTTATAGGTCGGCGCGCAGTTGGCCACAGCCACCAGGTCGCCGTCTGAGTCATACAGACCGATTTCACGAATCCAGCGACCGCCAACGTCTGCGGGAATCACTTGTTCAGCGATGATGATGGCGTTGTCTTTGTCGTCGACCTTGAGCTGGTTGAGGGGAGCGCGCCGCCATTCATTGAGCAGACTGATTTGAGTGGCGTTAGGGGTGGGGTCCGTGCCATTGGCATCGCCAACACCCATTTGGGTGATCTTCCACGGAATGCCCAGGGCATCCGCGTTTGCCTGCTTTGCAGCCCCCACGTTGGTGAGGATCGCGTAAAACTGCGAGTTCTGGTCAACCATGTGCAATGTCCATTGTGTCGATGGTGTGTTCGCGTCCACCGCGGCCGATTGAAACGGTCACATCGATGTCACGGGAGGCAGGGGGGTAAACATCCAACTCGTCGCCTTCGTAAACGGCGCCGGCAACGTAGAAGGCCCCAGTGGTTTCGAGGCTGATAGCCAGGCCAGTGAGGTGACGGCTGACTGGCCGGGCGTCATCGATCAACCATGTCAGTTCCTGATATGTCTCTTCGCTGATCCCTTCATCCGATACGCCAACTTTGATAGCGAAGGTTCCGGGCACGCCTTGAGGTTCCGTCTGGAACCACTCCACGACCTCGATCAGGTAGCCCAGCGGCTCAACGACGCGGCGCAGCGCGCCAATCGTCCCTTTCCGCGAGTGGATGTAGTACGAAGAGCGGATCGCTCCGCGCTTGGCCGCTTCGGGCCAGCGGCTGTCCCAGCGGTCGACGGAAAACGCCCAGGCCAGGAATGGCAGCAGCGCCAAGGGGCAACGGTCTGGATTCATCAAATCCCGGATAGGCACGGGAACCCGCTCGATCTGCGCGAGTGCTTCGGCCGCCTGGCGCTCCAGGGCGGTAGCGTTGCCCGGCAGCAGCCTCATGGCTCAGTGCCCTGGGTCAAGGTGATGCTGTTGCAGTGCGGTGCCTGGCTGAAACTCGCGTTGATGTCCGCCCAGCCTTGCAGCTCAACTTTACGCACGCCCTCGACATGCAGAGCGGCATGGACCGCCGACTCCGACACTTGCATTCCCAGTCGGCGCCGCTGGTGAACAAAGGCTTTCAGCTGCTCCTCAGCGGCCGCAAGAATGGGTTCGGCCTCTGGCCCCAGGGTTTTCAAGTAGAGCTTGGCTACTACCTGGTAGCCCAGGATCTGCGCACCCTGAACGATCAGGCGGTCAGCTACTGGGCGGCGGTCTTCGTCGTTGAGGTACGCGCGCACGACATCGAGTAGTTCTTCGTCGGCGGTACCATCTCCCAACGCGGACTGCACAGTGACCACGGCGACAGCGGGCGATGGGCTTTCGGCTGAGGCGTCGGCGACCCGGCCATCTGCCGCCCTGGAGTGGAAGATATAGGCGTTGCGCGGCCCAGCAGTGCTCAACCCCTCGAACGCCATTTGCGCGCGCTCGCGCAAAGCGTCGTCACTTTCCAGCACTTGCGGCACAGGGGGGATGGCCTGCGGGTTGGCGGCTTGGATCACCAGCCGTTTCACGTTCACATTGCCGGCGACCTGGTCCAGGTCATTCCCTTTAGCCGAGCTGAGCAGCACGGCGAGAGCGGCTTCGTTGACGCGCTGACGCCAGATCATTTCCCGGTAAGCGTTCTCTTGCAGCAGTTTGGTGATGGGCTCGGACTCAAGCTCTAGACGTCCGGCCATTTCCGCCTGCTCCTCTGGTGGCCAGAGGCTGATGGCGTAGGCCTTTCGCTCAGCGAGGATCTGCTCATAGTCGATCTGTTCGACTACCTGCGGCGCTGGCAACTGACTGAGGTCGATGGGGAGGAAGGTATTCATACGGCGCCTCCCAGTTGCAGGGGCACGCGCAGACTAAACGGCTGGTTGTTGTCGACGAGCACGCCAGAGAGGGTCAGCTCGGCGCGGCCGCTCAGACCTTGGGTGTCAAATTGCACCTGGGCAAGGCTGATCCGGGGCTCCCAGCGCATCAGGGCCATCGCGGTTGCCGCATACAGGCGCAGGCGGGTAGCGTCGTTCTGCGGCTGATCGATCAGCTCGGGCAGCAGGCTGCCGTACTCACGGCGCTCAATGCGGGTTCCCAGGCGCGTGGTGAGTACGTCCGCAACTGACTGAGCGATGTGGTCCAGTTTGCCCAGGGTTGACCCGTTGTTTCGGTTCATTGGGGGGCTCCTGTCTTGCCCGGGCCAGACATGACGCCGCCATGGACGTGTTTAACCAGGCTGATGCCTGCTGCCACGACATCGATGCTGACCGTTACCTGTCCGGTGACGTTCTGGTTGCCGGTCTGGGTGTAGTTACCCTCGTGGGTGACGTCGCCGACTATGTGAATGCCGCCAGTGCTGATCAGGTCGGTGGTACCGCCGTCTGGCAACGTGGCGCTCAGGTGGTGAGCCACGCTGTCGTATTCGATCACGGCGCCGTCAGCGTAGGTCCGACGGTGCAGGCCGGCGCGGTCGCCATTGGCTGGGATCGCATCGCTGAAAATGCCGGTGATCGCCACGCCGTTTGCCAGCTGACCGCTGGGCGAGAGCAGCACGACTTGTTCACCGACGGTAGGCGGGTCCCACTCCTGATCAGCGCCGGCCCGCCAGGCAAGCCAGGGCAGCCAGGTGGTGGTGATCCCGCCAGTGCGCACCTTTACGCGAGGCGGCTTGTGCTGCACCTCGGCGATGGTGCCGAAGCGGATCAGGTTTTCCAGGAGTCGGTTGAGGTCGGCGATGTTCATGCCGGCGATGGTCGCGCCGCTCGCGCGAGGGCGCATCATCGCGGCGTTGTAGCGGGCGGCTCTACAGGGTCAGATGGGCCAGGAGGGCGTCGCGGATCTGCTCGCGCTCCAGGTCGGTAAAGCCCAACAACTCCCGTTTTTCATACTGCACGGTTGGCGCTCCAGGTGCGGCGCGATCGCTCAGACCTTCCTGGTGAACGCGGGCGATCCGCGCAATACGACCGGTAAAGCCGACCGTGGCGGCCGACGAGTCGCCGCGAGCCTTTAGGTGGCTGACCGTTCGCAGCTTCTGGAACATCTTCACCTTGGCGCGGATTCGGCCTTGTTTGCTGCGCAGTTTCCTGGGCTTTCGCGGGGCATAGGCGGAACCGTCAGGGTTGCGCTGCGCGATGACACGCTGTTGCTGACCGCGACGTAATTGCTGGGCGATCTTGCGGGCCAGTTTGGATCGCTCGGCAGGTTCGATTCTCTGAAGGAGGGGAGCCACCCAGTCCTCCAGGGCCTCAAGGTCAGCCACGGTTAGGCCGCTTTGGATGTGGGGTGATCAGGGCCATGCCATCCGGTGCGGGTGGCGGCTGCCAAGACGCAAGCGGATTACCGTTGGCCATCAAGGTTATCTCCCCGTGCTCTTCGTACGGCTCATATTGCGGTTCGCCGGGGTGACTCACGTCGTAGGTGCCGTCTTCGTTGCGTTTGACGACTACCCGTTCGGTAAGCGGCAGGGTGATGCTGAGGTCCACTTTTGAGCGATCGAGCATGTCGGCTTCAAACTTGAGGCCGTCGGCAGATTTGTCCAGGTTGGCCAGCAGTTCCGACTGGTTGACCCTGAGCCAACCGAGGATGGGCAACATTACGCTGTCAGGATGGCCCGCGAAGTCGGTAAGGATGATCTGCAAGGTGTAGGTGTACTCGAAAGACAGCGTGACAGCCGCAGTGCAGCGGACTTTGCCGCCATCAATGAACATGAGCAGGCGCTCAGCGTTTGGCTTGAGCCCTGGCACGGCCGCAAGCAGGTGATCGCGCAGGCTATTTGGCTTGTTCATGGCTCACCTGGTGCTGATAGACGCGATCGACTTGGGCAGCACACTCTGCCCAGGCCAGCTCGGTGCGCTCCTGGTCACTGAGCAATTGCCCGTTCTGCCTCGGCGCGGTCGCCGGCAGTTGGCACGGGGTGACTACCGGACAGCCACTGACGATAAGCGTCGGCGCCGGTGATGGTGGGGCGCTCGCGCAGCCGGCGAGCAGCGTCAGGTAGAGGCTGAGCAGCCCAGTTCCGCAGTTCTTCATTCTCAAGCTTGAGCTCCTCGATCTGACGCTCACGCTTGGCCAGGCTTGAACGCAGCTCGCCCTGGAGCTGTTGGAGCTTGGCCTGGCTTTCGCGCTCGCGCTCCAGGGTTGTTTTTAGTTCAGTGGCGGTAGCCAGGTTACGGCGGGCATCTTCCTGTGCGGTGTCGAGCTGCTGCGCCAGGCTCTTCGAGGTTTCCCGCTCGGTACCAAGCAGCAACTGCTGCCCCCAGCCCCACAACCCAGTACCGATGGCGGCGAGCAGGGCGACCGCGATGATGCCGGCGCGCAGATCCATTACGCGGCCACCAGGGCGCGGTCCTGGTAGCGCTCAAAGGCGCGCTCCAGCTTCACGTCGTACATGTTTCGTTGGTAGTCAGGGCCGTTGTAGAGCTTGGCCACTGTCGCCCACTTCTGCGCCTTCAAGGCCTTGAGCAGGTTGGCGTCGGCTTCGATGTAGCGGACAAAGGCTTCCAAGTGGTCCGCTTCGCTGCGATTCATCGCCGCCACGAACTCTTGGATGTTCGCGTAGCCCAGGCGCTGGCAGTGATACCCCATCACCTGGAATGCGCCCCAGCTGCACGATTCCAGCGCCGCCTGTTCGTCCAGCTGTCGGGCCTGGGCTAGGCGCTGATGCTCGGCAGTACCGCCGATGTAACCGCCGTATTTCGGGTTGACCAGGCTTGGGGCTTGCTTGGCCAGCAGCTCGGCGCGCTCGTGCAGTTGCTCCTGGTTATCAGAGGCTGAGCGCACCAGTTGCAGCCGGGCGTACATGATGTGGCGCTCGTACAGGATCACTGGCTTTCCGTTGCTGAGAAATCCGGCGCCGTGTGACTCGACCTCATTGAGGGCATACACGGCAGCGACCGGAACGCCCAGGCGGACGGACGCTTTGACCAGGTCGGCATGGGTCAGCAGCTTTTGCGTGTCGAGCCCGTCCAAGCTGGCCAGGGTCTTTTTACCGGCGATCCCATCGGATACCAGGCCGACTTTTTGCTGGTAGGCACGGACGGCGGCCTCGGTGGCATCACCGAAAGCGCCGTCGGTGGCCAGTTTGGCGCCCTGGCTGTTCAGTTTGCGTTGCAGTTCGCGTACCGCCTGGGAGCGATCGCCGTGGCGCAGGGTAGTCATGCGGTTCCCTCTTTGCGTGTGAAGAATCTCTTTGCTGCGGCACGGGTGAACTCAATGCCCAGTAGCCCGATAACGCCGCCGAAGAACGGTGCGGTACTGATGGGGATGCCAATGAGCGGCAATCCGTGGGTGGCGGACAGTGCTAGGGCGCCGCAGAGCGGGGCTTCCAGGGCTATCTGGCGAATCCCGCCGCCGCCGTACATCACACGCAGGGCAGCGATGATGATGGCCAGCCCGCCGGCATACAGGCCGGGCCAGTTGTGTTCGAGCCAGGTTGCGAGCCAGGCCCAAGTCTCGGGACGGTCAGGCATGTCGATCCTTCCTTGGTCGGTGGGTGTGGGCGATCAATTCCATAGGTTCACCATCTGGCGCTCTGGCGCGGTGGTTTGCAGCTCAGGCAGGGTCACCAGCACGCCGGCTGGAAGCACGGCACCGCGATCGGCTAAGCCAGGGTTGGCATCGAGCACAGCCTCGACTACCCCGGCGGTGCGGCCGTAGTGTCGCCAGCAAATGGCGTCGACTGTGTCGTTTTGCTGTGTGCGGAGTTGCTCGGCCATCAGAGCAGCTCCACGGTGGTGCGGGACGTGCCTAGGAAGTCTCGGACCGCCCAGCGCTGGTCGCGGCGGTAGTCGTCAATGGTGGGCTCGTTATCGTCGGCCTTCTTAACCCCGCTACCGGTGCTGTCGAAACCCCGGTACCGCTCACACACCTCTGCCCCGGCAGCGCATTCAACGGCGCGCAAGTACAGGTAAACCAACTGGGATTCGCCCTGGATCTTCTCGCTTGGGACTTCGGCCAATGAGGCATAGCCGGCGACCTGCTTGGCTACTCGCCATGCCACCAGGTCGCGGTTAACGCTGATGATTCCCGCGATAACTGCTGTTTCAAGCCGGGCGGCGGTGACGCTGGAGTCAATGCGCAGGGTCTCGCGCAGCTTGTCCAGGTCGATCGACGGCCAGAAAGGCTCGCTGTTTATGTGAGCGCCTGGGACAGGGGCGCTCGGCGACAAACCGCCTGGAATAAATCCGCTCATTTCTGATATCTCGAGTCATAGCGGCGGATTGCTTGGAGGATCTCCCGCCGGCTGTATTTCCCCGCGAACTGCTCGCAAAGATTGTCCAATTCGCGCTGCGCATGCTGGTTGATGCGTCCTAGCTCTAGCGATGTCGCCGGCAAGATCTCCCCGTTCCGATTAGGACCGGTGCAAACAGTGAGGTCGTAGGCTTCAGTCGCCTGGACATAACGGCCGGCAGCCTCCGCTAGTTCGCCGTCGCTGCGATCGGAGAACTGGCAATAGAACTGGGCGGCAAATTCGTTGGCGTGCATCTGGACCTCAGCCAAGTCGGCGGTGGTCGGGGCTTCACAGCTGAGCCATTGGCCGCTGATCCGCCCCGAGCCGCCGGGTTGCGTGGGACGCTCGGTTAGCCGGCGGAGCCGGCAAGTTTCTTGAGGAGCCGCTCGGCGCGGTCCAGATCTTTCTTGCCACCGCAGTGATCGTGCAGCTCGATCGCGCGCTTGAGCAGATCAATGCCGGTCTGCAACTGGCCTGGCTCGCCTGGACTGGAAGCGTCCAGACCCTCTAGGTAGCCGCGACCCAGGGCCAGCTTGAGCTTGGCGCGGACTTCGTCGGGCATGTCCTGCTTTTCGGTGAGGTCGGCGGTGCGAATCATGACGTCGATCGGGAACGATTCGCCGGCCTTCTGGGACTTGAGCGCCGCCTCGGCGACTTCCTCAGCGACCAGGCAACCAGTGGTCCGGTTGAAGCGGTTGGGCATTTTGAGGCCGTGCCGCAGCACGTACCCCGCTACATCCAGGCCGTCAGCCCAGGCGCCGGCATCAAAGCGCCACAGCATGACGGTGGTGACCACGTCATCTTGCGCACCACGGCCATCGGAGAGCACGCCGTCGATGTAGGGCTTGTATTCGCCCAGGAGCTCGGCCTTAACCAGGGCCTTGTGTTGGGTTGACTGAACCTGCTGCAAGCGCAGCTGATCCTGCTGGAGCTTGGCGAGCATCAGCTCGTAGGTGCTCAGGCCATCCATGAGCGCAGCCGGTGCGGTGAGTGCCGCCTCCTGGGCGGCACGCTTGCGCAGTTGAGTGCGTTGGGCGAGGGTCAGGGTCATGGTTTAGACCTTCTCGATGTTTTCGACCAAGGCGCAGGCGCCGAAGTCTTCGACGACGTACGACTCGTTGGACGACTGATAATCAGCGACCTGGTCGTATTCGGGTTCGTCACGGATGTGTCGGCGGCGTTTGTCGGTTTGGACGTAGATCGACAGCGCGCTCAGCGGGCCAACCCAGACCGCGCCTTCGATGAAGAAGGGAACGTCGTGCTCGATCGGCAACCCACCAACGCGGGTCTTGACGATGATTTCGTCTGCGGCGTTGGCCTCCTGGTTAGAGGTGGCGCCGTTCTCCAACGCCTTCAGCTGCTTGGCATGCAGCAATGCCGGATCGATGATCGCGACCAGGTCAGAGCGTTTACGGTGCCACGGGTCCAGCAGCTGGATGGCGTCAAAGACCAGGGCGTCGAGGGTCTTGTAATCGCCAGTGGCGCCCAGGGTTACCTTGCCGGCGACATCACCTTCGTCAATGACGCGCTCAGGCGCTCGGTCGCGCATTTTTTGCAGCCAGCCAATGTTCACGTCTTGCAGCATTGGGTTTGCTGCCAGGTCGGTGTCGGCAGCCGCGCTGGTACCGTTGAAGCCGATCATGATGCGGTCCAGGCCCTGGCGCTCGGCGATCGAGCCAGACAGGCGGGTCTGGAAGTCTTTGAATTTCGCCCAGGCGTCGAGCTTCGCATACGGCAGAGCGGTATCGAAGTTGGTTTTTTTGCAGGCATAGGTATCAGCTTTCAGAGAGCTCACGTCACGCGGCTGGCGGCGCTTGCCGGGGCCGGTCGCGGTGCGACTCGCGGTCGGGCCATTGACGCCGAGCATAATGGCCTCACCCTCGGCTTCGTCGACCGGGATGATGTTGATCTTCTTCAGGAAGGCGCTGGATTCCTGGATAGCGCTTTCGAGCTTTTGAGCGGGCGCCGGGGCGACGGTATAGGCCTCGGTCGCCGTGCTGACATCGTTGATTTTGGCTTGTTGGGCCAGGTAGCCGTTGTAGGCGATCCGGGTTTGCTTTTGCATGGTGTTTCTCCGAACTGGTGGTGTTGTAGCGACTGGGGTCAGTAGTCAACGACGGCATGCCCGTCGCCGCCGGCCATGGGGGGACGCTTGTGCTGGGTGTGGTCTTCGGTTTCGCCCAGGCGCTTGACCAGCTCGTTAAAATCGGTCGACAGCTTGTCGTGCTTGGCCTGGAGCTCTTCGCGGGCGGTACGCTCGGCAGTGAAGGCTTCGGCCTGCTCGGCGCCGTGGGTGGCGAGCTGCTCGATCAGCTCTCCCAAGGCAGCGAAATTGGCGGCGTCCTTGCCTTCCTTTTCCTTGCTCTTGCCGAGGAGGACGCCAACCTTGTCTCGCAGGGTGGCGAACATGCTGGGGGTCTCAACGACCTCCTCGAATTTCATCTCCACCTCTTCAGCAGCGCTGAACAGGTCGTCCTGGTGTTGCTTACGGCTGGCCAGCCCGCTCTGGGTGCTGAACTTCAACGCCTCGGTACCGAGGCTGGCGGGGCTGTCGGTGATGGCCAGGCCGATGAGGTAGGCCTTACCGGTCTCGGCGAAGTTGGGACGTACTTCGGCAGAGGTGTAGATCTTCTGCCCTTTCTTGTTCAGCTCGATCAGGCTCTCGGTCGGCTGGATCTGGGCATATAAGGCGAGCTTCTTCTCGCCACCGATCTCGACCTCTTCCGCCTTAAGCGCGAGCACGTCACCGAACGAACCGAACAGGGTGTCCGGGCCGAGACCACGGATGTGCTCGCAGTTCAGGCGGGCGCCGTAGGTGTTCGGGTCGTAGGACGCGGCCATGTCCTCGATCCAGGTGCGTTCTACGGTACGGCCGTCAGTGGTCGCGCCCTCTACGAAGATGCGGAACCAGTCGGAACGAAGTTTCTTGGCGGGGGCGGTGCTTGCGGCCATTCGGGCTGTCCTCATTGCGGTGGCGTTGTGCCTGGCGATGGGGGCATGGTCCGCAGCACGCTGTTCTACGGCAACGCGCTGGCTTTGTAGGCCAAGGGGCTACAGGCCGCGCCAGTGGGGCAACGCGCGCGTGAGCGTCAGCATCGGCGCCATGAACACTACCGCCCAACTCACGACAGATCCCCGCCGCCAAGCCAAGTTCATGTACTGGACGGGTTGGCGCATCACCGATATCGCCGATTACTTGGGCGAGAAAGAGAAGACCGTCCACAGCTGGAAAGCCCGGGATGGATGGGACAAGGCCGACAGCGTCGAGCGTATTGGCGGTGCCTTGGAGGCGCGGCTTGTTCAGCTGTTTCTCAAGGAGGGCAAGACCGGCGGAGATTTCAAGGAAATCGACCTACTCCACCGCCAGCTGGAGCGACAAGCTCGCATTCAGCGCTACCAGGGCGGCGGTACCGAAACCGATCTCAACCCGAATATCGCCAAGCGTAATGAGGGGCCGAAGAAGCAGGCTGTGCGCAACGAGCTGAACGAGGAGCAGATCGAGCTGCTCGTCGAAGCTTTCCGCGACGGTTGCTTTGACTACCAGTTGGATTGGTATCGCGCGGGCAACCAGCGCACCAGGATGATCCTCAAGAGCCGGCAGATCGGGGCCACCTTCTACTTTGCGCGGGAGGCGTTGATCGATGCGATCACTACTGGCCGCAATCAGATCTTCCTGTCTGCGAGCAAGGCCCAGGCTCACCAGTTCAAGACCTACATGCAGTCGTTCCTCAATGAGGTGCTGGGGGTCAAGCTGACCGGCGACCCAATCGTGCTTTGGAACAACGCGGAGCTGCACTTCCTCGGGACGAACTTCCGCACCGCGCAGGGGCGGTCGGGGAACTTCTACTTCGACGAATTTTTCTGGGTCCACGGCTTCGCCGAGATCAACAAGGTCGCGTCGGGCATGGCGCTACAGAAGCGGTGGCGCAAGACCTACTTCTCTACGCCGAGCAGCATGGCGCACCAGGCCTACCCCTGGTGGACAGGGGAGCGGGTCAACAAGGGCAAACCAACCGCCCAACATATCCAGCTAGACGTAAGCCATGAGGCGCTGCAACAAGGCCGGCTGGGCGAGGATAAGATCTGGCGGCAGATCGTCACGATCATGGACGCGGAGTCACGGGGCTGCGATCTGTTCGATCTGGATGAGCTACGGATGGAGTATGACCCAGCCGCCTTCCAGAACCTGCTGATGTGCCAGTTCGTTGACGATGGGTCGAGCATTTTCCCACTGTCGATGCTTCAGCCGTGCATGGTGGAAAGCTGGGACTGGCCTGGCTACAGCCCTTTTGCCATGAGGCCTTTCGGCGAGCGCCCGGTCTGGATTGGGTACGACCCAGCCGAGAGCGGCGACTCTGCTGGTTTGGTCGTACTAGGGCCGCCCCTGGTGCCGGGGGGCAAATTTTTCGTCCTGGAGCGGCATCAGTTCCGTGGCATGGACTTCAACTCTCAGGCCGAGACGATCCGCCAGGTGACTCGCCGCTACAACGTGACGTACATCGGCATCGATACAACCGGCATGGGCAGCGCCGTGGCGCAGCTGGTGCGCCAGTTCTTCCCCGCTTTACGCACTTTTTCCTACAACCCCGAGGTCAAGACCCGCCTGGTGATGAAGGCATGGGACGTGATCAGCAAGGGCCGGCTGGAGTTCGACGCCGGGTGGACAGACGTTGCCCAGTCGCTCATGGCCATCCGCAAGACCATCACCCCAAGTGGCCGCCAGTTCACATACACAGCAGGTCGGAACGAGGCCACCGGTCATGCGGATTTGGCCTGGGCACTTTTCCACGCATTGCACAACGAGCCGCTGGAGGGCCAGACCGTGGCCAACACCGGAATCATGGAGATCTACTGAGATGGGCACTATTGAGCAGGCCGGCGCTGTGCCGGCGAATGAGGGCGATCGGCTGGCTGGTCCGGGCAAGGCCGAGGCGTTCACCTTTGGCGAACCTACCCCGGTGCTCGATGGCCGCGAGATCCTGGATTACCTGGAGTGTTACGACAATGGCCGCTGGTACGAGCCGCCGGTATCCCTCGACGGGCTGGCCCGCTCATCGAAGGCCAGCGTCTATTTGCAGTCGGGGCTGATCTTCAAGCGGAACGCTCTCGCACGGACCTTCATCCCTCACAGGCTTTTGAACCGGCAGGCGTTCGAGCAGATCGTTATGGATATGGGATGGTCTGGCAATCTCTACCTGGAGAAGCGGGACAACATGCTGCGCCAGGCTCTTGGCCTACGACCATGCTTGGCAAAGTACATGCGGCGGGGGTCTGACTTGGAGACGTACCACCAGGTACGAAGCTGGCGGGATGAACACGAGTTTCGCGCAGGGAGCATCTGCCACCTGCGCGTGGCTGATATTAACCAGGAGGTCTACGGGCTGCCCGAGTGGCTGCCGGCGTTGCAGTCGGCGTTGCTCAATGAGGCTGCCACCCTATTCCGGCGCAAGTATTACCAGAACGGCAGTCATGCCGGTTTCATCCTGTACATGACTGACGCTGCTCACAATGAAGACTTCGTCGACGACCTGCGCAAAGCGATGAAGAACAGCAAAGGGCCGGGTAACTTCCGCAACCTGTTCATGTACGCACCGAACGGTAAGAAAGACGGCATCCAGCTCATCCCGATCAGCGAGGTCGCCGCCAAGGATGACTTCGGCACCATCAAGAACATCAGCCGCGACGATCAGCTGGCAATGTTGCGCATCCCGCCCCAGTTGATGGGGGTGGTGCCACAGAACGCAGGCGGGTTTGGGTCCGTGCGTGATGCTACCCAGGTGTGGGCGCTCAATGAACTGGAGCCGGAACAAGCCAGGCTTCTCCAGATCAACGAATGGTTGGGGGAGGAGGTGATTCGCTTCAAGCCTTATGACTTGCCTGCCGCTTCAGCGAATTGACATCCCAGACATAAGAAAGCCGCCCAATGAGGCGGCTTTTTATTGACCTCAATCGGCCAAAAATGTGTGGGTCATCAGCATGAAAAAACCCATTAAATATTATCACTCCAGGCAATATCAAGCCACATCAAATAGCACTGTCGCCCAATAAAACCGGGCCTTTCAGAGCATCGGGTAGACGCGGATCACTCGCTGTCTACCCGCTTCCCCATCAGCCCCTCCCCAGGTCGAGAATGCGTGCCGCTTGAGGTTGAATTCAACACACAGCCGTGATCGCACCTCTCTCAATTGTCGGTGCAGGTCCGCCATCTGGCTGTTCAGTTGCGCGTTGATATCGACCAGTTTCTGGACATCGGCCTTCGCCTTCGCAAGCTGACGCCGCGACTCCTCACTCTCGTGCCTCAACAGCACAACCTGGTGACGAATCATCTTTTCGAGCGTAGGGCTCCCCAGCTCGAATCCCTCGTCGTCAATGAGCATCGTCTTTCACCCCTTCGTTCAGGATACTGTATGTGCATACAGTATCAGCGGAGGCCCGGCGCATCCAGCCTGGCAGGGGGAGGACAGCCGGCGCCAAGTGAACCCCGGCGCGCGCCCTCGTCCCCCCGCCACGCCTGCGGGCTAAACGTGTCGGAATTTCCGCACCCCTGCGCAGATGCTGAGCAGGCCTCGCTGCTGGGCTGCCGGGAAGAATTGGCGATCCAGGTCTTCTGCGAATCCCTGCACCGAAGGGGGTATTGCGACGGCGCATAGCTGATCCTGTAGCGTTGTTTGGCCGAGCTAGGGAGGGGCTCTCAAAAAAAGAGTAACAAGCGTAATCGAGGGGGAAGATTGGTGCTGAAGACCCCGTATTTATTGGACTTCGCTGATTACAAAGAGAGGTAATAGAAGGGTAATTGAAAAAGTAATTTTTCTCTAACCAATTGATTTTAAAGGCTTTCAGGAATCGAAAATATCACTCAACTAAGGAGTAATCTGATTACTTAAAGGTTACTTAAAAATTACTTTTTGAAATGGAGCTGAGGCCTCGGAACTCGGGGGCTGTGAGGGAGAAAACGGTCAGGATTACTGAGGTTACTCTTTTTTTGAGGCCACCCACTACATTAAAAGTCACGAGCAAATCGCGTGCGCAAGCGCACACGTGTGTGCATCGCTGATGCTTATCTGGCAGCTCATTGGTCTGAGGAGAGGAAGGGAAGGGGTGAGTTCCTTCCCTGCGCGGTCAGCGTTTGGTGGCTGTACCGAATACAAAGCCGAGAGCGGAGGTCGTCAGCCCATAAAGCCACTTGCGAGCTTCGTTGAGTTCTGGGCTTTCAGTTACGAAGAAGCTTCCCACGATGAGAAGTGCCGATACGCCGATTACGAAGCCAGCAATGTTCGTGGGGGCTGCTCTATCAGTAGCCCCCCAGAACTTGCCAAGCCAGCCTAGATTTTGCTGATTGTGTTGAAGCTGAAAGTGCTCTTTACCGGCAGCGAAAAAAGCGTTTTCGTCGTTGCCCGAGCCGTTCAGCCCTGGCGCAGCGGCCTCAGCAGCTGGATCAATCGTAACCGAGCCAATGCTAGGGGTAGGCTCGGTCACGCTTGCACCGCCGTTTGGCCGCTTTGTGCTTTGCGCACCGCGTCTTTGAAGTGGGTAGCAATGGTGGTGAACGGAATGTCCACCCCGCGCATCCCTTTCGCAGCCGACCAGGTCACATCCCATGGAGTGCCGCTAGCGTGGGTCATCTCGGACAAGCGGACACCTGAGTACTTGCCGTAGCTGTTGTACACATTCTGCAAGAAGGTACGGATATCGGGGTCTGCCGGTGTCGCAGCCTCCCGGACGCCGAGGGCATCGTACTCAAATGCCTTCCCGGTGATTTCGCCGGAACCGAAGCGCTTGAATTCGTGATACAGCGAGGGGATCACGGGGCCGTACTGCCAAGCCTCGACTGCCTCGTTGATCAGTGGCCGCTCGGTGTAGCCGGCGTACCAACCATGGGCGTAGTAAACGAGCTTCTGCAGCTTCATCGGGCTAATGCACTCACCCCTGGCGGCAGCCAGTTCCAGAAAGTAGTTAGCAATCGATTTCGCATTGAACACGTTCGTTCTCCTTCACGCTACTTTGCGCTTAGAAAGCGCGAGTCCCCCTTGACACCCTGCAAAACGGCTTCCTAGAGGGCTAGTATGGCACGCCGGATGCGGGTTGTATCACAAATAGCTGGGGGGCCAAAAGCTATTCTTAAACTGTATGAGTATACAGTATTTTTGGGCTGACTACCGGTGACCTTGGTACGTGCGTTGGTACGTGTTCCAGAAACAACAAAGGCCTGCATTTCTGCAAGCCTTTGATTTATATGGTGCCGGCACCAGGAATCGAACCCGGGACCTACTGATTACAAGTCAGTTGCTCTACCATCTGAGCTATACCGGCACAGGGGCGTCATTATAGCGATCGGTTGGCCGCTGTAAATACCTTCCGTGCGATCTTTGTATAAAGACCTAAGTTACCGCGCCGAAAGGAGAAATTTCCTACCAGCCGCGGTGGATGGTATTGACGCTTGGCTCGGGCGTGGCGGGGTTGAAAAACAGCTTGTCGTTGTCGCAACCGCGCTTGCGGCAAGGCGTCTCGGCGCGCAGCGGTAGGCCATGGTCGCCGCCAAGCTGCATGCCGGGGGTGTTCCAGCCCAGGTCAGTGGTTTTTGGCGTGGGGGCGTTGTTGGCGCAGCCGCCGAGGGCCAGGGCGAAGCTCAGCAGGGCGAGGGGTTTGGCTTGGATCACGATTTCGAAGTCCGTTCGTAGGTCTGGTTATTTCTGAGTGCAAGGTGCGCAGTGATGGCAATTGTAACCCAGTGGATTTGTTCGGTGGGCACGTTGCCAGCTCCCATTTCGCGCTATGCCGCAAAACGCTTATGCACAAGGGGCATGCCAGCGTTGCGCTGAAGGCATACCGTTGGTCGTTACCACCGGTCTTTGCGCAAAGGCCTGTTTTTGCTGGGTTTGAAGATTCGAGAGGGTAAGCGGAAGGCTTTAAATAGCACCTTGGATCCGAAATTATGCAGTGTTCATCAAAAGCTTGTGCACAGACTTATCCACAGGTTTTTCCAGCTTTTAGCTCGGCCATTAGCATCAGGTTGCGAGGGGTAAGTGGGTACTCGCAGAACAAGCCAACCTGCACGTTGTAACCCTGTTCTTGCAGGAACAGCGCACGATCGAGCACCAGCCACAGCTCCAAGGGCCGTCTGAACAAGTTGCGTACTCGCTCCAGGTTGCGCACTTGCGCCAAGCGTTGCCAGCCGGCAGCCTCCAAGGCAGCCCAGTTGGGTTCGCCGCTGAGCGTCAGTTGCTTGAGTTCGGCCAGGTCACGGCAGTACTGGGCAAAGGGCTTTTCCAGCCAGCTGACGGGCAGGGACGGGGTTGGCAGGTAGTCGTCGCTTTGGCGTTGCTCGCGTTGCAGCAGGTCAAAGCCCAGTCGCCGTGCCATCGAGGTATCTCGCTGGCGGCGTACGCGGGCGCCAGCGGTGACTGTTTCGCTCAAGGGCAGGCCGAGGTCATCAAGATCCAGCTGCAAGGTCGAGGCACTGGCGGCTGTGGACATCGGCTGGTAGTGCTCGGCCTGGATGCGGTTATAGCAGCAGGGGGCCAGGGCGACGTGCTGGCAGCCCTGCTCGGCGGCTAGCCGCAGCAGGCGGACATGTAGATCGCCACAGGCATGCAGGGCGACCACGCTTTTGTTGCCATCCAGGTGACGGGCGCTGTCTGCGGCCATTACATCCTGATGCTGGTGGATGGCCGGGAGGTGATGGTGATCGCTCAAAGCCTGGCCGGCTGCGACCAGCGCGGCATCGTATTCAAGGCAGGTCAGTTGTTGGCCGGGCTGTAACAGGCGGCGGCCGAGGTGGCCTTTGCCTGAGCACCAATCCAGCCAGTGCTGGGTGTGCTGGCGAAAACTCAGGCGGCGGCTGAAGGCTTCGATCTGTTGCCATTTGCGGCCGGGCACGCCGACGTCGAGGCGGTGGCCGGCGGGGGGCAGGCCTGTGTCAGGTAGCTCGCCGAGTTCGCTCAGGTGCTGGGCTTGGGTGGCCAGCTCGGGGAAAGGGGCGGGCAGTTGGCTGGGGTCGAGTTGGGCGTCGGCGTCTTCTAGAGGGCGTTGGCGCAACCAGGTCGAGAGCTGTGGGTGTTGGGCTTCCCAAGGTAGCTGTAATGAGGTGAACGGCCTTGGTTTCCACAGGTGTTGGTGCTCGACGATGAATGGGTCGAGGGCCTGGAAGCGTTCGAGGAGTTGAGCGCTGTGGAGCAACGGCGTGGGTTTCATGGGCGTTGGGCGTTGGAAGTCAAAGGGTGTCAGTGATGGCCTCATCGCGGGGCAAGCCCGCTCCTACCGAGTCAATAGGAGCGATGAGGCCGCTACTGACTCAGCGCCCTTGGCAGGCGTCCACGCGCAACCAGCGTTCCAGCAGCTTGAACCCCTGCACCAGCAAGAACGAGATCAGCAGGTAGAACAACCCGGCAGCAAAGAAGATCTCCACCGGCAAGTAGGTGCGGGCGATGATGGTCCGTGCCATGCCGGTCAGTTCCAGCAGGGTGACGGTACTGGCCAGGGCGCTGGCCTTGAGCATCAGGATCACTTCGTTGCTGTAGGCCGGCAGGCCTATGCGCGAGGCGCGTGGCAGCATGATGTAGAACAGCGTCTTGGCCCGCGACATGCCCAGCGCGCGCGCCGCTTCGATCTCACCCTTGGGGATCGCCTGCAACGCACCACGCAGGATCTCGGCGATGTAGGCGGCAGTGTGCAGGGTCATGGTCAGCACGGTGCACCAGAACGGATCGCGCAGGTAGGGCCACAGCGCGCTGCTGCGCACCGCATCGAACTGGGCCAGGCCGTAGTAGACCAAAAACAGCTGCACCAGCAGCGGAGTGCCGCGGAAGAAGAAAATGTAGCCGTAGGGCAAGGCGCGTACGTACCAGTGCCGCGAAGCGCGGGCGACACCCAGCGGGATCGCCAGGATCAATCCGGCGATGACCGCGATAGCCACCAGCTCCAGGGTCAGGGTTGCGCCCTGAGCGAGGCGTGGCAGCCATTTGATGATGACTTCCCAGTTCATTGTTCGGCCCTCACGAAGCCGCGAGCGGCGCGTTTTTCCAGGAAGTACATGCCGGTCATGGCGATCACGGTCAGGCTCAGGTAGATGCAGGCCGCAACCATGTAGAAGGTGAACGGCTCCTTACTCACGGTCACCGCGATCTGCGAGTGACGCATGATTTCTTCCAGGCCGATCACCGACACCAGCGCGGTGTCTTTCATCAGAATCATGAACAGGTTGCCCAGGCCCGGCAGGGCGATGCGCCACATTTGCGGGAGGATGATCCGCGACAGGATGCGGCCCTTGGACAGGCCCAGGGCCATGCCCGCTTCACGGTGGCCCTTGGGAATCGCCAGGATCGCGCCACGGAACACTTCCGTGGCGTAGGCGCCAAAGCACAGGCCCAAGGCGATTACGCCCGCAGCGAAGGCACTGAGCTCAAGGCCGGGAATATTCAGGGCTTCGCCCAAGCTGTTGACCAGGCCAACGGTACCGAAATAGATCAGCAGGACCCACAGCAGCTCAGGCACGCCGCGAACCAGGGTCGAGTAGAAGCCGCCAAGCCATTGCAGTGGCTTGATCGAAGAAGTCTTGGCCAGTGCGCCGAGCAGGCCCAGGACCAGCCCCAGCAGCAGGGCGCAAAGCGCCAGTTTTACGGTCATGAAGGTGCCAGCCAACAAGGCCGGACCAAATCCGTGCAGGTCGATATTCATGGGTAGATGCGTTCTAGGGACCGACACGCCGCAAGGGCGTGCCGGTCGGGGCGAATCATTCGATGCTGAACGGGAAGTACTTGTCGTTGATCTTCTTGTACGTACCGTCGGCTTTGATTTCTTTCAGGGCGGCGTTGAGGTCGTTACGCAGCTTGTCGTCACCCTTGCGCACGGCGATGCCGATCTTGTCGGACTCTTCTACAGGCTCGCCCTTGAACTCGTAGTTCTGGCCGTCCTTGCTCTTGAGCCACTCGTACTGCACGTACTTGTCGGCGAGGATGCCGTCGATACGGCCGGACAGCAGGTCCAGGTAGGCGTTTTCCTGGGTGTCGTACAGCTTGATCTGAATATCATCGCCGTAGTTGTCTTCCAGCCAGGTGCCGGCCAGGGTTGCGCGCTGGGTACCGATCACCTTGCCCTTGAGCGAGGCCTTGTCGGTTTTGAAATCGACGTTCTTCGGCGCGATGAACTGCAGCTTGTTCGAGTAGTAGGGGTCGGTGAAGTCGACCGCCTGCTTGCGCTCGTCGGTGATCGACAGCGACGACACCAGGAAGTCGAACTTCTTGGCGTTCAGGGCGGGGATGATGCCGTCCCAGTCGGAGGTGACCACCGAGCACTCGACTTTCATCTTGGCGCACAGGGCGTCGCCGATGTCTTTGTCAAAGCCTACGACGTTACCGCTGGCATCCTTGTTGTTGAACGGCGGGTAGGCCGCTTCGATACCCATGCGCAGTTTTTCCGCGGCCATGGCGTTGGCCGAGAAGACCAGGGTGGCGGCGGCGGCCAGGAGGAATTTCTTGTAGGTCTGCATGTATTGCTCCGTTAGCGGTGGCTGGACATGAATTGCTTGCAACGCGCCGAGTTCGGGTTTTCAAAGACCTGCTGCGGCGTTCCTTGCTCTTCCACCAAGCCCTGGTGCAGGAAGACCACTTCACTGGACACCTGGCGGGCAAAGTTCATCTCGTGCGTCACCAGCAGCATGGTACGGCCTTCGTCGGCCAATGCGCGGATAACGTTAAGCACTTCCTGGACCATTTCCGGATCGAGCGCCGAGGTCGGCTCGTCGAACAGGATGACCTTGGGCTTCATGGCCAAGGTACGGGCAATGGCGGCACGCTGTTGCTGGCCACCGGAAAGCTGGGCGGGGTAGCTGTGACGCTTGTCATAGATGCCAACCTTGTTCAGCAGCGCCTCGGCGTGTTCGATCGCCTCGGCCTTGCTCTGGCCCAGCACCCGGCGCGGCGCCTCGATGATGTTGTCGAGGATCGACATGTGCGGCCACAGGTTGAAATTCTGGAAGACAAAGCCGATTTCGCTACGCAGGCGATTGATCTGGCGGTTGTCGGAGGGGATCAGGTCGCCATTCTTGGCAGCCTTGAGCTTGAGCTCTTCGCCGGCGACGAGGATCTGCCCCTGGTGCGGGTTCTCCAGCAGGTTGATGCAGCGCAGCAGGGTGGACTTGCCGGAGCCGGACGACCCCAGGATGGAGATCACGTCACCGTCACGGGCGGTCAGCGAAATGCCCTTGAGAATTTCCTGCTCGCCGTAGCGTTTGTGCAGGTTGCGGATTTCTAGCGCGGGCGTGGCCTCGGCCATGTGCGGTCCTCATGTGTTCGGGTGCGTTCCCAGCTGTTGGCGGCCTTCCTGGCGAGCGCCACGCTAGCATAGCGGCTCAGTGACATCCAACCGGGTCGCAGGGGGCTCGGGTCGCTGGCGGGACAGTTTGTCGCATCGCTGCAGCGCAACGTCGCGAGGATGTCCGCAGACCTTTGCGCCCAGCACCAGAGCCTTGATGAAAAAAGGCGCGATGGTGCCAGCTTTGGCCAAGCCTGGGAAGCCGTTTTTGGCCTCTTCGCGGCTAGCCCGCTCTCACAAATATCCCATAAACCTCAGGGATTGCGCCAAACCCTATGGGAGCGGGTTTGCCCGCGAAGGATTCGACGCCTACTTGAGGGTTGCGCCGAAGGTTGCACTTTTCTGCCTGGTTATTGTGCGCAGGTGTTACCGAGGAGCACCTTTGGTGCGTTTGTAAGTGGGTATTTCTGTAATCTGGACTTGGCATGGGGGTTTGGCGGCCTTTCGGTCAAAGCCTGGCCGAATGCCCTGCAAGCCGCGCCATATCTGCCTGCTGAAAGATTTCAGACGAAAGCCATTCTCACCTGGCCCGGTTATTGCCATCTGGAAATCACTGAATGCAGCGACGCCGACTTTCACCCCAGGCGCGCTGGCCGTCATTCGTGTAGTCCACCTCCTTACAAAGGTAGTTTTATGAGCGGTAACAATTCCAACGACCTCGCTCAGGGGCTCAAGCAACGGCATGTGACCATGCTGTCCATTGCTGGCGTGATCGGCGCCGGTCTGTTCGTCGGCTCCGGCCACGCCATTGCCGCTGCCGGCCCTGCCGTACTGCTGGCCTACGCCGCCGCCGGTACCCTGGTGGTGCTGGTGATGCGCATGCTGGGCGAAATGGCGATTGCCTCGCCTGACACCGGTTCGTTCTCCACTTATGCCGACCGCTCCATCGGGCGTTGGGCAGGTTTCACCATCGGCTGGCTGTACTGGTGGTTCTGGGTCTTGGTGATCCCGCTGGAAGCCAACGCCGCCGCAGCCATCCTGCATGCCTGGTTCCCTGCGGTCGATCTGTGGGCGTTCTCGCTGCTGATCACCCTGGCGCTGACCCTGACCAACCTGTGCAGCGTGAAGAACTACGGCGAGTTCGAGTTCTGGTTCGCCTTGCTCAAAGTGCTGGCGATCATCGGCTTCATCGTCGTCGGTTGCGCCGCCATGTTCGGCATGGTGCCCAGCAGCCAGGTCAGCGGTGTCAGCCACCTGTTCGACACCCAAGGCTTCATGCCCAATGGCCTGGGCGCCGTGCTGGCAGCCATGCTGACCACCATGTTCTCGTTCATGGGTACCGAGATCGTTACCATCGCTGCTGCCGAATCGAAAGATCCAGGCAAGCAGATCAGCCGCGCCACCAACTCGGTGATCTGGCGGATCTGCCTGTTCTACCTGGTGTCGATCTTCCTGGTCGTGGCCCTGGTGCCGTGGAACGATCCAGCCCTGGCCGAGACCGGTTCGTACCAGACCGTGCTGAGCATGATCGGCGTGCCGAATGCCAAGCTGATCGTTGATATCGTCGTGCTGATCGCCGTTACCAGCTGCCTGAACTCGGCGCTGTACACCTCCTCGCGCATGCTGTTCTCGCTGAGCAAGCGTGGCGACGCACCGGCTGTGGCCCAACGCACGACCAAGGCCGGTACTCCGCACTGGGCAGTGTTGCTGTCTACTGCTGCGGCCTTCCTCTGCGTGTTCGCCAACTTCGTCGCACCGGCGCAGGTGTTCGAGTTCTTGCTGGCCAGTTCCGGTGCTATCGCTTTGCTGGTGTACCTGGTGATTGCCGTATCGCAACTGCGCATGCGCAGCCAGCGCGAAGCGCGTGGTGAGAAGATCGACTTCAAAATGTGGCTGTTCCCCGGCCTGACCTGGGCGACCATTGCCTTCATCATTGCCGTGCTGGTGGTGATGGCGATCCGTCCGGATCATCGCGCCGAGATCGTCGCGACCGCGTTGCTGAGCATTGGTGTGGTGGCAGCGGGTCTGCTGGTGCATCGCAAGCGCAAGGCTGATGAAGCGGCGGGTCGGGTGGCGCTGGATAACTGATCCAGGCTGCTTGAACGCAAAAGGCCGCGCCCTGTGAAGGGTGCGGCCTTTTTGTTGGGCTGTGCGAGCCTATTCGCGGGCAAGCCCGTTCCTACAGGATTGCATGCTACCTGTGGCAGCGGGCTTGCCCGCGAACAGGCCGTTAAAGCGCTTTAGCCAAACTGTTTTTGCTGTTGCTGCTGCTTGGCCACCACCTCGGATGCGGCGATGTAGGCTTGCTGGAACTCGTCGCTCTCCAGCCAGGCCATGGTGGTGTCTTCGTCGGCGCCGTCCAGCCAGGTGCGATAGGCAGTGAACACCAGCACGATGTAGTCGGTGGCGTGCTCTTCCTTGTGGCCCTTGAGCACCAGCGCCAGCAGCGGGTCGACCAGGAACACCGAGATCATCGCGACCAGGCCGCTCTCCTGGGCCACCTTCATCTTCTCGAACAGCTCCTTGTAGCTGTCCGACTCCATGGCCTTGTTGAACACCTGCTCGATGCTGGCGCTATCGCCAGCGCTGGCCTTGACCGCTTGGCCGCCACGCACCATGCGGTTTTGCTTGGCCTTGGAGGCGGCGCGCTTGGCGCGTTTCTGTTGTTTGCTGTTGGAGGCCATGGTGAGCAGGTGTCCTTGGAAGGCGGAAAATGTGCGTATTGAATCGCACTTGCCGGTGAAACCCAAGCGACATGCGACGGTCTCAGGCAGGCTGTCGGACATTTGGCAGTTGCCCCTTGAGGATTTCACGGATGAAAACAGCAATTTCGCTCGGCCTGTTGGCTGTGGCGCTTTCTGGTTGCGGCAATATCGCCGCGGTCAAGTCGTTCAACACCCCCTATGGCTCGCCGACCGCGGGTGACACTGCGCGCTTGCGAGTGATCGCCAATGGCATGGTGCGCGCAGTACCCGGCAAGGATTGCGTGGACTGGTACAGCCCTGGAGCCGGGGTGATCGCGGTGCCGCAGAAAGGCTTCGCCGACCGCAATGGTGAATCTCTGGGCATGCCCACTGGCGCCGCAGTGGCGCAGGGCGATGTGGTCAGCGAAGTGCTGGTGCCGGCAGGCAAGCCGTTTACCCTGCACTTTCTCGACGGTGGGCGCACCAGCTACAACAGCGTGACCAACTGCCTCGGGATGTTCTACTTCGTCCCGCAGAAGGGCGCCGACTATGAGGTAGTCATGCGCGGTTACAGCGGCTGTGGGGTGAAGCTGCAGCAGTTGGGGTTGGATCAACCGGTGCAGGCCACCAAGGCGGAGTACTGCAGCGCCATTGCCAACTTCTGAGTGAAGTTGGCTTTTGCGGGCTTATCGCGGGGGCAATCCTGGGCCTGCAGGGGGGTCATGCAGCTGGCGCTTCATCCTCTTCAAAGCCCCGCGACGCACGTCCCACCAGCAGCGGATCCGGCGCATGCGCCACGCTCAGGTCCTTGCCTGGGTAATCCAGCGAATGCAGGAAGTGCCGGATGCAGTTGATCCGCGCGCGCTTCTTGTCATCGGACTTGATCACCGTCCACGGCGCATCGCCGGTATCGGTGTGGAAGAACATCGCCTCCTTGGCGGCGGTGTAGTCGTCCCATTTATCCAGCGACTTGATGTCGATCGGCGACAGCTTCCAGTGCTTGAGCGGATCGTCACGCCGCGAGATGAAGCGCCGTAGCTGCTCCTCGCGGTTGACCGAGAACCAGTACTTGAACAGCAAGATCCCGCTGTTGCAGAGCATCCGCTCCAAGTCTGGCGCCTGGCGCATGAATTCCAGGTATTGCACCGGCGTGCAGAAATCCATCACCCGCTCGACCCCGGCGCGGTTGTACCAAGAGCGGTCGAAGAAGACCATTTCTCCCGACGTGGGCAGGTGCTGGATGTAACGCTGGAAGTACCACTGGCCCTTTTCCTGCTCGGAAGGCTTCTCCAGCGCCACGATGCGCGCGCCGCGCGGGTTCAAGTGCTCCATGAAGCGCTTGATGGTGCCGCCCTTGCCAGCCGCATCACGCCCCTCGAACAGCACGACTACGCGCTGGCCGGTGTCCTTCACCCAGCTTTGCACCTTGAGCAGCTCGATCTGCAGGGCGTGCTTGGCCTTCTCGTAGTCGTTGCGGCGCAGACGGGTGACATACGGGTAGTTGGCCGGCAAGCGCGCCGAGGTGCTGTCCTCGTTGCTACCCTTGCGCGCAGTGGCCACCTGCAACGCGGCAGGCTGCTGGCTGACCGTGATGATCGAGCTTTCGCCTGTGGCCTTGGCCGCTGGCTTGCGCTGGCGAGGGCGGCGCGTGCGCGGGGGTGGGGGTGGGGTGACGCTGGGCGTGGCCTCGACGCTTGGCGCGGCGGAAAGAAGCGGGGTGGATTCGTCGCTCATGGAAGTCCTTGCGGGTCGATTCGAGTGTCCACCTGGCATGCTAAGGCGTTTTCGCGAGCGGCTAGTTGATTCGGGTCAAGGAGGGGATGGGAGGGGGTGGCTGCTGTGCAGCCATTCGCGGGAAAGCCCGCTCCCACAGGGGGGGTGGTGGGGGCTGGATAAAACTCGGGCAATAAAAAAACCCTGAATCTTTCGATTCAGGGTTTTAGTGTTTTGGTGCCCAGAGACGGAGTCGAACCGCCGACACGAGGATTTTCAATCCTCTGCTCTACCGACTGAGCTATCTGGGCAACGGGGCGCATTAAAAGGCTTTTTCAGGTTTGCGTCAACGACTTTTTGAAAATTTTTTAAATTAATTCCGTCGCTTACGATTTTGCTGGGTCATTCGGCCGGTGGCACGTAGCCGTCAGCCTTGGCGTAATCCTCGCCGGAGAAGTATTTGTCCATCTCCTGCTGAAGGAATTTGCGGTCCTCGGCATTCATCATGTTCAGGCGCTTCTCGTTGATCAGCAGGGTTTGGTGTTTCTGCCACTCATCCCAGGCCTTCTTCGAGATGTTGTCGAAGATGTCCTGGCCTTTGGCGCCTGGGTACGGCGGGCGCTCAAGGCCAGGCAGCTGTTCGTGGTATTTGCGGCAGTTCACGGTGCGGGTCATCGGGGCTCTCCTGCAATCAATTGGTCGGCCGCGCGTTTGAGCAGCTTCTTGACCGGGGCGGCGAGGCCCAGGCGCGGCGGGGTGGCGAGGTTATACCAGAGCCAGTCAGGCTCGGCCACGTGCGCGCCGAGCGGATCGACACGGACCAGCCAAGGCTCGATGGCCAGCTGGAAGTGGCTGAAGGTATGGGTCAGGCCATCGAGGGCCTGGCTGCCGGTCAGGCGCAGGCCGTGCTGGTAAGCCAGGTCATCGAGCTGCTCCAGGCTGTCTAGCTCGGGCAGGCTCCACAAACCGCCCCACAGGCCGCTGGAAGGGCGCCGGTAGAGCAGGATGGCGCCTTCTTGGTTGGCCAGGATCGGCATCAGCGTGCGCCGCTGTGGCAAGGTCTTGCGCGGCTTGGGCTCGGGGTAGTGAGTCTCCTGGCCGAGCAAGTGCGCCTCACAGCCGCGCTGGAGCGGGCAGATCAGGCAGCTGGGCTTGCTGCGCGTACACAGGGTCGCGCCCAGGTCCATCATCGCCTGGGTGTAGTGGTTGGCGCGGGCGTGTGGGGTGTAGCGCTCGGCAGTGGCCCACAGCGCGTTGGCCACCTTCGGCTCCCCCGGGTAGCCGCCCTGGGCGCTGTAGCGGGCCAGTACGCGCTTGACGTTGCCGTCGAGGATCGGCGCGCGGATGCCCATGCTGATACTGGCAATGGCGCCGGCCGTGGAGCGACCAATGCCAGGCAGCTCGGTCAGCTGCTCGACACTACGCGGGAATTCGCCGCCATGCTGGTTGACCACGATCTGCGCGGCCTTTTGCAGGTTGCGCGCGCGGGTGTAGTAGCCAAGCCCGGTCCACAGGTGCAGCACTTCGTCTTCCGGCGCCTCGGCCAGGTCCTGCACGGTCGGCAGGGCCTGCATGAAGCGGTCGAAGTAGTTGAGCACGGTGCTGACCTGGGTCTGCTGCAGCATGATTTCCGACACCCACACCCGGTAGGGGTTGATGCCCTGTTGCCAGGGCAGGTCGTGGCGGCCGTGCTGGTCGTACCACTCCAGCACTGCGCTGGAGAACTGCTGGGGGCTCATCGCTTGAACAGCCCCTTGAGTGCGTCTTTCAATTCAGGGCTCACTTTGTCTCCGAGTTTCTCGTCGAGCTTTTCATCGATCTTGTCTTTCAGGCGGTTGCCGGCGAGTTTGGCGGCAACCTTGCCCAGGCCGTCCTGATCCAGGCGGCAGGCCTTGGCGCCAAGCTCCAGCGGGCCACGGCAGCGCAGCGGCACTTCGACGCCGACATAGCGCTCGTTGACCTGGCAAGCCGGGTCGGGCATGGCACGCTGATCGCCTTCGACCACTACGCCGATCCGGTAGTCCATGCCCAGCACGCGCAGGTCCAGGTCGCCCTGGCCGTTGACGGTCAGGCCGGGGATGCGTGCCTTGAGGTCAGGGTTGCTGGCCACGCCATTGCGCACCACCAGGCTGCCTCGCAGTTCCTCGAACGGCGTGTCCTTGCCGCGCGGCTCACCGCTGAGCGACTTGCGGTTGAGGGTGGCGATGGCCTGGCACAGCTGCTGCTCCAGGTTGGCGTTGACCAGTACACCATCATTGATGGTGAAGCTGGCGTTGCCGTTGAGCGTATCGACCAGGGCCTTCTGGCTGTTGCCGGTGGCAGTCAGGTCGCTGTTGAGGGTCAGCAGGCCTTTGACTGGCGGCGTCTGCTCAGGGCTTTCGGACTTGATGAAGTGCTCGACCGGCACCCGGTTGATCTTGGTGTTGACGCCGATTTGCGGCACCGCCGGGCGTACATCGAGGGTGCCCTTGGCTTCGAAGCTGCCGTTGTACAGGCCGCCACGCAGGGTTTCCAGGGTCACCAGGCCGCCCTGGCCTTTGGCCTTGAGCTGGGCGTCTGTGATGGGCAGCTTGTCCAGGGTCAGCGCGCCGAAGCTGAGCTCGGCTTGTAGATCGAGGGCGCGCAGGCGATCGACCGGCAGCAGTTTGTCGTTGCTCCAGGCCACCTGGGTCGGGGCGTTAGGCAGGGGTGAACTGCCAGCGCCGGCCACGGCGGTGGTTTCCTGCTGCTTGACTTCGGCCTGGCGCGCAGCGGTGGCGCCCTTGGCTTGTTCGCTCTTGGCCGGGAAGTAGCGATCGGCGTCGAACTTATCGGCTTTTAGCTGCAGGCGCAGGGCTTGCTTGGCGAAGTCTTCGATCGCCACGCGGCCGCTGAAGGTGCTGTCGTCCAGTTTCACTGCCAGGTCTTCCAGCGCCAGGCTGTTAGGGCTACCGGCCAGGCGGCTGACCAGCTCCAGCTTGCCGAAAGCGGCTGGATCGGCAGTGGCGGGCAGCGGCTGGCCGATGCCGTCGAGGAAGGTGCGCAGGTCGAATTGGGCAATCGACAGCCCGCCGCTGACCTGTGGCGTCTTATCCAGCTCACGCACATTCAGCTCGCCAAGCGCGCGCAGCTGGTTGGCGGAGACCTTCAGGCCATTCCACGAGGCGACATTGGCCGCCATGTCGACCAGCAGTTGGCCTTGGGCGTTGAAGGTCAGGGTCTTGCCGGCCAGTGGTTCGCCCGAGGTTTCGCCGGACAGGCGCATGTCTTCGAGGTTGTAGCGCTTGAGCTTGCGGTCAAAGCGCAGTTCGCCGGTCAGTTCGGTGCGGGCTTTGATGTTCGGCTGCGCAGCGCTGAGGAAGGCGCTGGCCTTCAGGGCAATGTTCGCCCCTTCATGCACCGGGCCAGTGCTCAGCTGGATGCTCTCGGCACTGACGCTCTGGCCAGTCTTGGCATCGGTGTACTGCACGCGGGCGTTGTTCACCGTCAGGCTGTCGATATCCAGCTTGACCGAACGTTCGCTGGCGTTGTCGGCTGCTGCGGGCTCGCCCGCGGGCGTTGCAGCGGGGGCGTTGGGCGTGCTGGCGCTGGCATCTTGCGCCGGCAGTGGCTTGCCGATGTCTTGCCAGTTGCCGTGGCCGTTCTCATCGCGGACCAGGTTCAGGTTCAGGCCTTCGACCCGGACATCGCTCATCTGCACTTCGCGGCGCAGCAACGGCAGCACGCGCACCGACAGACCGAGCATCTGCAGGTCGGCGAACGGCTCTTTAGGCTTGTTCAGGGTGGCGATGCTGGCCTCATGCAATTCCAGGCCGAGCCAGGGGAACAGGCTCCAGCCGATATCGCCATTGAGGGTCAGCTCGACGTGGGCCTTGTCGCGCGCCAGTTGGCGAATCTCGTCTTTATAGTCGTTGGGATCGAAGAGGTGGGTCAGGGCGAAGCCCAGTGCCACGATGATCAGCAGCAACCCGAGAAGTCCCAGCCCCAGGATTTTGCCGAACGCTTTCATGGGCGAGTCCTTGTAGTCCGATTTTTGAAAATTCAAGCGCCAGAGTATAGCGCCGCGACTAGCTGCCCTGAGTATTCGACTAGAGATACAGGGCATTTCCTACTAATTGAGCAGATTACACAGGATCGTGCAGGCGCAGGCTGGTCGCGCGATGTGGTCAGTTCGGTGGATAACGAGTGGATTTCGACCGCCGCCACCCGGACAGTTCCTTGAATGGGTTCAGCTGTTGAAAAAATAACGATATCAGATTGCTTTCATTGAGCGATTCAGCTGGTAATCTTGCGCCGCTTTCGGAGCATAACGCGACCTTTTGTCGCGGATGTTGCCACGTTAACGGCCGGGCCATGCCTTGGTGCACTTGGATAAGAGCCGCGCGTCACATCCGCAAAGCACAGCCCACCTACAAGAGGAACAACCCATGAACAGCAGTATCACGGCAGGGGAGTTGGTGCGTGCGCCCGGCTTCCTGTCGAAGGAGCGCATCATCGCCCGCCCGGGCTTCAACCGCTGGCTGGTACCGCCGGCCGCCCTGGCGATCCACCTGTGCATCGGCATGGCCTACGGCTTCTCGGTGTTCTGGCTGCCACTGTCGCAGGCCATCGGCATCACCGCGCCAGTTGCCTGCTCGGCTGACATGGGCTTCGTCGCCCGGCTGTTCAGCGCCGAGTGCGACTGGCCGATCTCGATGCTGAGCTGGATCTACACGCTGTTCTTCGTGTTCCTCGGTTGCTCCGCCGCCGTGCTGGGCGGTTGGCTGGAACATGCCGGCCCGCGCAAGGCTGGCCTGGTGTCGGCGCTGTGCTGGTGTGGCGGCCTGCTGATTTCGGCGATCGGGGTGAAGACCCATCAGCTGTGGCTGATGTGGCTGGGTTCGGGAGTGATCGGCGGGATCGGCCTGGGCCTGGGGTACATTTCGCCAGTGTCGACGCTGATCAAGTGGTTCCCGGACAAGCGCGGCATGGCGACCGGTATGGCGATCATGGGCTTTGGCGGCGGTGCAATGGTCGGTGCTCCCCTGGCCACTGCGCTGATGGGCCATTTCGGCAGCGCGCAGGAAGTCGGCGTGTGGCAGAGCTTCGTCGCCATGGCGTTGATCTACCTGGTATTCATGACCGCTGGTGCCCTGGCCTATCGCGTGCCGCCGACCGGCTGGAAGCCTGAGGGCTGGACGCCACCTGCGAAAAAGGCCAATGCGATGGTCACTGACCGCCATGTGCATGTCAGCGTGGCCTGGAAAACGCCGCAGTTCGCCCTGGTCTGGCTGGTGCTGTGCCTGAACGTTTCGGCGGGTATCGGCATCCTCGGCATGGCCTCGCCTCTGCTGCAGGAAGTGTTCGCCGGCAAGCTGCTGGGCAACGAGCTGAGCTTCAGTGAGCTGAACGCCGCGCAACTGGCGCAGATTGCCGCGATCGCCGCAGGCTTCACCGGCCTGTTGAGCCTGTTCAACATTGGTGGGCGGTTCTTCTGGGCGTCGTTCTCCGACTACATTGGTCGCAAGAACACCTACTTCGCCTTCTTCGCCCTGGGCGTGGGCCTCTACAGCCTGGTGCCGAACATGGGCCACCTGGGCAACGTGGCGCTGTTCGTCGCTGCGTTCTGCATCATCCTGTCGATGTATGGCGGCGGCTTCGCCACGGTGCCGGCGTACTTGGCGGACCTGTTCGGTACGCAGATGGTCGGTGCGATCCATGGTCGTCTGCTGACTGCCTGGGCGGCGGCGGGCGTGCTTGGGCCGGTGCTGATCACCTATCTGCGTGAATCGCAGCTGGCGGCGGGTGTGGAGCGGGCTGCGGCCTACGACATGACCTTGTACATCCTCGCAGGCCTGCTGGTGCTGGGCTTTATCTGCAATGCGCTGGTGCGGCCGGTGGCGGACAAGTACTTCATGACTGATGCAGAACTCGCCGCTGAGCGTGCGCTGAGCCATGACAAGGGCGCCGATGGCGCGCGTTCGCTGGAATGGCATGCGGCGCCGGGCAGCCTGCCGCTGGTGCTGGTGGCGTGGGCCGTGGTGGTAATTCCGCTGGCCTGGGGCATCTGGGTGACCTTGCAGAAGACCGCTGTGCTGTTCCATTGATGTAGACAGCAGCAGCTCTATCGCGGGGCAAGCCCGCTGCCACGTTGCGCTTCAGCTCTGGAGTGACGGCGTGGCAGCGGGCTTGCCCCGCGCTGCTTTGCACAGCCATATGTCATCCGCGTTTCAAGCGGGCGCGTTCTAGGCCTATAATGGCAGCCTTTTCGCCCAATGATTTTGCGGAGCTGGTGATGGTCGAACGTAAGGCTTCCGTCGAGCGCAATACCCTGGAAACCCAGGTGAAGGCCTCGATCAACCTCGATGGCAGTGGCAAGGCCCGATTCGATATCGGTGTGCCTTTCCTTGAACACATGCTCGACCAGATCGCCCGGCATGGGCTGATCGATCTGGACATCGAGTGCAAGGGCGACCTGCACATCGATGATCACCACACTGTCGAAGACGTCGGCATCACCCTCGGCCAGGCATTCGCCCAGGCCATCGGTGACAAGAAAGGCATCTATCGCTACGGCCATGCCTACGTGCCGCTGGACGAAGCGTTGTCGCGCGTGGTCATCGACTTCTCCGGCCGCCCAGGCCTGCAGATGCATGTGCCGTACACCCGCGCCTCGGTTGGCGGTTTCGATGTCGACCTGTTCCAGGAATTCTTCCAAGGCTTCGTCAACCATGCCCTGGTGACCCTGCACATCGACAACCTGCGTGGGCACAACACCCACCACCAGATCGAGACCGTGTTCAAGGCCTTCGGCCGCGCGCTGCGCATGGCCGTGACCCAGGACGAGCGCATGGCCGGGCAGATGCCGTCGACCAAGGGATGCCTGTAAATGCAGACGGTAGCCGTAATCGACTATGGCATGGGCAACCTGCACTCGGTGGCCAAGGCGCTTGAGCACGTTGGCGCTGGCAAGGTGCTGGTCACCAGCGACGCAGCGGTGATCCGCGAGGCCGACCGGGTGGTGTTCCCAGGTGTCGGCGCGATTCGCGACTGCATGGCCGAGATCCGCCGCCTGGGCTTTGACAGCCTGGTGCGCGAAGTCAGCCAGGACCGGCCGTTCCTCGGTATCTGTGTCGGTATGCAAGCGCTACTCGAACACAGTGAAGAGAACGACGGCGTCGATTGCATCGGCCTGTTCCCTGGCCAGGTGCGCTTCTTCGGCAAAGACCTGCAAGAAGGTGGCGAGCACCTGAAGGTGCCGCACATGGGTTGGAACGAAGTCAGCCATGCGGTCGAGCATCCGCTGTGGCATGACATCCCCGATCGTGCCCGCTTCTACTTCGTCCACAGCTACTACATCCATGCAGGCAAGCCCGCCCAAGTGGTCGGTCGCGGCCACTATGGCGTCGACTTTGCCGCAGCGCTGGCCGAGGGCTCGCGATTTGCCGTGCAGTTCCATCCGGAGAAGAGCCATACCCATGGCTTGCAGCTGCTGCAGAACTTCGTCGCCTGGGATGGGCGCTGGTAAATGAGCAAGTCGCGGACCAAGGCCCCGATCATTACCCTGGCCCCCGAGCAGGAGCGCGAAGCGCTCGACACGCTCAAGCGCTTCCTGGAAGACCGCTTCGAGCTTGAGCTGGGGTCGTTCGAGGTGGCCGAGGTCCTTGACCTGTTCAGCAAGGAAATTGCACCCCACTACTACAACAGGGCGATTGCCGATGTTCAGCTGCACCTCAAGGAGCGGTTCGAGAGCATCGAAAGCGACCTGTGGGCGTTAGAGAAGCCCTGAAATCCACCGATTAGACAGGTTCCCAAGATGCTGATTATCCCCGCTATCGATCTCAAGGATGGTGCCTGCGTACGCCTGCGCCAAGGCCGCATGGAAGACTCCACGGTGTTCTCCGATGACCCGGTGAGCATGGCCGCCAAATGGGTTGAGGGTGGCTGCCGTCGCCTGCACCTGGTCGACCTCAATGGCGCCTTCGAAGGCCAGCCAGTCAATGGCGAAGTGGTGACTGCCATCGCCAAGCGCTACCCGAACCTGCCGATCCAGATCGGCGGCGGCATCCGCTCGCTGGAAACCATCGAGCACTACGTCAAGGCCGGCGTCAGCTACGTGATTATCGGCACCAAGGCGGTCAAGCAGCCTGAGTTCGTCGCCGAGGCATGCAAGGCCTTCCCGGGCAAGGTCATCGTTGGTCTGGATGCCAAAGACGGCTTCGTCGCCACCGATGGTTGGGCCGAAGTCAGCTCGGTGCAGGTCATCGACCTGGCCAAGCGTTTCGAGGCCGATGGCGTCTCGGCGATCGTCTACACCGACATCGCCAAGGACGGCATGATGCAGGGCTGCAACGTGCCTTTCACCAAGGCCCTGGCCGAAGCCACCCAGATCCCGGTGATCGCCTCCGGCGGCATCCACAACCTGGGTGACATCAAGGCCCTGCTCGACGCCAAGGCCCCTGGCATCATCGGCGCCATCACCGGCCGGGCGATCTACGAAGGTACTCTGGACGTCGCCGAGGCCCAGGCCTTCTGCGACACCTACCAAGGCTGAGGACACGACATGGCACTGGCCAAGCGCATCATCCCTTGCCTGGACGTGGACAACGGCCGGGTGGTCAAGGGCGTCAAGTTCGAGAACATCCGCGATGCCGGTGATCCGGTTGAGATCGCGCGTCGGTACGATGAACAGGGTGCCGACGAGATCACCTTCCTCGACATCACCGCCAGCGTCGATGGCCGTGACACCACCCTGCATACCGTCGAGCGCATGGCCAGCCAGGTGTTCATCCCGCTGACCGTCGGCGGTGGCGTACGTACCGTGCAAGACATCCGCAACCTGCTCAATGCCGGTGCCGACAAGGTCTCGATCAACACCGCTGCGGTGTTCAATCCGGAGTTCGTCGGCGAGGCTGCGCAGCGCTTTGGTTCGCAGTGCATTGTGGTTGCCATCGATGCCAAGAAGGTGTCCGCGCCGGGCGAAGCGCCGCGCTGGGAGATCTTCACCCATGGTGGGCGCAAGCCGACCGGATTGGACGCGGTGGAATGGGCGAAGAAGATGGAAGGCCTGGGTGCCGGTGAGATCCTGCTGACCAGCATGGATCAGGACGGCATGAAAAATGGCTTCGATCTGGGCGTGACCCGCGCCATCAGCGATGCGCTGGGGATTCCGGTGATCGCTTCGGGAGGTGTGGGTAATCTGCAGCACTTGGCTGACGGGATTCTGGAAGGGCATGCCAGCGCGGTGTTGGCGGCGAGTATCTTCCACTTCGGCGAGTACACCGTGCCTGAGGCCAAGGCCTACATGGCTGCGCGCGGGATCGTCGTTCGCTAAGACACCTGCATAGCGCTCGCAAGAGCGCTATGCAGTGCGACTGCTACGTGGGTGGGGTGCGTCGCAGCTGCTTCGTGGGAGCTACTGCGCGGGGTGGGGCGTAAGATCTACTGGGTGGGAGCGGGCTGCGTGGGAGCTGGCGCGTGGGAGCGGGCTTGCCCCGCGATTGCAGTGGAACATTCACCATCGCTATCGCGGGGCAAGCCCGCTCCCACGAAGCTCCCACGCGCCCGTTTCCCACGGGCATCAGCCGTGATTCTTGCCCAGCAGCGCGTGGTAAAGCTCGGTATCGCCCAGAATCCCGACCACCTTGTCGTTCTCCTGCAACACCAGCTTGTTCCCCGTCTGATAGCGAATCTGCAGCGCTTCGCGCATGCCGATATCCGCATGCACCAGGGTCGGTTTGCGATCCAGCCCCTCAACGGCCTGCCCCGGCGCCCAGTTCTGCATATCCAGGCCATTCTGGCCCTGGCGCGCACGCTTGAGTGAATTGCCTTCACCCAGGTCCAGCCACGAATCACCACCCGGATCCAGGCACACCGAACCATTGATCCGCTTGCACTTGTCCAGCGTGCGCATCAGGCTGCGCCCGCACAGTACGTTGAGTGGGTTGGTATGGGCGACGAAGGTGCGTACATACTCGTCGGCAGGGTTGAGCACGATCTCCTCAGGCTTGCTGTACTGGATGATCCGTCCATCTTTCATGATGGCGATGCGGCTGCCGAGCTTGAGCGCCTCGTCCAGGTCGTGGCTGACGAACACGATGGTCTTGCTCAGCTTGCGCTGCAGCTCCAGCAGTTCGTCCTGCAAACCTTGGCGGATCAGCGGGTCTAGTGCCGAGAACGGTTCGTCCATCAGCAGGATATCGGCATCCATCGCCAGTGCCCGGGCCAGGCCCACGCGTTGCTGCATGCCGCCGGACAGCTCGTCGGGCTTCTTGTTGCGCCACTGGGTCAGGCCCACCAGCTCAAGCTTTTCATCAACCAGCTTGCGCCGCTCTTTTTCCGGCCGGCCCTGCATCTCCAGGCCAAAGCTGATGTTCTCGCGCACCGTCAGCCAAGGCATCAGGGCGAACTTCTGGAACACCATGGCAATGCGCTTGGTGCGCATCATCTTCAGCTCGGCCGGGGTGCAGTGGGCGATGTCGATGTGGTTGCCTTCGTGCTCGACGAACAGCTTGCCGCGGCTGACGGTGTTGAGGCCGTTGATGCAGCGCAGCAGGCTCGATTTGCCGGAGCCAGACAAGCCCATCAGCACGCAGATCTCGCCTTTGTTGATGTCCAGGTTGGCTTTTTCCACCCCGACCACCAGGCCAGTCTGCTTGAGGATCTGCTCGCGGCTCAGGCCTTTGTCGAGCAGCGCCAGGGCCTCGCGCGGCTTGTTGGAGAAGATGACGTCGACGTCTTCGAATCGAATGATGCTCATGCCTCACCCCTTACCGTGACTTCCGGTTGCTTGCAGATACGGTCGAGCATGATCGCCAGCAGCACGATCGCCAGGCCCGCTTCGAAGCCGAGGGAGATATCGGCGGTGTTCAGTGCGTTGACTACAGGTTTGCCCAGGCCATCGGCGCCTACCAGGGCGGCGATCACCACCATCGACAGCGACAGCATGATGCATTGGGTTACGCCCGCGGCGATGCTCGGCATCGCGTGGGGTAGTTCGATGCGAGTCAGCAATTGGCGGCGCGAGCAGCCAAAGGCCTTGCCGGCATCGAGCAGCTCTTGCGGCACGTCGCAAATGCCCAGGTAGGTCAGGCGGATTGGCGCGGCAATGGCGAACACCACGGTCGAGATCAGCCCCGGCACTACCCCCAGGCCAAACAGGGTCAGGGTCGGGATCAGGTAGACGAAGGTCGGCACTGTCTGCATCAGGTCGAGCACCGGGCGCATGGCGGTGTAGAACATCGGCTTGTGCGCGGCAAGGATGCCCAGTGGCACGCCGATGGCCACGCACACCACCGTGGCGAAGGTCACTTGGGCCAGGGTCTCCATGGTTTCCTGCCAGTACCCCAGGTTGAGGATCAGCAGGAACGACAGGGCGACGAAGGCGGTGAGCGCCCATTTGCGCTGGATCAGGTGAGCCAGGGCAGCGAACAGGGCAATAAGGACGAGGGGGTTGAACCAGGTCAGGGCACTGGTGACCCCATGGATCATGAATTCCAGGCCTTGGGCGATGGCGTCAAAATACTCGGCGCCGTTCTGGGTCAGCCATTCGACGAACGACGCGATGTACTGTCCCAGGGGTATTTTCTGATCAATGAGCATGATAGCGAGCTTCCACCTGCATAGATTGGAATCAGTCCGCAGCGGCCACGGTGCCGCTGCGAGGTAGTGCCTACTGCTACTGCGTTACTGCGCAAGCTTTGCCTTGGCCGCCTCCAAGCCCGGTTTGCCGTCCACGGTCGTCACCCCGGCCAGCCAGGTGTCGAGCACTTGCGGGTTGTTTTTAAGCCACGCCTTGGCGGCCGCGTCGGGCTTTTGCTTGTCGTCCAGGACCTTGCCCATCAGCTCGCTTTCCATGTCGAGGGTAAACGACAGGTTCTTCAGCAACTGGCCAACGTTGCTGCACTCCTGTGCATAGCCCTTGCGGGTATTGGTCAGTACCGTCGCCTTGCCCAAGTCAGGGCCGAAGAACTCGTCGCCACCGGTCAGGTACTGCATCTTGAAGCGCTTGTTCATCGGGTGCGGTTCCCAACCGAGGAACACCACCGCTTCGCCGCGTTTCTGCGCGCGATCCACCTGCGAGAGCATGCCCGCCTCACTGGATTGGACGATCTTGAAACCGGCGCTTTTCAGGCCGAAGGCGTCCTTGTCGATCATGCTCTGGATGGTGCGGTTGCCGTCGTTGCCCGGCTCGATGCCGTAGATCTTGCCGTCGAGTTCTTTCTTGAACTTGGCAATGTCGGCGAAATCCTTCAGACCCTTGTCGTACAGCGCCTGCGGTACTGCCAGGGTGTACTTGGCGTTTTCCAGATTGGCCCGCACGGTCTCGACGGTGCCGGCGTCGCGGTACTGCTTGATGTCGTTCTCCATGGTTGGCATCCAGTTGCCGAGGAACACGTCCAAATCCTTGCCGGCCGCCAGCGACTTGTAGGTCACCGGTACCGAGATCATGGTGGTGTGGGTCTTGTAGCCCAGGGCTTCGAGCACGACGCTGGTCACGGCGGTGGTCACGGTGATGTCGGTCCAGCCGACATCCGAGAAACGTACCGTCTGACACTGTTCGGGTTCGGCGGCCTGAGCCAGCAACGGTGCGGCAAGCAACGCGACCAGCAACAGCGAGGGTGAACCTTTCATGGATGGACTCCTGTAGTTTTTTCTTCGGGTTCGCGAGGGTTGCCGGGCTTTCTCAGGGTCCGGTCAACCAGGCCTGCAGAGGGCAGGATGCGAGGCCGTGCAATACGAGTCGCTTTCGATAATCCTCCAGCGTTGGGCAATCGCCTACTGGTAGGGTCGTAACCAGTACAGGATGGGTCGCTTCCAGTACGGGCGATGTCGCATATGGATTTTTCCACCCCTACGGCCGCGTTTTTACGT
Source organism: Pseudomonas sp. Je.1.5.c (assembly GCF_051129895.1). Taxonomy (NCBI): domain Bacteria; kingdom Pseudomonadati; phylum Pseudomonadota; class Gammaproteobacteria; order Pseudomonadales; family Pseudomonadaceae; genus Pseudomonas; species Pseudomonas sp. Je.1.5.c. The sequence continues at coordinate 147,405 of NZ_JBCPSP010000005.1, forward strand.
CATCCGATCGCCCGAAAGCGGCGCAAACAGGGCCGGATCAGTGCGGCGCGGTCGGACAAAAGTACGTCGGTTGCAGACGGCGAAGGGGAAGGTAAAAGCCCGATGATGCGTGCATTAGCGGCAGCTCGCCGGTTTCAGACTAGCAGCTGCGGGGCCGCCCACATGGCGCGGCCAGACAAGCCCATCAAGAGGTGATTCGACAATGGCCATCAGCGTGTTCGACCTGTTCAAGATCGGTGTCGGGCCCTCCAGCTCCCACACCGTCGGCCCCATGCGCGCCGGCGCGCTGTTCGTCCAGGGCCTGCGTGAGCGTGGCGAGCTGGAGCAGGTGCGACGTATCGAGGTGCGCCTGTATGGCTCGTTGTCCGCCACCGGGGTCGGTCATGGCACCGATAACGCCACCATCATGGGCCTGATGGGCGAATGGCCGGACGCCATCGACCCGAGCCAGATCGTCCCGCGCATCGCCGACCTGCGCGAAACCAATATCCTCAAGCTGGATAACCGCCTGCCCATCGAGTTCATCTGGGCCCGCGACATGCAGCTACTCGAGCAGAACCTGCCGTATCACCCCAACGCCATGACCTTGATCGCCGAGGGTGAGCACGGCGAGCTGCACCAGGACACCTACTACTCGGTCGGCGGCGGCTTCGTGGTCGATGCCGCGCAAGCGGCCAGTGGCGTGCTGGATGCCGACCAGACGGTGCTGCCCTACGATTTCAACAGCGCCGCCGAGCTGCTGCGCCTGTGCAAGCAAAACGACCTCAGCGTGTCGCAATTGATGATGGCAAACGAGCGGGTCTGGCGCAGCGAAGCCGAGATCCGCGCCGGCCTGCTCACGCTCTGGGACGCCATGCAGGCGTGCGTGAGCAACGGCCTCAAGCACGAGGGCCTGCTGCCCGGCGGGCTCAATGTGCGCCGGCGTGCGGCCAAGCTGCACCGCAGCCTGCAAGAGATCGGCAAACCCAACGTGATCGGCTCGACCATGAGCGCGATGGAGTGGGTCAACCTGTTTGCCCTGGCGGTCAACGAAGAAAACGCCGCAGGCGGGCGCATGGTCACTGCGCCCACCAATGGCGCAGCGGGGATCATCCCGGCGGTGCTGCACTACTACATGCGCTTCTCCGACGTGGTCGATGACAGCAACGTGGTGGACTTCTTCCTCGGCGCCGCAGCGGTGGGCATCCTGTGCAAGAAGAACGCTTCGATTTCCGGTGCTGAAGTGGGCTGTCAGGGGGAGGTCGGTTCGGCCTGCGCCATGGCTGCCGCAGGCTTGGCCCAGGTGCTCGGCGCCACGCCGGGGCAATTGGAGAACGCCGCTGAAATTGCCTTGGAGCACAACCTGGGGCTGACCTGCGACCCGGTTGGCGGGTTGGTTCAGGTGCCGTGTATCGAGCGCAACGCGATTGCCGCAGTCAAGGCGATCAACGCCGTGCAGATGGCCCTGCGCGGAGACGGCGAGCACTTCATTTCGCTCGACCAGGTCATCCGCACCATGCGCGATACCGGCGCCGACATGCATGACAAATACAAGGAAACCTCGCGTGGCGGCCTCGCCGTCAGTGCGATCGAGTGTTGATCTGCGACCCTGTCGCGCTTGCGATTCGCGGGCAAGGCCGCTCCTGCAGGGTTCGGTGTAACCCCTGTAGGAGTGGGCTTGCCCGCGATTGGGTTACACGCTGAAATCAACCCGCCTCAATTTGGTGCGCCGGTCATCAGCATTTTCAACTTAACTGTGCAGCAGGCTGATACTGGTGCGGTGACAGGGCCACATGTCGCTCACTGATATGTACCCAGGCACTGCTACCGAAATGCTCACTGTTACGAAGGAAAAGCCCTACAACGCAAGTTTGAGCATCTTACAGCGCTGTAGGAAAACTGTGGATCCACAGGCCTAGAAGGTCGTTTTTGGATTTTGTTGGATGCGCGTTCAATTTCAGGCATGCCATTTGCGTTGGAATTGGCAAAGCCCCCGCAAACGAACTGGGGCCATTACAAGAACAGTGCCCGCCTGAGGCACACCCTGCATTTGTGTGAGGAGAAATCGCGATGACGTCGTACACCTCCGGGACCCAAACCCAGAACCGCACAGCACCCCAGTCCATCGGATTTCTCCTGCTGGACAACTTCACCCTGATTTCCCTGGCATCGGCCGTCGAGCCGCTGCGCATGGCCAACCAACTCTCCGGTCGCGAGCTGTATCGCTGGCACACCCTGACGGTCGATGGCGGCCAGGTCTGGGCCAGTGACGGTTTGCAGATCACCCCTGATGCAGCGATGCACAGCGCGCCGCCGATCGATACCGTGATCGTCTGCGGCGGAGTCGGTATCCAGCGCACCGTCACCCGCGAGCATGTCACCTGGCTGCAAGCCCAGGCCCGCCAGTCGCGCCGCCTGGGTGCGGTGTGTACCGGCAGCTGGGCGCTGGCCTGTGCTGGTCTGCTCGATGGCTTTGATTGCAGCGTGCACTGGGAATGCCTGGCATCGATGCAGGAAGCCTTCCCGCGGGTCAACATGAGCACCCGCCTGTTCACCCTCGACCGCAACCGCTTCACCAGCTCTGGCGGCACTGCGCCGCTGGACATGATGCTGCACCTGATCAGCCGCGATCATGGTCGCGAACTGTCGGCAGCCATCTCCGAGATGTTCGTCTACGAGCGCATCCGCAATGAGCAAGATCACCAGCGCGTACCGCTCAAGCACATGCTCGGCACCAATCAGCCGAAGTTGCAGGAGATCGTGGCGCTGATGGAGGCTAACCTTGAGGAGCCGATCGATCTCGACGAGCTCGCGGTGTATGTGGCGGTATCGCGCCGGCAGCTCGAGCGGTTGTTCCAGAAATATCTGCACTGCTCGCCATCGCGCTACTACCTCAAGCTGCGACTGATCCGCGCCCGTCAGCTGCTCAAGCAGACGCCGATGTCGATCATCGAAGTGGCCTCGGTGTGTGGCTTCGTCTCCACGCCGCACTTCTCCAAGTGCTACCGCGAGTACTTCGGCATTCCGCCGCGCGATGAGCGCGTTGGCTCCAACACCGCCCAGCAGGTGGCGATGATGCCGATCCCGCAGGCCATGGCGCTGTCACCGCACAGCGGGCCGTTGGCCGCACTCAGCCAGGCGCGCAACGAGTCGACGTTTGCCAGTGTGAGGCTCTGACTGCGCGTCGTGCCTTTCGCGGGCACGCCCGCTTCCACAGGAGCCGGAGGCGGTTTCAGGGTTTGTAGTCAATAACACCAACCGCCGCTCCTACAGAAATTGCGCAGGCTTCAGATCTGCGCGCACCCTGTGGGAGCGGGCTTGCCCGCGAACGAGGGCGCAGCCCTCGCAAATCCTCAAGCGCGCTTGCTGTACTGCGCCAATGCTGGCAGCAGCTGCTGCTCGATTGCTTGGCGTACCGCCGGCAGAATCGTCGCGCTACCGGTATACATCTGCTCGACCATGCCCTTGAGCGCTCGCGCATTAGGCTCGGTCAGCCCGCGCACCACCGCTTCGCAGGCCTGTTCGGCACTGGCCCCGGCCGGAATGTCGAAGCCCCGCGCGCGCAGGTGGCCCAACAGGTCGTCCTGATCAATCAAATCCGCATGCATCATGGCTGTTGTCCCTTTTATCGCTAAGAGAGTGCTGCTGTGATTGTCAGTCGATTCTGTGACCAACCCCGCGTACCGGCAAGGACAGAATGTCGCAATGACTGCTTTGGCTAAGAACAGGTCGTTCCCGGCTAAATCAATTGCCTGGGAAGTCAGCACACTGGGGTCATTCACGGCAACGCAGGGTTTGGTCACCCTCGCACGTCACGGTGGATGTTGCTCGCTCTTGGCCCCGCTAGCTCACGGCTTTGCGGGGTTATTTTTTGGGGCAGGTGAATGTTTTAGCTTGGGAGTTTTATCACCCGGCCGGCGAATTGTGCAGCGGGCAGGTCCTGCTGTTCGTCTACTAGCGCTTGCAACCGTGCCAGGCTGAGCTCAGCGAACGGCGCCGACTTCGGCCCTGCCAGGTCCACATGCAGCAGCATCTGCTCGCTGGCCGCCAGGGCCTCGTCGAAGCCGGCCCGGTGCAGGCTGTGATACAGGTGCAGGCGCTTGCGATCGAACCCGATAATCTGCGTCTGCACCCACACCTCGCTGGCGAGCTTCACCTCATGCAGGTAGTTGATATGCGCCTCCAGGGTGAACAGCGAGTGCCCGCTCTGACCACGGCTGTCGGCGTCCAGGCCGATACGCTCCATCAGCGCATCGGTGGCGTAGCTGAAGATCAGCAGGTAATAGGCATCGCGCAGGTGGCCGTTGTAGTCGACCCAGTCCTGCAACACTGGGGTGCGATAGGTGATCAGTGCCGGCATGGTTGTCTCCTCACTCGCCGAAAGCCATGCCGTGCTTGGCCTTGGTGGTCTTGACCGCATCGAGCACCGCCAGCAGGCAGTCATCACGATAGCGCTCAAGTGCAGCGATGCTGCGTTCGCCTTGTTGCTCGGCGGTGCCATCGACCACATCGTCGATCAGTTGGTCGGTCAGCTGTGGCGCTGGGAGGTAGGTCCAAGGCAGCTGCAGGGCAGGGCCGAACTGGGCCATGAAATGACGCATCCCGGCGTCGCCGCCTGCCAGGGTGTAGGTCAGGAAGGTGCCCATGAACGACCAGCGCAGGCCCGCGCCGAAGCGGATCGCGTCGTCGATTTCACCGGTGGTCGCCACACCATCGTTAACCAGGTGCAAGGCCTCGCGCCAGAGTGCTTCGAGCAGGCGGTCGGCGATAAAACCTGGGACTTCCTTGCGCACATGCAGCGGGCGCATGCCAAGGGCGGTGTAGATGGTTTTCGCCGCCTCGATGGCTTGGGGTGCGGTGTTGCGGCCGCCAACGATTTCGACCAGCGGCAACAGGTATACCGGGTTGAACGGATGGCCAACCACGCAGCGCTCGGGGTGAGTCGCGGACTCGTAGAACTCGCTCGGCAGCAGTCCCGAAGTGCTCGAAGCAATGATCGCATTGGGCTTGGCCGCAGCGCTGATCTTGGCATGCAGTTCCAGTTTCAGCTCCAGCCGCTCTGGGGCGCTTTCCTGGATGAAATCGGCATCGCGCACGCATTCCTCGATGGTGGGCACAAAGCGTAGGCGCTGCTGCGCCGCGCCGGGGGCCAGGCCTTGTTTCTCCAGTGCCGGCCAAGCATTGGCGATGCGCTGGCGCAGGGCCGCTTCGGCGCCGGGCGCCGGGTCCCAGGCGATCACGTCCAGGCCGTGGGCAAGCGCCCGGGCAACCCAGCCACTGCCGATGACGCCACTGCCCAGCGCAGCGAAGGTTTTGATCTCGGTGATGAAAGGCATGTCGAGTCCTCAGGGTAAACAGAGAAATTTGGCTTGACGCTAATCCTGTGGGAGCGGGCTTGCCCGCGAACACCGGCGCAGCCGGTGCCATCTGCGCGCTGTCTGTTTCAAGGGCAGGCCTGCTGCCAATGGCATCAACGGCGCTTGAGATTCATTTTTTCCCGACCTTCTGCCGGGGTCAGGGCGCGGGCACCGAGTCGGCTGACGATCTCCACCGCGCGCTCGACCAGCTGGCCGTTGCTGGCCAGTACGCCCTTGTCCAAGTACAGGTTGTCTTCCAGCCCGACCCGCACGTTACCGCCGAGCAGCACCGCCTGGGCGGCCATCGGCATCTGCATGCGACCGATGCCGAAACCGGCCCAGGTCGCGCCTTGTGGCAAGTTGTCGACCATGGCTTTCATGGTGGTGGTATCGGCCGGCGCGCCCCAGGGGATGCCCAGGCACAGCTGGAACAGCGGATCGTCGAGCAGGCCTTCCTTGATCATCTGTTTGGCGAACCACAGGTGGCCGGTGTCGAAGATTTCCAGCTCGGCCTTGACCCCCAGTTCTGTGATGCGCTTGGCTCCGGCGCGCAGCTGCGCGGGGGTGGAGACGTAGATGGCGTTGCCATCGCCGAAGTTGAGCGTGCCGCAGTCGAGGGTGCAGATTTCCGGCAGCAGCGCTTCGACGTGGGCCAGGCGCTCCAGTGGGCCGATCAGGTCGGTGCCTGGGCCGAATTCCATGGGGCGTTCGCCGGGGCCGATTTCCAGGTCGCCGCCCATGCCGGCGGTGAGGTTGACGATGATGTCGATGTCGGCTTCGCGGATGCGCTCCATGACTTCGCGGTACAAGTTGACGTCACGGCTGAAGCGGCCGGTTTGCGGGTCGCGGACGTGGCAGTGGACCACAGTGGCGCCAGCCTTGGCGGCTTCGACGGCAGCTTCGGCGATCTGTTTGGGCGTGACGGGGACCAGGTGGCTTTTGGCTACGGTGTCGCCGGCGCCGGTGAGGGCACAGGTGATGATGATGTCGTGGTTCATGTTGGTTTCCTTCAGGCGTGTCGAGGCATTTCGTGGCTGCAGGGCGACGATGAAATGGGGGTGTCAGTAGTGGCCTCATCGCGGGGCAAGCCCGCTCCCACGCGGTCGCTGTGTGAGCGTCACCCTGGGGTTCGCTCGTGGGAGCGGGCTTGACCCGCGATGGCGAACGGTCAGTTGGCAGTGAGCTTGAGGTTGTCCGCCGCAGGCTTGCCGTCGAAGGTGGTCACGCCTTCGAGCCAGCGCGCCTTGTCTTCGGGGTGGTCTTTGAGCCACTGGCGGGCCGACTCCAGGGCGTCCTTGTGGTCGAGCAGCGGCTGCATCATGCGGCTCTCGTCCTCGGCGCTGAAGGTCAGGTTGGCCAGCAGCCGGCTGGCGTTCGGGCAGCGTTCGGCGTAGTCCGGCGCAGTGACCGTCCACACCGTGGCGCGGCCTTCGTCCGGGCCCAGGGCATCCTGGCTGTCACCCAGGTAGACCAGGTCGATGTTGACGTTCATCGGGTGCGGCGCCCAACCGAAGAACACCACCGCTTCCTTGCGCCGCACAGCGCGGTCGACGGCAGCGAGCATGCCGGCTTCGCTGGACTCGACCAGCTGGAACTTGCCGAGATTGAACTGGTTCTTGGCGATCATCGCCTTGATCTGGGTATTGGCCCCCGAGCCTGGCTCGATGCCGTAGATCTTGCCGCCCAGCTCTTTGTCGAACTTGTGAATGTCGGCAAAGCGCTTCAGGCCTTTGTCAGCCAGGTACTTGGGCACCGCGAGGGTCGCCCGCGCATCGCTCAGGCTCGGCTCCGCCAGCACCTTGACCTGCTTGGCCTCGACGAATGGGGTGATGGTCTGGTTCATGATCGGGTTCCAGTAGCCGAGGAACATGTCCAGGCGCTTGTCGCGGATACCGGCAAAGATGATCTGCTGCGAGGCGCTGGTCTGCTTGGTCTGGTAACCCAGGCCATCGAGCAGCACCTGGGCCATGGCGCTGGTGGCGATGACGTCGGTCCAGTTGACCACGCCCAGGCGCACCTTCTGACAGACCGCAGGTTCCGCGGCGAATACTGGGCTTGCCAAGGTGCTGGTGAGGGCGAGGGATAACAGGCTGCGGCGGATCAAGCTGTGCATGGTGGCTCTCCATCGGCAGTGCATATTGTTATGGTGGGCGGCCTCTGCGGGCCGTGTGAATAAGCTACGCGGCGTACGGGGTGGAAATTCGCACCCTGGCGACCAACACTTGCACCCAAGCGACCACCTTTTGTCGTGGAGCATTCGATGCCGGACACCATCCACTTTTTGTTGCTGCCGGGCTTTTCGGCGATGGGCTTTATCAGCGCCGTGGAACCGCTGCGCGTGGCCAATCGCTTTCGTGGGCCGCTGTACCACTGGCGCGTGCTCAGCTTAGACGGCGGAGCTGTGCAGGCCAGCAATGGCATGTCGGTGAATGCCGATGCGGCGCTGGCGCAAGAGGCGCCGGGGAGGATGCTGCTGGTGGTGGCGGGCTTCGACCCTTTGGCGCATTTTGGGCCTGGGCTGCAACAAGGCTTGCGCCGCTTCGATCATGACGGGGTGATTCTGGGCGGGATCGATACCGGGGCCATGCTGCTGGCGGAGGCGGGCTTGCTCGATGGCCACCGAGCCACCTTGCATTGGGAGGCGTTGGAGGCGTTCAAGGAACGCTATCCGCGTTTGCAGGCGACGCAGGAGCTGTTCGAAATAGATAGGCGGCGGATTACCTGTGCCGGCGGCACCGCCTCGATTGACCTGATGCTCGACCTGATCGCCCAGGCCCATGGCAGTGAATTGGCGGTGCAGGTGTCCGAGCAGTTCGTGCTTGGGCGGATTCGCCCGCGCCAGGATCACCAGCGCATGCAGATCGCCTCACGCTATGGGATCAGCAACAAGAAGCTGGTCAAGGTGATTGGCGAGATGGAGCGCAATACCGAGCAGCCGCTCAATACCCAGGTGCTGGCCGAAGCGGTGCAGATTACCCGGCGCCAGTTGGAGCGGCTGTTCAAGCTGCACCTGGAAGATACCCCAAGCGGGTTTTACTTGCGCCTGCGCTTGGACAAGGCCAGGCAGTTGTTACGCCAGACCGACATGAGCGTGCTGGAGGTGAGCATTGCCTGTGGGTTTGAATCGGCGTCGTATTTCACCCGCTGTTATCGGGCCAGGTTTGCCTGCTGTCCGCGCGAGGATCGGCAGGTCAGTGCGGTGTCATGAGATACCCGTGGTCTGCACTGACGCTATCGCGGGGCAAGCCCGCTCCCACGCAGGGTCGGTAGTACGTGGGGCTTGCCCCGCGATAGCGTCAGCGCAGCCTACTGCTGACCAATAGACTGCAGATACTCCGAGCGATCATCGCTACGCTGCGCCACACAGGTATCCCAAGCCGCCTGGAACGCCTTGGTGCCCTGTTTCTCGGCATAGGTCTCGACCTTGCAGTCGGCATCACGCACTTGCGTCCACAGGGTCTCGGCAGCCTGGAAACGGGCCGTCAACGCCTCGACCTTCTCGCCTTCATCTGGATACTGGTCGCGAATGCGCTGAATCAAATCGTCGAACGCCGCTTTCAGTTCACGCTCGGCGGTCTGCTTGTTATAGGCCGCACACGCATAACCTTGCTGGTCGCTGTCGACATTATCGCAAGGTGTGCTTTCTTCCTCGCCGGCGTGGGCGCCTAGCGCAACGGCCGTCAGAACCAGCCATGCCATTGATTTCATCGGTTTTCTCCTCACCCGGCTGAGCAATCGGGGCTGATTCTCGCTCAGCCCGGCTGCGGACGATAGCTCTCTGACGAAATGTTCATCAAGTTCAGAAAATGCCCTTATCGAGAGTCGCTCTCAACACCGCAGGGTGCGGCGCAGGGCACTTGTCGCGGATTGACGCTTTCGGCAAACCCCCTGTCGTTTTTGCATCCGGCTCCCCGGTCGCGCAGGCATATGCTGGCCCCAAAGCGCCGACACAACGTTCGGCGCAGACCAAGTCAATAAAAGGGGACAGCCTGATGAGCCCAGCCGAATTACACGCCGACAGCATCGTCATCGATGGCCTGATCATCGCCAAGTGGAACCGCGAGCTGTTCGAAGACATGCGCAAAGGCGGCCTGACGGCCGCCAACTGCACGGTGTCGGTTTGGGAGGGGTTCAAGGCCACCGTCGACAACATCGCCTCCAGCCAGAAGCTGATTCGTGACAACAGCGACCTGGTGATGCCGGTGCGCACCACCGCCGACATCCGCAAGGCCAAGGAGCTGGGCAAGACCGGCATCCTCTTCGGCTTCCAGAACGCTCACGCCTTCGAAGACCAGATCGCCTACGTCGACGTGTTCAAGCAGCTGGGCGTGGGCATCGTGCAGATGTGCTACAACACCCAGAACCTGGTCGGCACCGGTTGCTACGAGCGCGATGGCGGCCTGTCGGGCTTTGGCCGCGAGATCGTCGCTGAGATGAACCGTGTCGGCATCATGTGCGACCTGTCCCACGTCGGTTCCAAGACCTCTGAAGAGGTCATCCTCGAATCGAAAAAGCCCGTCTGCTACTCGCACTGCCTGCCTTCGGGCCTCAAAGAACACCCGCGCAACAAGTCTGATGAAGAACTGAAGTTCATCGCCGACCACGGCGGCTTCGTTGGCGTGACCATGTTTGCGCCGTTCCTGGCCAAGGGCATCGATTCGACCATCGACGACTACGCCGAAGCCATCGAGTACACCATGAACATCGTCGGTGAAGACGCCATCGGCATTGGCACCGACTTCACCCAGGGTCACGGCCAGGACTTCTTCGAGTACCTGACCCACGACAAGGGCTACGCCCGTCGCCTGACCAACTTCGGCAAGATCATCAACCCGCTGGGCATTCGCACTGTGGGCGAGTTCCCCAACCTCACCGAGACCTTGCTCAAGCGCGGCCACCCCGAGCGCGTGGTGCGCAAGATCATGGGCGAGAACTGGGTCAGTGTCCTCAAGGACGTCTGGGGCGAGTGAGCACTGCTGGGGCCTACTGCGCGCGCCGATCGCTGCGACCCAACAGCACTCACAGCGGCTGTTTATAAAAGCATGAGCCAACGCGGCTTTTGATCGAATCGAACATTTTTTATGGAGTTAAGTTTCCATGGCTAAGATCGCCCCGCAATTGCCTATCGAAGTCGACAGCGAGACCGGTGTCTGGACCAGCGACGCCCTGCCGATGCTGTACGTGCCACGGCATTTCTTCGTCAACAACCATATGGGCATCGAGGAAGTGCTGGGCGCCGACGCCTACGCCGAGATCCTCTACAAGGCGGGCTACAAGTCGGCCTGGCACTGGTGTGAAAAGGAAGCCGAATGCCATGGCCTGGAAGGTGTGGCGGTGTTCGAGCACTACATGAAGCGTCTGTCGCAACGCGGCTGGGGCCTGTTCGAGATCCAGGACATCGACCTGGACAAGGGCACCTGCAGCGTCAAGCTCAAGCACTCGGCGTTCGTCTACGTGTACGGCAAGGTCGGGCGCAAGGTCGACTACATGTTCACTGGCTGGTTTGCCGGCGCCATGGACCAGATTCTCGCTGCCCGCGGCAGCTCGATCCGCACTGTGGCCGAGCAGGTCTATGGCGGTTCGGAAGAGGGCCACGAAGATGGCCTGTTCGTTACAAGACCGTTGTAAGCCGGAGAGAGCGTCATGGCCTTCGAAGCAATGTTCCAGCCGATCCAGATCGGCAAACTGACCATCCGCAACCGTGTGCTGAGCACCGCGCACGCCGAGGTGTATGCCACTGATGGCGGCATGACCACCGACCGCTACGTCAAATACTACGAAGAGAAGGCCAAGGGCGGCATCGGCCTGGCCATCTGCGGCGGCTCGTCGGTGGTGGCCATCGACAGCCCGCAAGAATGGTGGTCATCGGTCAACCTGTCGACCGACCGCATTATTCCGCACTTCCAGAACCTGGCCGACGCCATGCACAAGCATGGCGCCAAGATCATGATCCAGATTACCCACATGGGCCGCCGCTCGCGCTGGGATGGCTTCAACTGGCCGACCCTGATGTCGCCGTCGGGCATCCGTGAACCGGTGCACCGCGCCACCTGCAAGACCATCGAACCGGAAGAGATCTGGCGGGTGATCGGCAACTACGCGCAAGCTGCGCGTCGTGCCAAAGAAGGCGGCCTGGATGGCGTTGAGCTGTCGGCCGTGCACCAGCACATGATCGACCAGTTCTGGAGCCCACGGGTCAACAAGCGTACCGACGAATGGGGCGGCAGCTTCGAAGGCCGGATGAAATTTGGCCTGGAAGTGCTCAAGGCGGTGCGCGCCGAGGTTGGTGACGACTTCTGCGTGGGGATGCGTATCTGCGGTGACGAGTTCCACCCCGATGGCCTCAGCCACGAGGACATGAAGCAGATCGCCGCGTATTACGACGCCACCGGCATGCTCGACTTCTTCGGCGTGATCGGTTCGGGCTGCGACACCCACAACACCCTGGCCAACGTCATCCCCAACATGAGCTATCCGCCGGAGCCGTTCCTGCACCTGGCGGCTGGCATCAAAGAGGTGGTCAAGGTCCCGGTACTGCACGCGCAGAACATCAAGGATCCGAACCAAGCCACGCGCATCCTCGAAGGCGGCTATGTCGACATGGTCGGCATGACCCGTGCGCACATCGCCGACCCGCACCTGATCGCCAAGATCAAGATGGGTCAGGTCGACCAGATCAAGCAGTGCGTCGGTGCCAACTACTGCATCGACCGTCAGTACCAAGGCCTGGATGTGCTGTGCATCCAGAACGCCGCGACCTCCCGTGAATACATGGGCGTGCCGCACATTATCGAAAAATCCACCGGACCTAAACGCAAGGTGGTGGTGGTTGGCGCCGGTCCTGCGGGTATGGAGGCCGCCCGGGTGGCCGCCGAGCGTGGACATGACGTCACCGTGTTCGAGAAGAAAGAACAGATCGGCGGGCAGATCACCATTGCCGCCAAGGCTCCGCAGCGCGATCAGATTGCCGGTATCACCCGCTGGTATCAGCTGGAGTTCGCCCGCTTGAAGATCGACCTGCGCTTGAGCACGGCAGCAGACGTGGCGGCTATCCAGGACCTGCGTCCGGATGTGATCGTGCTGGCGGTGGGCGGTCATCCGTTCGTCGAGCAGAACGAGCACTGGGGCGCTGCCGAAGGGCTGGTGGTGAGCAGTTGGGACGTGCTCGACGGCAAGGTTGCGCCGGGCAAGAACGTGCTGGTGTACGACACCATCTGCGAATTCACCGGTATGTCGACAGCGGACTTCCTGGCAGACAAAGGTTCTCAGGTCGAGATCGTCACCGACGACATCAAGCCGGGCGTGGCCATTGGCGGCACCAGCTTCCCGACCTACTACCGCAGCATGTACCCCAAGGAAGTGATCATGACCGGCGACCTGATGCTGGACAAGGTCTACCGCGAGGGCGACAAGCTGGTGGCAGTGCTGGAGAACGAGTACACCGGCGCCAAAGAGGAGCGGGTGGTCGACCAGGTGGTGATCGAAAACGGCGTGCGGCCTGACGAGGCGCTGTACTACGCGCTCAAGGAAGACTCGCGCAACAAGGGCCAGATCGACGTGGAGGCGCTGTTTGCCATCAAGCCGCAGCCGATCCTCAGCCAGCCGGGCGAAGGCTACTTGCTGTACCGCATCGGCGACTGCGTGGCCCAACGCAACGTGCATGCGGCGATCTACGACGCCTTGCGCCTGTGCAAGGACTTTTGATCGTCCGGTGATGCGCCTCGCCTCTGGGGCGACGGCGTGGGAGCCTCCCATGTTGAACACCCTTCTACCCATCCTGCTGTTCGCTGCCCTTGCGCTGGCAGTGCTCGGCGCCGTGCGCCGGGTGCGCATGTGGCGCCGCGGGCGACCGTCCAAGGTCAACCTGCTCGGCGGGTTGCTGGCCATGCCGCGCCGTTATCTGGTCGATTTGCACCACGTGGTCGAGCGCGACAAGTACATGTCCAAGACCCACGTGGCCACGGCCGGCGGCTTTGTCCTGTCGGCCGCTTTGGCGATCCTGGTGCACGGCTTTGGCCTGCAGAGCAAGATCCTCGGCTACGGGTTGCTGGTGGCCACGGTGATCATGTTCACTGGCGCCATCTTCGTCTTCAAACGTCGCCTCAATCCACCTGCGCGCCTGTCCACGGGCCCGTGGATGCGCTTGCCCAAGAGCCTGCTGGTGTTCGCCGCCAGCTTCTTCATCGCCACCTTGCCGGTTGCCGGCATCCTGCCTGCCGGCACCGGTGGTTGGGTGATGGTCGGCGTGCTTGGCCTGGGTGTGCTGTGGGGTGTGTCGGAGCTGTTCTTCGGCATGACCTGGGGCGGGCCGATGAAGCACGCCTTCGCTGGCGCCCTGCACCTGGCCTGGCACCGGCGCGCCGAGCGCTTCGGCGGTGGCCGTTCCACTGGCCTGAAGCCGCTCGATCTGGAAGACCCCAACGCACCGCTGGGGGTCGAAAAACCAGTCGATTTCACCTGGAACCAACTGCTCGGTTTCGACGCTTGCGTGCAGTGCGGTAAGTGTGAGGCCATGTGCCCGGCGTTTGCCGCAGGCCAGCCGCTGAACCCGAAAAAACTCATCCAGGATATGGTCATTGGCCTGGCCGGTGGCACCGATGCCACGTTCGCGGGCAGCCCGTATCCAGGCAAGCCCATTGGCGAGCATGGCGGCCATCCGCACCAGCCGATCGTCAATGGCCTGGTCGACGCCGAAACCCTGTGGTCGTGCACCACCTGCCGTGCCTGCGTCGAGGAGTGCCCGATGATGATCGAGCACGTCGATGCCATCGTCGACATGCGTCGTCACCTGACCCTGGAGAAGGGCGCGACCCCGAACAAAGGCGCCGAGGTGCTCGACAACCTGATCGCCACCGACAACCCTGGCGGCTTCAACCCAGGCGGGCGGATGAACTGGGCCGCCGACCTGAACATGCAATTGCTGGCGGATGTGCAGAGCACCGACGTGCTGTTCTGGGTCGGTGATGGCGCCTTCGACATGCGCAATCAACGCACCCTGCGCGCCTTCGTCAAAGTACTCAAGGCCTCCGGTGTGGACTTTGCCGTGCTCGGCCTGGAAGAGCGCGACAGTGGCGATGTGGCCCGCCGTCTGGGCGATGAAGCAACCTTCCAGCTGCTGGCCAAGCGCAATATCCAGACGCTTGCCAAGTACCGCTTCCAGCGCATCGTCACCTGCGACCCGCACAGCTTCCATGTGCTGAAAAACGAGTACGGCGCCCTTGGTGGTGACTACCAGGTGCAGCACCACAGCACCTATATCGCCGAGTTGATTGCCGCCAACAAACTCAACCTCGGTCAGCACAAAAGCGGCAGCGTGACCTATCACGACCCGTGCTACCTGGGCCGCTACAATGGCGAGTACGAAGCACCCCGCGCAGTGCTCAAGGCGCTCGGCATCGAGGTGCGCGAGATGCAACGCTCGGGCTTCCGTTCACGCTGCTGTGGCGGTGGCGGCGGCGCGCCGATCACTGACATTCCGGGCAAGCAACGGATCCCAGACATGCGCATGGACGATATCCGCGAGACCGAGGCGCAGCTGGTGGCCGTGGGTTGTCCACAGTGCACGGCAATGCTCGAAGGCGTGGTCGAGCCGCGCCCACAAATCAAGGATCTCGCCGAATTGGTGGCTGACGTGCTGATCGAAGACGACGCCCCCGCCGCAAAGCCCCCAGTAGCCAAACGTGAACCTGCGGAGGTGCACTGATGAGCGACATCATCCGCCGCGACCCACGCGCTGAGTGGATCGCCCGCAACCGCCTGCACCCGCTGCATGCGGCGATGCAGACGCAACCGACCAGCTGGATGGGGCCTAACGGCATCCTGCGCAAGAACCCGCACGCGATTGCCGCAGGGTTCATCGGCCCCAGCGGCCTCAAGCGCCTCGACCGCAGCGGTGCCCAGCAGGGCACAGGTGTCGGCGGGCGGCGCAGCGCGGCAGCCGAAGTGCAGCTGCCGCTGCATCAGGTGGCCGACCCTGCCTTCTACATCGCCGTAGTGCCGGACATGGTCGGTGGTCGCCTCGGCAGCCACGACCGCGACTTGCTGGGCCTGGCCCACAGCCTGGCGGGCAGCGAGGGGGCGGTGCTGGCCATCGTCTTTGGCGAACACAAGGAAAACAACTTTTCCACAGCCGGGGTTGATCGTCTGCTGGTCATCGACGGTGAAGCGTTCCAGGGCTATGCCCCGGAGCAACTGGTGCAAGGCCTGCGCGCTGTGGATAACCAGTTCACCCCGCGCCATTGGCTGCTGCCCGACAGCCGTACCGGTGGCGGCGAACTGGGTCGGCGCCTCGGCGCGGCCCTGGGCGAGCGCCCGGCGACGCGGGTTTGGCAAGTCAAGGATGGCCAATGCATCGGCCGCGCCGGCTCCGGCCAGCAGGACCTGCAGCGCGGCATCGCCCGCTTGATCCTGGCTGGTGCCGAATGCGCCGAACCGGTTAACGAGACCCGTCACGAAGCGTTGCCGGTCGAGTTGTCCACAAGCGTTGCGCGCAGCCTGTCGCGGATTGAAGACTTAGGCCCGGTGGCGGTCGACCCTGCTGCGATCGCCATGGCCGAATCCGAGTTCATCGTCTCTGGCGGCAACGGCGTCAAGGATTGGGCGCTTTTCCACAGGGCCACTGCCGCCCTCGGCGCCACCGAAGGCGCCTCGCGGGTGGCGGTGGACGACGGCTTCATGCCGCGTAACCGTCAGGTCGGCGCTACCGGTACCTGGGTTACTGCGCGGGTCTACGTGGCTGTGGGTATCTCTGGCGCAATCCAGCACCTGCAGGGCATCGGCGCCTGCGACAAGGTGGTGGCGATCAACATGGACCCCGGCTGTGACATGATCAAACGGGCTGACCTGTCGGTAATTGGCGACAGCGCGGCGATTCTTCAGGCACTGATCGAGGCTGTGGACAACTTCCGCAGCGCCGGCCAGCGCGACGCGGCATAAGGGCATGAGCATGAGTACGAAAGTCATCAGCCTGGTCTCCATCGGCGCCCACCCAAGCTCCGGCCGCACCCGCCGCGCCGAACAGGACGCGCGGGCCGTGGAGCTGGGTTTGCAACTGGCTGGGGATAACTTGCAGGTCGTGCATGCCGGCGACCCTCGGGAAGAGGCACTGCGTGCCTATCTGGGTATGGGATTGGACCATCTGGATGTGCTGGAGCAGCCCGCTGGGGCCGATGTGCTGGGCGTGCTCGGGGATTACCTGCGTGATGCTGGCGCCCAGTTAGTGCTCACCGGCAGCCAGGCGGAAACCGGCGAAGGTTCGGGGATGTTGCCGTTCTTGTTGGCGGAGAAGCTCGGTTGGCCGCTGATCGTGGGGCTGGCAGAAGTAGAGTCGATCGACAATGGCACCGCCCAGGTACTGCAAGCCCTGCCGCGGGGCCAGCGGCGTCGTTTGAAAGTACGCCTGCCGTTGCTGGCGACTGTGGATAACGCTGCGCCAAATCCGCGACAGAGTGCTTTTGGCCCGGCGCGGCGGGGTGTGTTGGCTGCGCGGAACGTGGCGGTGGTCGAGGATGAGCTGCTAACCGGTGCCGAGCTGCAGCCCGCTAGACCTCGGCCCAAGCGGCTCAAGGTGATCAAGGCCAAGAGCGGTGCAGACCGCATGAAGGCCGCCACAGCCAAGGCCAGTGGCGGCGGCGGCAAGGTGCTCAAGGATGTTTCTCCACAGGAAGGGGCCGAGGCTATTCTCAAGCTGCTGGTGGAGGAGGGGGTCTTACGCTGAAGGGTTGTGCACAAAGACTGTTGGCCCCTCTGTGGATAAAGTGTTTGCGCATTGCTCAAACCCTCAGATCACGGGGCCTTCAGGAGATTGAGTAAAAAATGATCAAATAAGGCCTGTCACTTAGGGCCAATGGGTCCGCTGTGCGGCCCATCGCAGGCTGCAAAGCAGCCCCAGTTACCCCCCTAGTTTTTCGCGCTCAACTGCGTTCGCCTGAAATTACCCACAAACACTGTTAGCGCTCTTGTGGATAAACTGTTCGATGATCCCTACAGCCCCCGGGTGTCAACGTGCGCGCGTGATTGCTCATTAATTGATCAACCACTCTCTAATGGGCTGGATACCAATAGGAAATAGGTGCTTATCCCTGTTATCCACAGCACCGTTTGGTCGTGGCAACAGTTGTCTACAAACTCTGTTGGTTGCTCTGTGGATAAGGTGTTGGGTTAGCGCTGGAGCCATTGCCGTTCATGGGCTAGAGGCTTTTGTCTGTTTTTTAACCAGCACCTTCACTGTTGAACTGGGCGCTTTTTGATAGCACCCCCACTTCGGCCCGGTCCATCGACCTGGCATTTTTGATAGGTTCGCCAACTACATTGCACTGATAGCCTGCTGGCAAGATTCCGAACCTGGAGATTCCAGAATGGCCACCCAGCAGCTGCTAGCGACAGATCGCCTTTTAAGCCCGCTTATGGCTCTTGGTGCAAGCGGCCGTTCCAGGGCTGCTTACACCCCATACGGCTATCGACCTGCGCAAGATACCGCTCCTTCCTTGGGGTTTACCGGGCAACTGCCTGAGCGTGCATTAGGGTGGTATCTGCTTGGCAACGGTCACCGAGCCTACAATCCAGTGCTGATGCGTTTTCATTCTGCGGATCGGTTAAGTCCGTTTGGAGCAGGTGGATTTAACGCTTACGCATATTGCCATGGAGACCCTATTAATTTTCATGATCGTAGTGGAGAGAGCATTATTGATCAGATAATGTGGAGAGATGTAACTGCAGGTGTGGGCATGCTTGCAGGGGGGCGCGTAGGGGAGGATACGAAGACACTGTATCGGATGATCAGAAGCAATATGCAAATCAGCAAGGCCAGAAGCCGCGGTATAGCAGCTAAAGATTTGCCACTAAAATTTACTGCCACTCAGTTTATATCTGCAGGGGCATCTTGGTTAAGTAGCTTTACTACGCTTGCGATGGGGGCTACTGGGCTGGGAATTGACGATCAACCGGTTTCTTTAGCGGCTATCAACTCCGTCGCTGTACTTGTTTCAGAAGCCACCAGCTATCAAAGTCGAAAATTGAGTGGGGACTCCTCTGAGGCTTGGAGCATTGCACAAAATTTGACCCCCATGGGCCCGAATACGGGGTTGCCGCTTTCTGCATTTGGAAGGGATGGCAGGCCTGCCGCGCAACAGACTGTTCCTGAAGCTGTTATCCGACAGTCTAATAGTTCATCTGGTGTTGACTCGACTCATAGCGCGGCTCAGGTTAATACAGCAATCCGTGGCGACGCATCCCTTTCAAATGCGGAAACTGAAGTTTGAGCATTGTCGGGACAGGGGTCTACACGATTAGGAGGGTGGTATGTCGACACTGAACATTCTGGCAACAGACCAACTCCAAACCCCGCTCTCGCTGCTGGGTACAGGCGGCAAGTTGCGGAGTGCCTACACCCCCTACGGTTACCGAGTAACGCAAGCAGGTGCACCTGCTCTAGGTTTTACTGGTGGTCGACTGATCGAGCCTGAGATGGGTTGGTGCCTGCTTGGAAATGTTCATGAATTTGACAAGAAGCCAAGAAAATATGAGAAAGATTTAGTTGGGGCGTTTCTCGATTTCAAACACGCTGCTGCCTTGGTAGTTGTGTCTTGTCGGGCGGGCGTGCATTGGCTTCTATCAATCAGTAGAAACGATTGCTAAGTTAAGAGGTGAAATTGTCATGCTAAGGGCAGCTCAGGATCTTCGGGATGAGGAAAATACTTTGATGGGAGATACGCGTACGTAGACTGACCTTGGTTTGTAAATGCAGTGTTAATTTTGATCGTACGTTGGGAAAAGCTGGCGATATCCTCAATTCGTTGTAATTACTGTGCTGTAACCTCTTTCAAATAGGCAGCCGGCTCCGCCCCCAAATTCTCCAGTACCCGCTGGCTATACCAGTCGATAAAGTTCACCACGCCAAACTCGTAAGTCTTCGAATAAGGCCCCGGCTGATACGCGGTAGAGTTGATCCCCCGCTGATCCTCCTCCGCCAAGCGCCGATCCTGATCGTTGGTGGCATCCCACACCTGTTATCCACAGCACCGTTTAGTCGCGGCAATAGTTGCCTACAAACTCTGTTGGTTGCTCTGTGGATAAGGTGTTGGGTTACCGCTGCGTCCATTGCCGTTCAAGGGCTACAGGGTTTTGTCTGCTTTTTAACCAGTGCCTTGGCGCTGAACTTGATGGGTTTTTATAGAGCCGCGCACTCCTACCACTGCATCGACCTGGCATTTTTGTCAGGTTCGCTGAATGCGTTGCACTGATAGCCTACTGGCAAGACTCCGAACCTGGAGATTCCAGAATGGCCACCCAGCAGCTGCTAGCGACAGATCGTCTGTTAAGTCCACTTATGGCGGTCGGGGCCGGCCACTACAGGAGTGCTTACACCCCATACGGCTATCGACCTGCGCAAGATACCGCACCTTCACTGGGTTTTACCGGGCAGCTGTGTGAGCGTGAAGTCGGGTGGTATCTACTCGGCAACGGTCACCGACCTTATAATCCTGTGATCATGCGTTTTCATTCTGCGGATCGATTAAGTCCTTTTGCCGAAGGTGGGATAAATGCGTATGCCTACTGTAAGGGAGATCCAGTTAATAGGCATGACCCAAGCGGGAATTTTGATATTTTCAAGATTCTTACTGCATCATATTCATTCTCTGAGGGTACTGGGGATGCGCTTGCTTTTGCTGGTTTAGCGGGGGTAATAGATGCGGGGCGAGTAAGCCGGCAGCGTGATGCTGCGTATACTAGAATGTCCGTTCTTTCGTTAGGGGCAGTCGGATTAGGCTCCGGAACGTATTTGCTAGGTCGAGGCCTGGAGCGAGCTGGGTTGCCTATTGAAGGAAACACCTTGCAGAATCTTGGAAATAGTTTACAAATCCTGGGGGTAGGGCTAGGTGCTTGGGACTTGCGTCGCAATGTACCTGATAGACGCGTCGAAAGTGGGCTACCTTACACGAGTGTGCGGCGAAGCCCCGCGGCGAATGGGAGCCAGGTATTTCCAGGCGCTGGGGTTTCCACTTCAGGAGGTAGAGAAAGTAGAAGGGGCAGAGGAACTAGGACGGTCTCATCTTTATATTCATCTCCCTCTCCCCCTTCACCTGTACCGGACCGCATAGCGGAGGAACATGTACTGAACCGCATACCGGAGGAACAGGTAGCGAACAGCGTGGCGGAGCAACATGCTTCGATACGCACAGATAATTCATAAGTCGCTCTGTGCAGCGCTTTTGGTTGCCAATACAATGGATTGTGTAAAAGTCTATTAGTTAACCGAAAGCGCCCCTGTTTCAAAAAAGGGGCGCTGTCGTTTTAGGCCTTAAGTTCCTTGAGATAAGGCGCCGGCTCCGCCCCCAAATTCTCCAGTACCCGCTGGCTATACCAGTCGATAAAGTTCACCACGCCAAACTCGTAAGTCTTCGAATAAGGCCCCGGCTGATACGCGGTAGAGTTGATCCCCCGCTGATTCTCCTCCGCCAAGCGCCGATCCTGATCGTTGGTGGCATCCCACACCCTGCGCATGTCATCGGGGTTGTAATCCACCCCCTCCACCGCATCCTTGTGCACCAACCACTTGGTGGTGACCATGGTTTCCTGCGCGTTGATCGGCCATACGGTGAAGACGATGATGTGATCACCCATGCAGTGGTTCCACGAGTGCGGCAGGTGCAGGATGCGCATCGAGCCGAGGTCGGGGTTCTTGATCCGGCCCATCAGCTTCTGGCAGGCCTGCTTGCCGTCCATGGTCATCGACACAGTGCCCTTGAGCAGCGGCATGCGCACGATGCGGTTACGCAGGCCGTGGCTTTTGTGCAGGTAGGGAATCTTCTCGGCTTCCCAGGCAGCGGCCGAGGCGGCGACGTGGTCCTTGAAGGCCTGGTCGGCGCGGGGGTCCTCGGTGTCGTCCCACTCCAGCAGGGTTTTCAGCAACTCTGGATGCGAGCCGTTGCAGTGGTAGCACTCGCGGTTGTTTTCCAGCACCAGCTTCCAGTTGGCCTTTTCCATCAAGGTGGTTTGCACCGCCACCTTGGTGTTCTCCATGTCGTACGGTTCCATGTAGTGCTCGAGGGTTTCGAGGAACTCGTCGATAGCCGGAGGGTTCTCGGCCAGGCTGATGAAGATGTAGCCGCCTGCGGTCTTGACGTTGATCGGCTTGAGGCCGTACTGCTTCATGTCGAAATCGGCGCCCATCTCGGTGCCGGCGAACAGCAGGCGGCCGTCGAGCTCGTAGGTCCACTGGTGGTACGGGCAGACCAGCTTGGCCACCTTGCCCTTGTCGCTGGTGCACAGCCGTGAGCCGCGATGGCGGCAGACGTTGTGGAAGGCATGCACCTTGCCTTCGGCGCCGCGGATCACGATGACCGGGTTCTTGCCGATCTGCAGGGTGAGGAAGTTACCCTTGGTCGGGATCTCGCAGGTCATGCCGGCGATCAGCCACTCCTTGTGGAAGATCTCCTGCATGTCGATCTGGAACAGACGCTCGTCGGTGTAGAACGGCTGGGGCAGCGAGTAGGTACGCTCGCGGGTCTGCAGCATCTCGGCGGTGGCCTTGCGTGCTGCTTCCAGTGGATCGCCCAGGCTCAGGGTTGCGGTGACGTCCATCGTTTTATCCTCAAGGCCGATAAGGGCCGGCGAAAGGTGGCTAATCGTTATTGTGGTGCCGCAAGGCTGCTTGCAAAAACATCAGGTCTATTTGCCGTGGAGTGTGCGATCAGATACGCCTTGAGCCGTATCCATGGGCGACATGGCCGATTCGAATTCCGACGCGTAAACCCTTGTAGGTCGGGGCTGGTCGCGATAAGCACGCCGATGTCGCTGGCAGGAATGTACGCCGCCTGCGCCTTGAGCATTATCGGAGCCATAAAAGGCCGGTAGTCGGCCGCTGGAGAACACCATGTCCGATACCTTCCTCAACCCGGTCACTACCCAGACCTGGGCCAACGGCCGCCACATCGTGCGCTGCGTCAAGGTCATCCAGGAAACCTGGGATGTGCGCACCTTCTGCTTCATGGCCGACCAGCCGATCATGTTCTTCTTCAAGCCGGGTCAGTTCGTCACCTTGGAGCTTGAGATCGAAGGCAAGCAGGTGATGCGTTCGTACACCATCTCCAGTTCCCCATCGGTGCCGTACAGTTTCTCGATCACCGTCAAGCGGGTGCCGGGCGGGCATGTTTCCAACTACCTGCACGACACCATGCACGAGGGTGCCGAGCTGCCGGTGCACGGGCCGGTGGGGCTGTTCAACGCGATTGATTTTCCGGCCGGCAAGGTGCTGTACCTGAGCGGTGGCGTGGGCATCACCCCGGTGATGTCGATGGCCCGCTGGTTCTATGACACCAATGCCAATGTCGACATGGTCTTCGTGCACAGCGCCCGCTCACCGAAAGACATCATCTACCACCGCGAGCTGGAGCAGATGGCTTCGCGCATTCCCAATTTCAGCCTGCACATCATTTGCGAGAAGCATGGTTTGGGCGAGCCGTGGGCGGGTTATCGCGGTTACCTGAACCAGCGGCTGATGGAGCTGATCGCCCCCGACTACATGGAGCGCACGGTGTTCTGCTGCGGGCCGACACCGTACATGACGGCGGTCAAGCGCATGCTCGAAGCGGTTGGTTTCGACATGAAGAACTACCACGAGGAATCGTTCGGCGCGACGCCAGCAGAAGCCAAGGCCGACGCAGTCGAGCATGCCGAACAGGCCGCCGACGCCCCGGAACTGGACCTGTCGGATCTGAACCTGGTGGAGTTCGTCGGCAGCGATAAGAGCATTCGCGTAGCCCCCGGCGAAACCGTGCATGCGGCAGCGGCCAAGGTCGGGCTGATGATTCCCAAGGCTTGTGGCATGGGCATCTGCGGCACCTGCAAGGTACTCAAGCTCGGTGGCGACGTGGAGATGGAGCACAACGGCGGCATCACCGAGGAAGATGAAGCCGAGGGTTACATCCTGTCGTGCTGCAGTGTGCCCAAGGGTGATGTGCGTATCGACTACTAGGCCTGGCAGAGTTTGCCGTAGAGCTGGGGGCGGCGGTCGCCGAGGATGTCGTTGTAGGGTGGAATGCGCTTGTCTGAGGCTGTGCGCAATTTGATGTCGGCCACCAGTAATTGGGGCCGATCCAGGCTGATCCCGCCGGCCAGCAGATAGCCGTCGGCACCGACCAGGGTGGAGCCTGCAACCCAGTCCATGCCGCGCTCATGGCCGCAGCGGTCGCAGGCCAGGATGAACAGATGATTGACCGCTGCATTAGCTTGCACCCGCGTTACTTCGACAGGGCGCTGCAGCGCCGGACGTGGCGATGCCGGCCAGTTGACCGGCGCGCACAGCAGTTGTGCGCCGCTGAGCGCAGCCAAGCGGACCCACTCGGGGAACTGCAAATCGTAACTTAGCATCATCGCCACCCGTCCTGAGCTCGTCTGAACCACGGGCGGGGCGCAGTCGCCCGGGGTGAAGATCAGCGTTTCTCGGTTCCACAGGTGTGCTTTGCGGTAGAAGGTGCGCTGGCCGTTTGGCTGAATCATCACCGAGGTATTGGCCACATGGCCGGCTTCGAGGCGTTCGCAGAATCCTACTATCACGATCAGATCAAGCGCTCGTGCCTGCTCTGCCAGTGCGTTTAGGCGAGTGCCGTCGCGTGACATCGAACAGACGAAGGCTTCTTCCCGGTCGCGTAACGCATTACCGCTCAAGGCCAACTCCGGCAACACCAGCAATTTCGCCTGCCGCTCGGCAGCTTCAGACATTGCCTTGAGCGATTGCTCAAGGTTGAAGCTTGGGTCGGCGATTTTGGGGGCGAACTGATAGCAGGCTACACGTTGCTTGGCGTTGGCTTGGGGCATGGGGGTTCTCCTGATTCGACGCCGCATGGGACAAAGACGCGTGAGGCCTGGACGCGTTGCGGACAGAGACTGCTCAGATGACCGGGGAGGGCAGGGTCGGCGATAGCTGGCGACCCACCATCACTTTTCCGTAGGCCTAAACGGGGACATTGATAGCTCGAATCGAGAGTTTGATATGTAGGAAAAGTCTGTTGTTGTTTTGGGGGTGCCACTTTTGATTTTTGGGGCCGCGTTGCGCCCCTTCGGGGCGCCGAACCGCCGCGAAGGGGCGCAAAGCGGCCCCAAAACAGGCGACCGCACTGCTGGCTCAAACGCGGAAACGCGCCACCAGGCCATTGAGGTCCACCGCCAGGCGAGACAACTCGGCACTGGCCGCGCTGGTCTGGTGCGCGCCCGTGGCGCTCTGCACCGACAGGTCGTTGATATTGACCAGGTTGCGATCCACTTCGCGGGCGACCTGGGCCTGCTCCTCGGCCGCGCTGGCAATCACCAGGTTGCGCTCGTTGATCTGCGACACCGCCCCGGCAATGCTGTCCAGCGCAAGCCCTGCGCCGCGAGCGATGTTCAGGGTCGACTCCGCGCGCTCGGTACTGGTGCGCATCGAGTCGACGGCCTCGCCAGTACCACTTTGGATGCTGGCGATCATGCGCTCGATTTCACTGGTCGACTGCTGGGTGCGGTGGGCCAGGGCGCGTACTTCATCGGCAACCACGGCAAAACCACGGCCCGCCTCACCGGCACGGGCGGCCTCGATGGCGGCGTTGAGTGCCAACAGGTTGGTCTGGTCCGCCAGGCCGCGGATCACGTCGAGCACCTTGCCGATGTCACGTGACTGTTCGGCCAGGTGGGTGATCAGCTTGGCGGTGGCCTGCACATCACCACTCATACGCTCGATTGCGTTGACGGTCTCCATCACCAGGTCGCGGCCGTCTCCTGCAGAGCGGCTGGCCTCGCCGGAGGCCTCCGAGGTGCTGACGGCATTGCGCGCCACTTCTTCCACGGCGCTGGTCATTTCGGTGACAGCGGTGGCGGCCTGTTCGATTTCGTTGTTCTGCTGATGCAGGCCACGGGCGCTTTCATCGGTGACGCAGTTGAGCTCTTCGGCTGCGGAGGCCAGTTGCGTGGCGGAACCTGCGATCAGCTGCAGGGTGTCGCGCAGTTTGTCCTGCATGCGCGCCATGGCCCGCAGCAGGCGGGCGGCTTCGTCGGTGCCTTCGGCGCGGATGATCTGGGTCAGGTCACCGTCGGCAACTTGCTCGGCGGCCTTGAGCGCTTCATCGATGGGTTTGACGATGCTGCGGGTCAGCAGCAGGGCGCAGAGCAAGGTCAGCACGGTGGCGGCGATCAACAGGCCGATCACCAAGGCGAACGCGGCGGCGTATTGGCTGGCGGCAGTTTCGTTGGTTTGGCGGGTCTGCTCAGTGTTGATCCGCACCAGGCTGTCCATGACCTTGTTGATCTGCTCGGAGTTGGCCAATAGATCGCGGTTGAGCAGGTCGCGCAGCTCGTCGGTGCGGTCGGCCTGGCTCAGGCTGCGCATGCGCGACTCCAGCTGGCGGTATTGCGCCAGTAGCTGACTGTATTGATCATAGGCCGCCTGCTCGTCGGCAGCGCCGATCAGCGGCTCGTAGGCACGCTTGGCCTGGTCGATCTGGGCATTGCGCTCATCCAGCAGGCGCAGGGTTTCCTGTTGGGTAGCCGGCTCGCGGTTGAGCAGCAAGCGATAGGACAGGGTGCGCATGCGCAGATTCAGCGCGGTCAGCTCGTCGAGGGTCTTGATGCTCGGTACGCTTATGTTTTCAATGGCGACACCGGCTTGGCGGATGTTGCCCATCTGGATCAGCGAGAAGACGCCAAGGCCAAGCATCAGCAGGCCGATCAGGGCGAACCCGAGCAGCGCGCGCGGGGCGATATTCATGTTGCGTAGGGACATGGTGGGGAAAATCCAGGCAAGGAGAGGGAGCGCGCGGTCCGTGCGACGAAATAAGACCTGCCTGGCTATCGGTCGTGACTGGCCAGTCTTGAGTACGAGCGGAGAAAAGTGTGAGCCACCTATCTAAATTCCTGACCGGCGGTTGACCCAGGTCGGAACAAGGGGGGCCAAACCCGGTCAATCTGCACAGGCTAAAGCCTTAAGAATCCGATATTTAATGGCGGGGGCTCGCGCTTTTCTTTATCGTGTGCGCCCTTTGCAACAACCGAGATATCCCCCCATGTTGGAAGCCTCCCTGAATCAAATCGAGCAGTTGGTCACTGACCTGCTGCAAAAGAACGCGCAATTGGTCGAGCAGAACACTGCGCTCAGCCAGGAACTGGCCCAGGCCAAGGAAGAAAACGACAGCCTGCAGCTGTCGCTGATGGAGCAAGAAGAGAAGCACGGCGCCACCGCCGCGCGTATCCAGGCGCTGGTCGAGCGCGCCAGTGCAGGTGTCGTTAACGCATGAGACTGCAAGCGCAGCCGATCAATGTGGTGTCGATCCTCGGCGCCGATTATTCGATCAAGGCGCCCGAAGGGCAGGAAGAAACCCTGTCGCAGGCTGTGCGGATGCTCAACACCGCCCTGGCCGAAACCAAACGTCAGTACCCGACCCTGATCGGCGACAAGCTGCTGGTACTGGCAGCCTTGAACCTGTGCTCCAAGCAGATCGAACTGCAGAAAGAGCACCAGCAGACCCTGGCACGCACCCAAGCGCAAATTGATGCGACGGTCGATGCCATTAGCCGCACCATCGGCGACCAGTAACCACTCACGAAGTACATGAGCGGGGATCGTGGCGGCGGGCTTGCCTCGCGATAGCCCCAGGGCCTGCTCCCTTGCCGTCACGGGGCACTCCGCTGCTACCATCCCCGTTTGTGCGCTGTTTGATTGTTGCTGATCTATGGCGTGACTGAATACTTAAGTGTATACACTTTCTCCGCACATGGATTCCTGGGGAGGAAGGGTATGCGCATCTGGCGGCGGAGTATTCAGTGGCAGTTGATCACCAGCATGGGCGCGGCCCTGCTGGTGAGCATTCTGGTGGTGGTGGCGATCTATACCGTGGCGGTCAACCGCCTGACTGAACGCTACCTGGTCGACACGGCGCTGCCGGCCAGTATCGAAGCCATCCGCAACGACATCGAGCGCATGCTCGCCCAGCCGCTGGTGGCGGCGGCCGACATCGCAGGCAATACCTTGCTGCGCGACTGGCTGGCTGCCGGTGAAGACCCAGCCCACGCGCCACGGTTCATCGAAAACCTGCAAGCTGCCAAGCAGCGCAACCAGGCGTTTACCGCGCTGTTCGCCTCGACCGCGACCGGTCACTACTACAACGAGAACGGCCTGGACCGCACGCTCAGCCGCGAGAATCCCAAGGACAAGTGGTTCTACGGCTACATCGACAGCGGCGCCGAACGCCTGATCAATATCGACATCGATGGCGCCACGGGTGAAGTGGCGTTGTTCATCGACTATCGGGTGGAAAAGGACGGCCAACTGGTGGGCGTGGCCGGCATGGGCCTGCGCCTCACAGAGCTGTCGAAACTGATCCACGACTTCAGCTTCGGTGAGCACGGGCGGGTGATGCTGGTGCGCAACGATGGGCTTATCCAGGTCCATCCGCAAAATGAATTCAGCGCCAAGCGCCAGCTCACCGAGCAGATCGGCGCCGAAGCGGCCAAGGCGGTGATGAGCCAAGGGCAAGGTTTGCGCAGCAGCCGCTTCCAACGTGATGGTGAGGACTATTTGGCCTTGGGCCTACCGCTGCGCGACCTCAACTGGACGTTGGTGGCCGAGGTGCCGGAAGCCGAGATCTACGCGCAGATGCGCCAAGCGGTATGGCTGACCAGCCTGATTGGCGGAGCGGTGGCGTTGGTTTCGCTGCTGCTAGTGGTGTTGCTGGCGCGTGGCTTGGTGCGGCCCATCCGCCAAGTGACAGCAGCCCTGGTGCAGATCGGCAGCGGTGCGGGCGATCTCAGCCATCGTCTGGATGATTCACGCCAGGACGAACTGGGCGACCTGGCCCGGGGCTTTAACCGTTTTCTCGACAGCCAGCGTGCGCTGATCGGCGACGTGCTGCGGACCACTGAGCGTCTGCACCACTCGGTGGAGCAGGTGACCCAGGTGGTGGATGATACGGCTGAACGCTCAGGGCGCCAGCAGGAGATGACCGAGATGGTTGCCACTGCCGTGCACGAGATGGGCCTGACCGTGCAGGACATCGCGCAGAACGCCGGGCAAGCGGCGCAGGCATCGCAGTCGGCGCGTGATGAAGCGCTGCAAGCACGGGAGGTGGTACAGCGCTCGGTCAAGGGTATCGAGGGGATGTCTGGCGAGATCGGTAAAGCTGCCGAGGCGGTCGAGCAGTTGGCCAATGAAGTGGCCTCGATCGATGAAGTGCTGGGGGTGATCCGCAGTATTTCCGAGCAGACCAACCTGCTGGCGCTCAACGCCGCCATTGAAGCTGCGCGAGCGGGGGAGATGGGCCGTGGCTTTGCCGTGGTGGCCGATGAAGTGCGTACCTTGGCCCGGCGCACGCAAGTGTCTACCGATCAGGTGCAGCAGATGATCCAGCGCCTCAAAGAGGGGGCGGGGACTGCCGTTGCTTCAATGCAGGCGGGGCAGGCGGCTACGGGCAGTGGGGTCGAATCCAGCCAGCGCACGGGAAGCTCGCTTGGGGCGATTACCGATCAGGTGGAGCACATCAGCGACATGAACCACCAGGTAGCCACGGCGACCGAAGAGCAGTCGGCTGTCACTGAGGAAATCAACCGCACGGTGCAGGGGATTTCCGATCTGGCCCGGCAGACGGCGGCGCAGGTGCAGGGCTGTCGGGATGAGTGCCAGGCGTTGCGTGGCTTGGCAGATGATCTGGCGCGGCAGATGGGTGGTTTCAGGCTTTGACAGGCTGTGAATGCATCGCGGGGCAAGCCCGCTCCCACGCTTCCTGCATTTAGAGTTGGCAGGCGTGGGAGCGGGCTTGCCCCGCGATAGCGCTCGATCAGCCAGCGATGATCGCGCGGATATCCGCTGCCAATTCACGCACCCGCGCTTCCTGGGTATCCCACGAACACATGAACCGCGCGCCACCGCTGCCAATGAAGGTATAGAAGCGCCAGCCCTTGTTACGCAGCGCTTCCAGCGCAGGTTCCGGCATCTGCAGGAACACGCCGTTGGCCTCCACCGGGAACATCAATTCCACCTCCGGCAAGTCACTCACCAGCGACGCCAGCAACTGCGCGCAGTGGTTGGCGTGGTTGCCATGGCGCAGCCAGGCGCCATCTTCCAGCAAGCCCACCCACGGCGCTGACAAGAAGCGCATCTTCGATGCCAGTTGGCCGGCCTGTTTGCAGCGGTAATCGAAGTCTTCTGCCAGCTGGCGATTGAAGAACAGAATCGCCTCACCCACCGCCATGCCGTTCTTGGTGCCGCCAAAGCACAGCACATCGACGCCAGCCTTCCAGGTCAGCTCGGCTGGCGAGCAGCCGAGGAACGAACAGGCATTGGTGAAGCGGGCGCCGTCCATGTGCAGGTTCAGGCCCAACTCCTTGCAGGTGGCGCTGATTGCCTTGAGCTCGTCGGGGCGGTACACGGTGCCGACTTCGGTGGCCTGGGTCAGGGTCACCACGCGCGGCTTGGGGTAGTGGATGTCCTGGCGCTTGAGCGCGACTTCGCGGATCGACTCCGGGGTGAGCTTGCCATTGACGCTAGGCGCGGTGAGCAGCTTGGAGCCGTTGGAGAAGAACTCCGGCGCGCCGCATTCGTCGGTTTCGACGTGGGCGGTCTCCGAGCAGATCACGCTGTGGTAGCTCTGGCACAACGAGGCCAGGGCCAGCGAGTTGGCGGCGGTGCCGTTGAAGGCGAAGAACACTTCGCAGTCGGTTTCGAACAACTTGCGAAAGTATTCCGAGGCGCGCTCGGTCCACTGGTCGTCGCCGTAGGCGCGTTCGTGGCCCTGGTTGGCCTTGGCCATGGCGGCCCAGGCTTCGGGGCAGATACCGGAATAGTTGTCGCTGGCGAATTGTTGGCTGTTATCTGACATGACACGGTCCTGTGAACGACGCAGAACAGCACTCTAAACCAAGAGCCGAGCGGTTGCCTATACAACCGATTGACCCGAGCGCGGAGGCTACGTGGGAGCGGGCTTGCCCCGCGATAGCGCAAGCAAGACAGCCAGCGTTGGGCACGCCAACGCTATCGCGGGGCAAGCCCGCTCCCACGTTCCCACTCAACACCGTTTTCGCCAATGTCGTAAACGCGCCATTGCAAGGCGTGCGCAGGCATCTGACCGCTCCTTGCCAGTCATACCATCGCCACAAAGGGTCATCGAACCCTACTGACAAAAAATGATCGCTGCCGGGAGATACATGATGTTCAGCAAGCAAGACCAGATCCAGGGTTATGACGACGCACTGCTGGCGGCGATGAATGCCGAGGAACAGCGCCAGGAAGATCACATCGAGCTGATCGCCTCGGAGAACTACACCAGCAAGCGCGTGATGCAGGCCCAGGGCAGCGGCCTGACCAACAAATACGCCGAAGGCTATCCGGGCAAGCGCTACTACGGTGGCTGCGAGCACGTCGACAAGGTCGAGGCACTGGCTATCGAGCGCGCCAAGCAGCTGTTCGGCGCTGATTACGCCAACGTTCAGCCGCACTCCGGCTCTTCGGCCAACAGCGCCGTGTACCTGGCCCTGCTGCAGGCCGGTGACACCATCCTGGGCATGAGCCTGGCCCATGGCGGTCACCTGACCCACGGCGCCAAGGTGTCGTCCTCGGGCAAGCTGTACAACGCTGTGCAATACGGTATCGACACCACGACCGGCCTGATCGACTACGACGAAGTCGAGCGCCTGGCGGTCGAGCACAAGCCGAAGATGATCGTCGCTGGCTTCTCGGCCTACTCCAAGACCCTCGACTTCCCGCGTTTTCGCGCCATTGCCGACAAGGTCGGGGCGCTACTGTTCGTCGACATGGCCCATGTCGCCGGCCTGGTGGCTGCTGGCCTGTACCCCAACCCGATCCCCTTCGCTGACGTGGTCACCACCACCACCCACAAGACCCTGCGCGGTCCGCGTGGCGGCCTGATCCTGGCCAAGTCCAACGAAGAGATCGAGAAAAAACTCAACGCCGCCGTGTTCCCCGGCGCCCAGGGCGGCCCGCTGATGCACGTCATCGCTGGCAAGGCGGTGTGCTTCAAGGAAGCCCAGGAGCCGGAGTTCAAGA
The DNA here is from genome assembly GCF_051129895.1 of Pseudomonas sp. Je.1.5.c. Lineage (NCBI taxonomy): Bacteria > Pseudomonadati > Pseudomonadota > Gammaproteobacteria > Pseudomonadales > Pseudomonadaceae > Pseudomonas > Pseudomonas sp. Je.1.5.c. Next base: position 178,761 of record NZ_JBCPSP010000005.1, read on the forward strand.
GCTACCAGAAGCAAGTCATCGAAAACGCCCAGGCCATGGCCCAGGTGTTCATCGAGCGCGGCTACGACGTGGTCTCCGGCGGCACCGACAACCACCTGTTCCTGGTCAGCCTGATCCGCCAGGGCCTGACCGGCAAGGACGCTGACGCAGCCCTGGGCCGCGCGCACATCACCGTCAACAAGAACGCCGTGCCTAACGACCCGCAGTCGCCGTTCGTCACCTCGGGCCTGCGCATCGGCACCCCGGCTGTCACCACGCGTGGTTTCAAGGTTGCCCAGTGCGTGGCACTGGCTGGCTGGATCTGCGATGTGCTGGACAACCTGGGCGACGCCGACGTCGAAGCCGACGTTGCCAAGAATGTCGCCGCGCTGTGCGCCGACTTCCCGGTCTACCGCTGAGTGGAGTAACACACCATGCAACGCTATTCGGGCTTCGGCCTCTTCAAACACTCCCTCAGCCACCACGAAAACTGGCAGCGCATGTGGCGCACGCCGACCCCTAAGAAGGTCTATGACGTGGTCATCGTTGGCGGTGGCGGACACGGCCTGGCCACCGCTTACTACCTGGCCAAGGTTCACGGCATCACCAACGTGGCCGTGGTCGAGAAGGGCTGGCTGGGCGGCGGCAACACCGCCCGTAACACCACCATCGTGCGTTCCAACTACCTGTGGGACGAATCGGCCAAGCTCTACGAACACGCCATGAAGTTGTGGGAAGGCCTGTCGCAGGACATCAACTACAACGTGATGTTCTCCCAGCGCGGCGTCTACAACCTGTGCCACACCTTGCAAGACATTCGTGATTCCGAGCGTCGGGTCAGCGCCAACCGCCTCAATGGCGTCGATGGCGAGCTGCTCAATACCGACCAGGTCGCGGCTGAGATTCCGTACCTGGACTGCTCGAAGAACACCCGCTACCCGATCCTCGGCGCGACCGTTCAGCGCCGTGGCGGCGTGGCCCGTCACGATGCCGTGGCCTGGGGCTTCGCCCGTGCTGCTGACGCCCTCGGCGTCGACCTGATCCAGCAGACCGAGGTCATTGGTTTTCGCAAGGAAAACGGCGCAGTCATCGGCGTCGAGACCAACAAAGGCTTCATCGGCGCCAAGCGCGTTGGCGTGGTCACTGCCGGTAACTCCGGGCACATGGCGCGCCTGGCGGGCTTCCGCCTGCCGCTCGAATCGCACCCGCTGCAAGCGCTGGTGTCCGAGCCGATCAAGCCGATCATCGACAGCGTGATCATGTCCAACGCCGTGCACGGCTACATCAGCCAGTCGGACAAAGGCGACCTGGTCATCGGCGCCGGTATCGACGGCTGGGTCGGCTACGGCCAGCGCGGTTCGTACCCGGTGATCGAACACACCCTGCAAGCGATCGTCGAGATGTTCCCGATCCTCTCGCGGGTGCGCATGAACCGCCAATGGGGCGGCATCGTCGACACCTGCCCGGACGCCTGCCCGATCATCTCCAAGACCCCGGTGAAGAACCTGTTCTTCAACTGCGGCTGGGGCACCGGCGGCTTCAAGGCCACCCCAGGTTCGGGCAACGTGTTCGCCGCGAGCCTGGCCAAAGGCGAGATGCACCCGCTGGCCGCGCCTTTCTCCATCGACCGTTTCTACAACGGTGCGCTGATCGACGAACACGGCGCCGCGGCCGTCGCCCACTAATCGGAGACAATCGTCATGTTGCATATTTTCTGTCCCCACTGCGGCGAGCTGCGCTCCGAAGAAGAGTTTCACGCCTCAGGCCAGGCGCACATCGCCCGCCCGCTCGACCCGGCTGCCTGCTCCGACGAGGAGTGGGGTACCTACATGTTCTTCCGCGACAACCCACGCGGCATTCACCACGAGCTGTGGGACCACGTTGCCGGTTGCCGCCAGTACTTCAACGTCACCCGTGACACGGTGACCTACGAGATTCTGGAAACCTACAAGATCGGCGAGAAGCCGCAGATCACCGCCGCTGGCAAGCAAAACGCCGCGCCGTCGACCGTCAAAGGCCAGGGGGAAAAAGTATGAGCCAGACCTATCGCCTCGCCAGCGGCGGCCGTATCGACCGCAGCAAGGTCCTGAACTTCACCTTCAACGGCAAGACCTACCAGGGTTATGCCGGTGACAGCCTGGCCGCCGCATTGCTGGCCAACGGTGTCGATATTGTCGGGCGCAGCTTCAAGTACTCGCGTCCGCGCGGCATCGTTGCCGCTGGCACCGAAGAGCCGAACGCGATCCTGCAGATCGGTTCCAGCGAAGCCACCCAGATCCCTAACGTGCGGGCCACGCAACAGGCGCTGTACTCGGGCCTGGTCGCTACCAGCACCAACGGTTGGCCGAACGTCAACAACGACGTCATGGGCATCCTGGGCAAGGTGGGCGGCAGCATGATGCCGCCGGGCTTCTACTACAAAACCTTCATGTATCCCAAGTCGTTCTGGATGACCTACGAGAAGTACATCCGTAAAGCCGCAGGCCTGGGCCGTGCGCCGCTGCAGAACGATCCGGACAGCTACGACTACATGAACCAGCACTGCGACGTGCTGATCGTCGGTGCTGGCCCTGCCGGCCTGGCTGCTGCCTTGGCCGCTGGCCGCAGCGGCGCGCGGGTGATCCTCGCCGATGAACAGGAAGAGTTCGGCGGCAGCCTGCTCGACAGCCGCGAGACCCTCGATGGCAAGCCAGCCGCTGACTGGGTTGCCGCGACCATCGCCGAGCTCAAGGGCCTAGCGGAAGTCACCCTGCTGCCACGTGCCACGGTCAACGGTTACCACGACCACAACTTCCTGACCATTCACGAGCGCCTGACCGACCACCTCGGTGACCGCGCGCCTATCGGCCAGGTTCGCCACCGCGTGCACCGCGTGCGCGCCAAGCAGGTGGTGCTGGCGGCTGGCGCCCACGAGCGGCCGCTGGTGTATGGCAACAACGACGTGCCGGGCAACATGCTCGCTGGCGCTGTGTCCACGTACGTTCGCCGCTATGGCGTGGCGCCTGGGCGCAAGCTGGTGCTGTCGACCAACAACGACCACGCCTACCGCACCGCGCTGGACTGGCACGACGCTGGCCTGCAAGTGGTGGCCATCGCCGACGCCCGTCACAACCCACGTGGCTCGCTGGTCGAGGAAGCGCGTGCCAAGGGCATTCGCATCCTCACCTCCAGCGCTGTGGTCGAGGCCCGTGGCAGCAAGCACGTGACCGGCGCCCGCGTGGCGGCGATCGATGTGCAGGCATTCAAAGTCACCAGCCCCGGCGAAGTGCTCGACTGCGACCTGATCGCCAGCTCCGGCGGCTACAGCCCTATCGTTCACCTGGCTTCGCACCTGGGCGGTCGCCCGGTGTGGCGTGAAGACATCCTCGGCTTCGTGCCTGGCGATGCCCCGCAGAAACGCGTCTGTGTCGGGGGCGTGAATGGCGTCTACCCGCTGGGTGATGTCCTTGCCGATGGCTTCGAAGGCGGCGTGCGCGCAGCCACCGAGGCCGGCTTCAAGGCCACTACCGGCACTCTGCCGAAAACCGTCCAGCGCAAGGAAGAGGCCACCGTGGCGCTGTTCCAGGTGCCGCACGACAAAGGCACGCGTGGCCCGAAACAGTTCGTCGACCAGCAGAACGACGTCACCGCCGCCGGTATCGAGCTGGCCACCCGCGAAGGCTTCGAGTCGGTCGAGCACGTCAAGCGCTACACCGCGCTGGGCTTCGGTACTGACCAAGGCAAGCTGGGCAACATCAATGGCCTGGCCATCGCTGCTCGATCGCTAGGTATCACCATCCCGGAAATGGGCACCACCATGTTCCGCCCCAACTACACCCCGGTGACCTTCGGCGCGGTCGCCGGTCGTCACTGTGGTCACTTGTTCGAGCCGGTGCGCTTCACCGCCCTGCATGCCTGGCACGTGAAGAACGGCGCCGAGTTCGAGGATGTCGGCCAGTGGAAGCGTCCGTGGTACTTCCCTAAACCCGGCGAAGACATCCATGCCGCGGTTGAGCGTGAGTGCAAGGCGGTGCGCGACAGCGTCGGCCTGCTCGATGCCTCGACCCTGGGCAAGATCGACATCCAGGGCCCGGATGCGCGGGAGTTCCTCAACCGCGTCTACACCAACGCCTGGACCAAGCTTGACGTGGGCAAGGCCCGCTACGGCCTGATGTGCAAGGAAGACGGCATGGTCTTCGACGACGGCGTTACCGCCTGCGTCGCCGACAACCACTTCATCATGACTACCACCACTGGCGGCGCCGCGCGCGTGCTGCAATGGCTGGAGCTGTACCACCAGACCGAATGGCCGGAACTGAAGGTGTACTTCACCTCGGTCACCGACCACTGGGCGACCATGACCCTGTCCGGCCCCAACAGCCGCAAGCTGCTCGAAGAGATCAGCGACATCGACCTGGACAAAGAAAACTTCCCGTTCATGAGCTGGAAGGAAGGCAACGTTGGCGGGGTGCCGGCGCGGGTGTTCCGGATCTCGTTCACCGGCGAGCTGTCGTACGAAGTCAACGTCCAGGCCAACTACGCCATGGGTGTGCTGGAGAAGATCGTCGAGGCCGGCAAGCCATTCAACCTGACCCCGTACGGCACCGAGACCATGCACGTACTGCGTGCCGAGAAGGGCTTCATCATCGTTGGCCAGGATACCGATGGCTCGATGAACGCCGACGACTTGAACATGAGCTGGTGCGTAGGCCGCAACAAGCCGTACTCGTGGATCGGCCTGCGTGGCATGAACCGCGAAGACTGCCTGCGCGAAGACCGCAAGCAGCTGGTTGGCCTGAAACCGGTCGATCCCAAGCAGTGGCTGCCGGAAGGCGCGCAGCTGGTGTTCGACCCCAAGCAGCCGATCCCGATGGACATGGTTGGCCACGTGACCTCCAGCTACGCCTCCAACTCCCTGGGCTATTCGTTCGCCATGGGTGTGGTCAAGGGCGGCCTCAAGCGCATGGGCGAGCGGGTGTTCTCGCCGCAGGCCGATGGCAGCGTGATCGAGGCCGAGATCGTGTCTTCGGTGTTCTTCGATCCGAAGGGTGAGCGGCAGAACGTCTAAGGCCGGCGGATGTTGAATGCGTGGGAGCGGGCTTGCCACGCGATAGCGATGGCGGACACAGCGCCGCCATCGCGGGGCAAGCCCGCTCCCACGTAGCGTGCATCGCATCGATCACAAGAATTCAAGGCAGGTAACAAATGAGCGCTATCAACGTCTTCCAGCAAAACCCCGGCGCTGAGGCCAAGGCCCAGTCGCCGTTGCACCACGCAGACCTGGCCAGCCTGGTCGGCAAGGGTCGCAAGAACGCAGGTGTGACCCTGCGAGAGAAGAAATTCCTCGGTCACCTGACCCTGCGCGGCGATGGCCACAACCCGGAATTCGCCGCAGGCGTGCACAAGGCCCTGGGCCTGGAACTGCCGGTGGCACTGACCGTGGTCGCCAACGCTGACAGCTCGCTGCAGTGGGTCGGCCCCGATGAGTGGCTGCTGATCGTGCCGGGCGGCCAGGAGTTGGCCGTCGAGCAGAAACTGCGCGAGGCCCTTGAAGGCCAGCACATCCAGGTGGTCAACGTCAGCGGTGGGCAAAGCCTGCTGGAGCTGCGCGGGCCGAACGTGCGCGACGTGCTGATGAAATCCACCAGCTATGATGTGCATCCCAACAACTTCCCGGTCGGCAAGGCCGTGGGCACGGTGTTCGCCAAGTCGCAACTGGTGATCCGCCGTACCGCCGAAGACACCTGGGAGCTGGTGATTCGCCGCAGCTTTGCCGATTACTGGTGGCTGTGGCTGCAGGACGCTTCGGCCGAATACGGCCTGAGCATCGAAGCCTAAGGAGAGCAGCATGAGTCGGGCACCGGATACCTGGATTCTCACCGCCGACTGCCCGAGCATGCTCGGCACTGTCGATGTGGTTACGCGTTTTCTCTACGAGCAGCGCTGCTATGTCACCGAGCACCACTCCTTCGATGACCGGCTGTCGGGGCGCTTCTTCATTCGCGTCGAATTCCGCCAGCCGGATGACTTCGACGAAGTCGGCTTCAGGGCCGGTCTTGCCGAACGCAGCGAAAAGTTCGGCATGACCTTCGAGCTGACCGCCCCCAATCACCGCCCCAAGGTGGTGATCATGGTGTCCAAGGCCGACCATTGCCTGAACGACCTGCTGTATCGCCAGCGCATCGGTCAACTGGGCATGGACGTGGTCGCGGTGATCTCCAACCACCCAGACCTGGAACCCTTGGCCCATTGGCACAAGATCCCCTATTACCACTTCGCCCTCGACCCCAAGGACAAGCCGGCGCAAGAGCGCAAGGTGCTGCAGGTGATCGAGGACAGTGGCGCAGAGCTGGTGATTCTTGCCCGCTACATGCAGGTGCTGTCGCCTGAGCTGTGCCGCCGACTGGATGGCTGGGCGATCAACATCCACCACTCGTTGCTACCAGGGTTCAAAGGCGCCAAGCCTTATCACCAGGCGTACAACAAGGGCGTGAAGATGGTCGGTGCCACCGCGCACTACATCAACAACGACCTCGATGAAGGGCCGATCATTGCCCAGGGCGTCGAGGTGGTCGATCACAGCCATTATCCTGAGGACCTGATTGCCAAGGGGCGCGATATCGAGTGCCTGACCTTGGCGCGGGCAGTGGGTTATCACATAGAGCGCCGGGTGTTCTTGAACGCCAATCGCACCGTAGTGCTTTGATTTACGCAATCGCGGGGCAAGCCCGCTCCCACGCACCCTGAGTACGACTCCGATAGCGTGGGAGCGGGCTTGCCCCGCGATTGCGTTGGTGGCTACAGCACAAAAATCGCTTTCTGCAACCCAGGCTGGCTGACGCCTCCTGACAAGCCACTGTCGTTTCCAGTCACGGCATCCCCCCGCCACAAGCCCACAATTCCCTCATTCCAGTAACACATGCCGCCCATGGATGGCGGCGCTTCAACCAACGCTGCATAAGTACAATTCAAGCGAGGTAAGAGCATGTCTGGTAATCGTGGAGTGGTATATCTCGGCGCCGGCAAGGTCGAGGTGCGCAATATCGACTACCCCAAAATGCAGGACCCACGCGGCAAGAAGATCGAGCACGGGGTGATCCTCAAGGTGGTTTCCACCAACATCTGCGGCTCCGACCAGCACATGGTGCGTGGTCGTACCACCGCCCAGGTCGGCCTGGTGCTGGGCCACGAGATCACCGGCGAAGTCATCGAGAAAGGTCGTGACGTCGAGAACCTGCAAATCGGCGACTTGGTCTCCGTGCCGTTCAACGTCGCCTGCGGCCGCTGCCGCTCGTGCAAAGAGATGCACACCGGCGTCTGCCTAACCGTCAACCCAGCCCGCGCCGGCGGCGCTTATGGTTACGTCGACATGGGCGACTGGACCGGTGGCCAAGCCGAATACGTGCTGGTGCCGTACGCCGACTTCAACCTGCTGAAGCTGCCTAATCGCGACAAGGCCATGGAAAAGATCCGTGACCTGACCTGCCTCTCCGACATCCTGCCAACCGGCTACCACGGCGCTGTAACTGCGGGCGTCGGCCCAGGCAGCACCGTCTACGTCGCCGGTGCCGGCCCGGTCGGCCTGGCTGCAGCTGCGTCGGCGCGCCTGCTTGGTGCGGCGGTAGTCATTGTCGGTGACCTCAATCCCGCCCGTCTGGCCCATGCCAAGGCGCAGGGCTTCGAAGTGGTCGACCTGTCCAAGGACACCCCGCTGCATGAGCAGATCGTCGATATCCTCGGCGAGCCGGAAGTGGATTGCGCCGTTGACGCGGTAGGCTTCGAGGCCCGTGGCCATGGCCATGAAGGCGCCAAGCACGAGGCCCCGGCCACTGTGCTCAACTCGCTGATGCAAGTCACTCGCGTCGCCGGCAAGATCGGCATCCCGGGCCTGTATGTCACCGAGGACCCAGGCGCCTCGGACGCCGCCGCCAAGATCGGCGCGCTGAGCATTCGCTTCGGCCTGGGCTGGGCCAAGTCGCACAGCTTCCACACTGGCCAGACTCCAGTGATGAAGTACAACCGCGCCTTGATGCAGGCGATCATGTGGGACCGGATCAATATCGCCGAAGTGGTCGGCGTGCAGGTGATCAGCCTGGATCAAGCGCCGGAAGGCTACGGCGAGTTCGATGCCGGTGTGCCGAAGAAGTTTGTCATCGATCCGCACAAGATCTTCAGCGCTGCCTGAAAACCCTGAGCCAAGCCCCTCCCCGTGAGGGGCTTTTTCATTGGCAAGCCAGCACCGACATGCGGCCCGGAACAAACCTGCGAACCCCCAGTCGAATGCCTCGTTTCCCCGGCCATCCCGGCCGACGAGGTCCATTGCAATGAAAGCTCTCACCCTGGCAACCCTGATGACCCTGGCCGCAAGCCCGGTGTTCGCCTTCAACCTCAGCGATGCCGCCAACGCTGTGTCGTCCGTGCACAATCAAAACCAGCAGGGCAAAGTGCAGGCGCCAGCCGAGTCGGCCAATCTGCTCAATACCTTGGGCAGCCAGCTGAACATCACCCCCGAACAAGCGGTCGGCGGGGCAGGGGCCATGCTTGGGCTGGCGCGCAACAACCTGAGCACCGACGACTACGGCCAGTTGACCAAGGCTGTGCCGGGATTGGACCTGCTGGCGGGCGCCAATGCGCTGGGTGGCCTGAGCGGCCTGGGTGAGTTGCTGGGCAACAACAGCGAGAAGTCGTCTGCCCTGAGCAACGCCCTGGGCAACAACGTCGAGGATCGCAACGACCTGGACAGCGCCTTCAAGGCGCTGGGCATGGATACCGGAATGATCGGCCAGTTCGCTCCGCTGATCCTGCAGTACCTGGGTCAACAAGGTTTGGCAGGGTCGTTGCTGCAGAATCTGGGCAGCCTGTGGGGCGCTCCGGCTGCGCCCGTCACCCCATCGGTGTAACCCTTGGATTACACCGGCCCCTGTAGGAGCGGGCTTGCCCGCTCAGAGGAATCGCAGACTCAACCGGCTTCGGAGAAGTCCACCAGGCGCACCGGGCGGCGGAAGCCGGCCGTGAGCACGCCCAGGTAGGCCAGGCCCAGGGCAAACCAGCTCAGGCCGATCACCAGGGTCAGCGCCGAGAGACTGGTCCACAGCCACAAGGTCAGGCCCAGGCCGACCAGCGGTACCACGCCATAGCGCAGCAGCCCAAGCAAATTGCGTTGGCTGCTATCCATCAGCAAATGGGTGCGCACCACAGCAAGGTTGACCGCCGAGAACGCGACCAGGGCGCCAAAGCTGATCAGCGAGGCGAGGGTGCCCAGGTTGATTACCAGTGCCAGCAGCGAGAACGCCGAGACCACCAGGGTGGCGAACACTGGGGTGCCGAAGCGTGGCGACAGCCGACCGAAGCTACGCTGCGGCAGCATCCTGTCGCGACCCATGGTGTAGAGAATCCGCGACACGGCCGCTTGGGAGGCCAGCGCCGAACCCAGGCTGCCGGCCACGTAGGCGGCCGTGAAGAAGTTGGCCAGGAACTGCCCACCGGCCTTGAGCATCACTTCATTGGCCGCCGCATCGGCATTGGCGAAGGTGCTGCCGGGCAGCACCAGCTGGCTGATGTAGGCCAGCAGGGTGAACAGCAGGCCGGCGCCGAGGGTGGTGAGGATGATCGCCCGAGGTACGTCGCGGCGTGCGTCGCGGCTTTCTTCGGCCAGGGTCGACACCGCGTCGAAGCCCAGGAACGACAGGCACAGCACCGCAGCGCCGGCCATCAGGTGGCCAAAGCCGGGTGCCGAACCATCGCCCAGCAAGGGTGAGAGGAAGTCGACCGACTGGCCGTTGCCCAAGGTCTGCCACGACAAGGCGACAAACACCCCGATGAACACGATCTGCGCGCCAACGATCAGGTTGCTGGCCTTGGCTACCGAGTGGATACCGACCACGTTCAGCACCGTCACCAGAGCGATCGACGCCAGGACAATGGTCCATGCCGGAATGGCCGGGAAGGCGATATTCAGGAACAGCCCGATCAACAGGTAGTTGATCATCGGAATGAACAGGTAATCGAGCAGCAGCGACCAGCCGGCAAGAAAGCCGATATTGGGCCCAAAGGCCATGTTGGTGTAGGAATACGCCGAACCCGCGACCGGATAGCGCTTGACCATGAAGCTATAGGAGGTGGCGGTGAACAACATCGCCAGCAGGGTTACCAGGTAGGCGCCGGCCGTACGGCCACCGGTGATTTCGGTGACGATGCCGTAGGTGGTGAAGATGGTCAGCGGGACCATGTACACCAGGCCGAAGAACACCAGCGCGGGTAGGCCCAGGACGCGGCGCAGTTGAGCGGGGGCTGCCTCGGCAGCAGAGCAAGGTTGGTTTGCCATCAATCGATCCCGGCGTTTTTGTAGTTGTTTGTTGATCGATTTTTATCCATCTAGATGGATGATGACAAACAAAGAGTTCCTTATCTCAATTATAAGCGTGGGTTTTAATCGACCTTCGCTGCTGAAGGTTCCGGCCTCTTCGCGGGCAAGCCCGCTCCCACAGGTTTTTGCAGCGCTGACCAACCCTGTGGGAGCGGGCTTGCCCGCGAAGAGGCCGGAACAGCCACTGAATATCTCAGCGCATTTCAGCGCGCAGCTGCTCGATCCGCTGATCTTTCTCGACCCACAGCTGATTCACCCAAGCCTGCACAGACTGGCGGAACGCCGGATCATTCTCGTAATCCCCTTCACTCAACGCCGGGTCCAACTCACGCACGCGAATGTCGATAATCACCCGACTAATGCTGCCATTGAGCAAATCCCAGAAGCCCGGCGCTTTATCGCCTGGATAAACGATGGTGACATCCAGCAACGCATCGAGCTGCTCACCCAATGCCGCCAAAACGAACGCCACACCACCGGCCTTGGGCTTGAGCAGGTACTTGTACGGAGACTGCTGCTCCAAGCGCTTGGCCTCGCTGAAGCGGGTGCCTTCCAGGTAATTGACCACGGTCACCGGCTGGCGCTTGAACAGCTCGCAGGCAGCCTTGGTGATTTCCAGGTCCTTGCCCTTGAGCTCTGGATGTTTCTCCAAAAACGCCTTGCTGTAACGCTTCATGAACGGGTAATCCAGCCCCCACCAGGCCAAGCCCAGCAGCGGCACCCAGATCAGCTCCTTCTTGAGGAAGAACTTGAAGAACGGCACCCGCCGATTGAGGCTCTCGATCAAAGCGGGGATATCGACCCAGGTCTGGTGGTTGCTCACACACAGGTAGGAGGTGTCCTGACGCAGTTTGTCGACGCCGCGGATATCCCACTGGGTGGGGATGCACAGGGCGAAGATGAGCTTGTCGATTTCCGACCAGGATTCGGCGATCCACATCACCGCCGCAGAGGCATAGTCACGGCCCCGGCCTGGCAGGACCAGTTTGAGCAGGGCAAAGACCATCAGCGGGCAGATCATCACCACCGTATTGAGCAGCAGCAGGAAGGTGGTGAGGATGCCGGTCAGCAGGCGACGCATAAAAAGACTCTTGTTGTGGGAAATAAGCGGTTGGCAATGATAAGTGCGGCAAAGTCCTACGCCAAATGTCCAATGCCCAACGGATGGGACAAATGTTTCACATTATGTTGGATAAGCTTTGGCGACGAACCTCTCGCGCTTGTGCAGTCTAAGCACTGTCTCGTCTCAAGGAAGCTAGCCTGTGAAACCATTGCTTGCCCTGTTATCGCTGCTCGCCCTGCCGGTCATGGCGGCCGAGCCGACCCTGTATGGTCGCTACGAGTACATCACCTTGCCGGAAATTGGCGGCGAAACGCTCAAGGCCAAGATGGATACCGGCGCGTTGACCGCGTCGCTGTCGGCCAAGGATATCGAGCGCTTCACCCGTGATGGCGAGGACTGGGTACGTTTTCGCCTGGCCACCAAAGATGCCGACGGCAAGGTCTATGAACACAAGATCGCGCGGATCAGCAAGATCAAGACCCGCGCCGATGAAGACGATGAAGAGGGCGAAACGGCTGAGGCGGCGCGCCGGCCGGTGGTCGACCTGGAGCTGTGCCTTGGCGATGTGAAACGCACGGTCGAGGTCAACCTGACCGACCGCAGCAGCTTCAACTACCCGCTGCTGATCGGCGCCAAGGCATTGCGTGAGTTCAAGGCAGCAGTGAACCCGGCGCGCAGGTTCACCGCAGGCAAGCCTGACTGCTGATTGATGTCGTCTGCACTGGCCTCTTCGCGGGCAAGCCCGTTCCCACAGGTACAGCGCTGCGCCTGTAGGAGCGGGCTTGCCCGCGAAGAGGCCGCTACAGACCCCAAATCAATCCCGCACTTGCTACATTCCCCCCAATCCCCTAAAAGTCCTGCATTGCCCCAGCAAGGCCGGACGCCATGCCCCACATCCTCATCGTCGAAGACGAATCCGCCATCGCCGACACCCTGATCTACGCCCTGCAAGCCGATGGCCACAGCACCGACTGGGTCAGCCTCGGTAGCGCTGCGGTCGAGCGCCAGCGCCTGCAACCGGCGGACCTGGTCATTCTCGACATTGGCCTGCCCGACATCAGTGGCTTTGAAACCTGCCGCCAGTTGCGCCGCTTCAGCGAAGTCCCGGTGATGTTTCTCAGCGCCCGCGATGCCGAGATCGATCGGGTGCTGGGCCTGGAAATCGGCGCCGACGATTACGTGGTCAAGCCGTTCAGCCCACGCGAAGTGGCCGCGCGGGTGCGGGCCATCCTCAAGCGCATCGCCCCGCGTGCTGAAGTGGCCAGTGCCGCTACCCCGTTTCAGCTCGACACCCTGCGCATGCAGATCATCTACCGCAGCGAGACGCTGGTGCTGACTCGCCACGAATTTCGCCTGCTGCAATGTCTGCTCGAACAACCGCAGCGGGTGTTCAGCCGCGAGCAACTGCTCGATGCCTTGGGTGTGGCGGGCGACTCTGGCTACGAGCGCACCATCGACAGCCATATCAAGAGCCTGCGCGCCAAGCTGCGCCTGGTCGCCGCCGATGCCGAACCGATCCAGACCCACCGTGGCCTGGGTTACAGCTACAGCCCGGATAACGCCTGATGCGCTTGGGGATCCGGATCTTCCTGGTGTATTTCCTGTTCGTGGGGCTGTCGGGTTATTTCCTGCTCAATACCGTGCGCGAACAGATCCGCCCGGTGGTGCGCCAGTCCTCCGAGGAAACCCTGGTTGACACGGCCAACCTGCTGGCCGAGATCCTGCGCGATGACGTCAAGGCCGGCACCCTTGCACAAAGCCGCCTGCCGCAATTGCTCGAATCCTATGGCCAGCGCCGCCCAGGTGCCGAGATCTGGGGGCTGGCGAAAAATCAGGTCAGCCACCGCATCTATGTCACCGATGCCAAGGGCACGGTACTGCTCGACTCTTCCGGTAACGACCTGGGCAAGGACTATTCGCGCTGGAACGACGTCTACCTGACTTTGCAGGGCCAGTACGGTGCGCGCTCCACCCGCAGCGACCCTGATGACGAAAGCACCTCGGTGATGCACGTGGCGGCGCCGATCATGGACGCGGGCAAGATCATTGGCGTGGTCACCGTGGCCAAGCCCAATAGCTCGTTGCAGCCGTATATCGATCGCGCCGAGCGGCGCTTGCTCAACCTGGGCTTGGGCTTGATCGGCCTGGGCCTGTTGGTCGGCGCGCTGCTGTCGTGGTGGCTGGCGCGCTCGTTGCGGCGCCTGACCCACTATGCCCAGGCGGTCAGCGAGGGCCAGCGCGCGGCGCTGCCGCATTACAAAGGGGGAGAGCTGGGGCAATTGGCGACAGCGGTTGAGCGGATGCGCACAGAACTGGCGGGCAAGGCCTATGTCGAGCGTTATGTGCATACCCTGACCCATGAGCTGAAAAGCCCGCTGGCAGCGATACGCGGCGCCTCTGAGCTGCTCCAGGGCGAGATGCCGGCTGAGCAGCGCGTGCGCTTTGCCAGCAACATCGAACGCGAAAGCGGGCGCTTGCAGCAGATGATCGAGCGCCTGCTCAACCTTGCCCAGGTCGAGCAGATGCAGGCCTTGGAAGATGAGCAGGACGTGGCCTTGGCGCCGATGGTCGATGAACTGCTGCTGGCACATGCGGCGCGGATTGAAAGCGCAGGCTTGCAAGTGCGTCAGCGCGTGCCGGTGGGGGTGCGGCTACGCTGTGATCCGTTCTTGATGCGTCAGGCGCTGGCCAATCTGCTGGAGAATGCGCTGGATTTCACCCCCCAGGGCGGCGCGCTGTTGTTCGAGCTGGAACAGGCCGGGGAGCGAATGGCGTTGAGCCTGTTCAACCAGGGCGAGGCCATTCCGCACTATGCCATTGGCCGGGTCAGTGAACGCTTCTACTCCCTGCCGCGGCCGGGCAGCGGGCGCAAGAGCACCGGCTTGGGGCTCAACTTCGTGGCTGAGGTGATGCAGCTGCATGGCGGGGCATTGGCAGTGGATAACGTCGAAGGTGGCGTGCGGGTCAGGTTGTGGCTGCCGGCGCGGCGTATCGCCTAGCGCCGCGCTACCACACAATCTTCACAGACTCTCCACACACCCTCCCTAAGGGCTCCACGGACGCAGCACACACTGCGCCCATCGCAAACGGAGCCCTTGCCCATGAACAAAACCCTGAGTTTCAAGCTCGGCATGATCGCCTTGCTGATGTTGCTGCTGTTGATCCCGCTGCTGATGATCGGCGGCCTGATCGAGGAGCGGCAGATCCTGCGTGACAGCGTGCTGGCAGATATCGCCCAGAGCTCAAGCTTCGAGCAGCAGATATCTGGCCCCTTGCTGGTGGTGCCTTACCGCAAGTACGAGCGGCGCTGGATCGACAAGGACGGCCACAGCGTGCAGGAGACCACCATCGTCAACGGTCACCTGTACTTCTTGCCGGAAACCTTCGACGCCGAGATTGGTATCGACACCGAGCTGCGCTCGCGGGGCATTTATCAGGCGCGCTTGTTTCACGCCAAAAGCCAGATCTCCGGGCGCTTCAAGCTGCCAGAGCGTTGGGGCATCGACAAAGACTACGAAGACTACCGCTTCGACAAACCCTTCCTGGCTGTTGGCATCAGCGATATCCGCGGCATCGAGAGCAACCTGGAGCTGACCCTGGATGACCAGCGCTTGCCGTTCGAGGCTGGTACAGGGCTGGACTGGATGCGCGGCGGGGTACACGTCGCCCTGCCTGGGCTGGATGGGCAGAGCGCTCGCGAGTTCAGCTACGCCTTCGACCTCGCGCTGCAGGGCACTGGCCAACTGCATGTGCTGCCGATTGGCCGTACCAGCAGTGTCGACATGCACGCCAACTGGCCGCACCCAAGCTTCGTCGGCAGCTACCTGCCGAGCCGCCGCGAGATCAACGCCGAGGGCTTCAAGGCGCACTGGCAGACCTCGTTCTTCGCCACCAACCTGGAGGATGCCCTGCGCCAGTGCGCCACGGTTGCCCAGTGCGCGGACTACAAGGAGCGGACCTTCGGCGTGAGCTTTGTCGACCCGGTTGACCAGTACCTCAAGAGCGAACGGGCGATCAAATATGCGCTGTTGTTCATTGCCCTGACCTTCGCCGGCTTCTTCCTGTTCGAAGTGCTGAAGAATCTCAGCGTGCATCCGGTGCAGTACGTGTTGGTCGGCGTGGCCTTGGCGTTCTTCTACCTGCTGCTGTTGTCGCTGTCCGAGCATCTTGGCTTTGGCCCGGCGTATGGCTTGTCTGCTTCGGCGTGTGTGTTGCTGATCGGTTTTTACCTGAGCCATGTGCTGCACAGCCTGTGGCGTGGGGTCGGCTTTGCGGCCGGGCTGGCGGTGCTGTATGCGATGTTGTTTGGGCTGCTGAGCGCCGAAGACTATGCGCTGCTGATGGGCTCGTTGCTGTGCTTTGGCTTGCTGGGTGTGTTCATGGTGCTGACCCGCCGGCTGGACTGGTCGCGGGTGGGGAGGTCGGCATGAGGGAGGATCGCGAAGTTGGGCGCTGGTTGGCCCGGAAGATTGGGCTGTTGTTCGCAGTGACAGCCAGATGAGCCAAGCCCGCTTCCACATGCTCTGAGACAGCGCGTGGGAGCGGGCTTGCCCCGCGATAGCGTCAGTCAGGCCACAGGCGCGGTGGCGACCATCGAAGGACGCAAAGCCACCTCGGCATACCAGGCAGCCAACCCCGGTTGCTGCTCGCGCCAGCCAAAATCGGGGTGGCGCAGGTCCAGATAGCCCAACGCACAAGCCACACCAATGGCAACGATATCGAAGCCTGAAACCAGCTCCGCCAGATGCTCGCGTTCAAGGTTCGTCAGGCTCCGGCGGATCTTCTGCGACTGCGCCTCGACCCAGCCGTCCCAGCGTTTTTCTGCCGGGCGCAGGAACGTCTCGTAACGCAGCGAAACAGCCGCATCCATGATCGCATCAGCCTGGGAGGCCAGCGTCAGCCGCCGCCAGCGCGCCGAGCCCTCACGGGGGATCAATGGAATGCCCACATGCTGCGTGTCGAGGTACTCGCAGATCACCCGGCTGTCATGCAGCACGCCGCCATCTTCCAGGCGCAATGCCGGGATCTTGCCAATCGGGTTGCCTTGGTTGAGCTGCTCGTCGCCGGCCACCGGGCTGACGTTGACCGCTTGCAGTTGCACCCGATCCAACTGCCCGGTTTCATGCAGCACCACCATCACCTTGCGCACGAACGGCGACAGCGGTGAGTGGAACAGGGTCATCGTCGCCATGGCTTGCCCTCAGTTGCCTTGCAGGCTAGGGGGCAGGCACACACCGGTACCGCCGATGCCGCAGTAGCCGTCGGGGTTCTTGGCCAGGTACTGCTGGTGATAGGCCTCGGCGAAGTACACGGTAGGCGCCTGGGCGATCTCGGTGGTGATCGGGCCGAAACCGGCCTTGTCCAGCTCGGCCTGGTAGGCCGCTTTGCTGGCCTGGGCCTGATCCAGCTGCTCAGGGCTGGTGCAGAAGATCGCCGAGCGGTATTGGGTGCCGATGTCGTTGCCCTGGCGCATACCTTGGGTGGGGTTGTGTAGCTCCCAGAACATCGCCAGCAGTTCGCCGTAGCTGACCTTGGCCTTGTCGAACACCACCAGCACCACTTCGGTGTGGCCGGTCAGGCCCGAGCAGACTTCTTCGTAAGTCGGGTGCGGGGTGAAGCCACCGGCATAACCGACCACGGTGCTGACCACACCTTCACGCTGCCAGAAGCGGCGCTCGGCGCCCCAGAAGCAGCCCAGGCCAAAGATGGCGAAGTCGACGTCGTCGAAGAACGGGCCCAACAGGGGCGTGTCTTCGAAGACGAAGTGCTTCTCCGGCAAGGTCATCGGCGTTTCGCGGCCAGGCAGGGCCTGTTCAGCGGTGGGCAGGACGTTTTTGTTCACCAGGATTTCCGAACGCAGGACCATGGCCGTTCCTCTGTTGATAGCTAGGCAGTTGTGGCCTCATCGCGGGGCAAGCCCGCTCCCACGCGTATTTAGAGGGAGTTCGTGGGAGCGGGCTTGCCCCGCGATGAGGCCCGAATGGTTCCTATATTGCCCGAGACTGGCCTTGCTGTCAGGCCATCGGTCCGCGCGGATAGCGCTTGAGTTTATCGACCAGCTCACGCCCTGGGATTGGCCGGTCGAACAGGTAGCCCTGACCGACGTCGCAGCGGTGGCGACGCAGGAACGCCAGCTGTTCGGCGGTCTCGATGCCCTCGGCAACCACCTTCAACTTGAGGTTGTGGGCCATGGCCACCACCGCTGAGGTGATCTCCATGTCGTCCTGGTTGTCGGGGATCTCGTTGATGAAGCTGCGGTCGATCTTGATGATGTCGATGGGAAACTTCTTCAGGTAACTCAGCGACGAGTAACCGGTGCCGAAGTCGTCCATCGCCAGGGTCAGGCCCAGCGCCTTGAGTTCGTCGAGCTGGCGGTGGGTGTCCTCGGTGGCTTCCAGCAGCAGGCCTTCGGTCAGCTCCAGCTCCAGCAGGTGAGGCGGCAGGGCCTCTTCCTTGATGATGTTGCCAATCGAGCTGACCAGCTCAGGGTCGGAAAACTGCTTGGGCGAGAGGTTGATCGCCACATGCAGGTTGCCCATGCCCGCGTCGCGCAGTTGCTGGCTCATCCGGCAGGACTGGCGCACCACCCACTTGCCGATCGGAATGATCAAGCCGGTTTCCTCAGCCACGCTGATGAACTGGTCGGGGCGAATCATGCCGCGCTCTGGGTGGTTCCAGCGCAGCAGCGCTTCCAGGCCCAGCAAACGCCCGCTGCGCAGGCACAGCTTGGGCTGGTAGAACACTTCCAGCTCATTCTGGGTCAGGGCGCGCCGCAGGTTGTTCTCGACGAACAGCTTATAGCTGGCCTCGGCGTTGAGCACCTCGGTGAACACCTGGACCTGGTGCTTGCCGTTAGCCTTGGCCTTATGCAGGGCAAGCCCGGCGTTTTTCATCAGCGTTTGCGGGTCGCTGCCATGCAGCGGCGCGCAGGCCAGGCCTACCGAGGCGGTGACGTTGATCAGCTGATTGTCGACGAACATCGGTTTATCGAGAGTACGCAACAGCTGTTGCGCCACCGCCTGGCCGTCTTCCAGGCCGATATCATCGAGCAGCACGGCGAATTCGTTACTGGCAAAGCGCGCCAGGATGCCGCCAGCGTGCAGGCTATTGCGCAAGCGTCGGGCGAGGCTGACCAGCAGCTTGTCACCGGTCTGGTGGCCGAGGCTGTCGTTGATCCGCTTGAAGTTGTCGATGTCGACCAGCAGCAGGCAGATCGAGGTTTCTTGGTCGCGCGCGAAACGTTCGTCGAGGTTGCGGATGAACGCCGGGCGGTTGCCCAGGTTGGTCAGGTTGTCGGTATAGGCCAGGCGCTCGATGCGCTGCTGGGCCAGCTTGCTCTGGGTGATGTCTTCGTAGATGCCGATGTAATGAGTCAACTCGCGGTTGTCGCCATACACCTTGGAAATCGACAGCTGGCCCCAGTAGGGCTCAAGGTTCTTGCGCCGGCTCTTGAACTCGCCTTGCCAGCTGTTGCCCATGGCCAGGCTCGAAGGCGAGTCGAACAACAGTTCACTGAGGTTTTCCAGGGCGGGCAATTCCGACAGGCGGTGGCCTTGGACCTCATCGGTGCTGTATTGGGTAATGGCGGTGAAGCTCGGGTTGACGTACTCCACCACGCCGTCACGGTTGACCAGCAAGAATGCGCTGGCGCTCTGTTCCACCGCACGCTGGAACAGGTGCAGGGCGCTGGCGGCGGTGCGCCGGTTGTGGTTGGTGATGACCTGGGCGAACTGGTCGGCCAACTCGCCGGCAAAGGCGATTTCATCGGACTGCCAGGCCCGCGGCGTGCCGGTTTGCTCCAGGCACAACACGCCGACCACCTGGCCATCGACGCGGATGCTGGCATCGAGCATGGCGTTGTTGGCGCTGGGGTAGAGGGTCTCGGCCATGTCGCGGGTGCGCGGGTCGTGGCTGGCATTGTGTGCGTCGATGGCGCGGCTGGCGTGCAGGGCGTCGAGGTAATCGGGGAAGCGGCTGGCGTCGATGGGCTCGGGCAATCGGTGCTGCTGCTCCAGGCGATACCAGGCGCTGATCGGCTCCAGGCGCTGGTCATCGAGGTACCAGATGCTGGCGCAGTCGACCTTGTAGATTTCGCAGGCGCTCTGGGTAATCAGCTCGGCAGCTTCGAGCAACGAGTTGTCGGCGCTGTAGCGCTGGCGTGCCAGGCGCAGGATCAGGTCCTGCTGGGCGCGTACCCGCTCCAGGTGTTCGAGCTGCTCCTGCTGGGCGCGCTGGTTCAGTTGCAGGGCGATTTGCAGACGGTTGTTACGCGTTTCCAGGTCGCTGGCGGCGAGGTCCGGAGCGTCTTCTGCAGCATCGTCGAGCACGGTCAGGTAGCCGCGCAGCAGTTGCCGGCCATGCTGCTTGTAGGCTTCGCCGACTTCCAGCAGGCGCAGTGGCTCGGGGCTGGCGTGCAGGGTGTAGCGCACCCGGTAGTGGCCGCGCCGGGTCAACTGCAGCTGGATCTCGTCGTGCAACCGGTAGCGCGCTTCTGGCTCCATCAGGCTGGCATAGGGCGAGCCGATCAAGGCGCAGAGGTCGGCGGCAGGCAGGCCGAACTGACGGTCGCAGGCGGGGTCGAGGTACAGCATGGCCCAATTGGCTTCGTTGAGCCTTTCGAAACGCAGCATGCCGAGCCGCGAGGGCACGGGGAGCTGCGTGACGACCTCGGCCGCCACACGGCTGGCGGCATCGGGTTGGCTTTTCATCGAAGACTCGCTTGAAGAGGGTGGCGCAGGCCTGGTCGGTCGCGCATCTGGCAAGGTTGCATCATGTCCCGGAGGCTGGCAAGCGGCCATAAGGGATGCTGTGAACAGGTTGTCGGCAGGCTGAGTGAAGTCTGAAGGTTGCTAGGGCGGGTTGACGGCTAAAGCCGCTCTGGCCTGGGCAAAAAAAAGCCCCGCCAAGGGCGGGGTTGAGGTACGAGCGTGGCAGCTCGAAAGGGGGCCTGCCTTCGCGCATGGGAAGGCAGGTTGCAGCGCGTTACAGCAGCATGGTGCGGATGTCCGCCAGCAGGTCGCTCAGGCGCTTGGTGAAGCGCGCAGCTGCGGCGCCGTTGATCACACGGTGATCGTACGACAGCGACAGCGGCAGCATCAGCTTGGGCTGGAAGGCTTTGCCATCCCAGACCGGCTGCATGGTGGCCTTGGATACACCGAGGATCGCCACCTCAGGCGCGTTGACGATCGGCGTGAAGCCGGTGCCGCCAATGTGGCCGAGGCTGGAGATGGTGAAGCAAGCGCCTTGCATGTCGTCGGCCGACAGCTTCTTGGTGCGGGCTTTTTCGGCCAGCGCCGCAGCTTCGCCAGCCAGTTGCAGCAGGCTCTTCTGATCGACGTTCTTGATCACCGGGACCAGCAGACCATCCGGGGTGTCCACGGCAAAGCCGATGTTCACGTACTTCTTGCGGATGATCGCCTTGCCGCTTGGTGCCAGCGAGCTGTTGAAGTCCGGCAGTTCCTTGAGCAGGTGGGCACAGGCCTTGAGCAGCAGTGGCAGCACGGTCAGCTTGACGCCCGCCTTCTCGGCCACCGCTTTCTGGGCAACGCGGAAGGCTTCCAGCTCGGTGATGTCGGCGGAGTCGAACTGGGTCACGTGCGGCACGTTCAGCCAGCTGCGGTGCAGGTTGGCGGCACCGACCTGCATCAGGCGGGTCAGGGCGACTTCTTCGACTTCACCGAACTTGCTGAAGTCCACCACCGGGATCGGCGGGATGCCTGCGCCACCGGTTGCACCCGCTGCTGCCGGTGCTTCCTTGGCCTTCTGCATCATGGCCTTGACGTAGACCTGCACGTCTTCCTTGAGGATGCGACCGTGCGGACCGGTGGCTGCTACTGCACCCAGGTCGACGCCGAACTCGCGGGCCAGCTGACGCACTGCCGGGCCGGCATGGACCTTGGCGTTGCTGCCAGCCGCTGGAGCGGTGGCGGCAGGTGCTGGAGCGGCAGCAGGGGCAGCGGCAGGTGCGGCGGCCGGAGCCGCGTCAGCCTTGGCCGGCGCAGCAGCGGCTGGCGCTGGAGCCGGTGCGGCAGCAGCCGCGCCTGCGACTTTCAGCTTGAAGATCAGGTCGCCAGTGCCGACTTCGTCGTCCAGCTTGCAGATCACTTCTTCGATCACGCCAGCGGCAGGCGAAGGGATCTCCATGGAGGCCTTGTCGGACTCCAGGGTGATCAGCGACTGGTCGGCTTCGACGCTGTCGCCAACCTTGACCAGCACTTCGATGATCTTGGCCTTACCCGACGAGCCGATGTCCGGCACGTGGATGTCCTGCACGCTGGCTGCAGCTGGAGCTGCGGGCTGGGCAGGTGCTGCAGCCGGGGCGGCAGCGGGTTTTTCTTCGGCGGCGGGCGCAGCAGGGGCGGCTGCGGCCGGAGCCTCGGACGCCGCAGCGGCGCCCTCGACTTCCAGCACCAGCAGCTCGTCGCCTTCTTTCAGGCGATCGCCCAGCTTGACCTTCAGCTCTTTGATCACGCCTGCCTTGGGGGCAGGGATCTCCATGGAGGCCTTGTCGGACTCCAGGGTCAGCAGGCTCTGGTCAGCCTCGATGCGGTCGCCAACCTTGACGAACAGCTCGATGATTTCACCTTCACCGCTGCCGATGTCAGGTACGCGAATGAGTTCGCTCACTTAAAATACTCCTCAGCAGTCCAGTGGGTTGCGCTTGTCCGGGTCGATGCCGAACTTGACGATGGCGTCAGCCACCACCTTAGGTTCGATCTCGCCACGGTCAGCCAAGGCTTCCAGGGCAGCCAGCACCACGAAGTGACGGTCGACTTCGAAGAAGTGACGCAGCTTCTTGCGGCTGTCGCTGCGACCGAAGCCATCGGTACCCAGGACTTTGAACTCTTTGCTCGGCACCCACTGGCGGATCTGCTCGGCAAAGATCTTCATGTAGTCGGTCGATGCGATAACCGGACCCTTGCGACCGTTCAGGCACTGCTCGACGTAAGTCTGCTGTGGCTTCTGGCCAGGCTTGAGGCGGTTGGCGCGTTCTACGGCGAGGCCGTCGCGACGCAGTTCGTTGAAGCTGGTGACGCTCCACACGTCGGCGCCGACGTTGAACTCTTCACGCAGGATCTTCGCCGCTTCACGGACTTCACGCAGGATGGTGCCGGAGCCCATCAGCTGAACGTGGTGGGCCGCGTCCTTGGTGTCTTCCTCGAGCAGGTACATACCCTTGACGATGCCTTCCTCGACACCGGCCGGCATGGCTGGCTGCTGGTAGGATTCGTTCATCACGGTGATGTAGTAGAAGATGTCCTGTTGCTCTTCGGTCATCTTCTTCATGCCGTCCTGGATGATCACCGCCAGCTCGTAGCCGTAGGTTGGATCATAGGTGCGGCAGTTCGGGATGGTCCCGGCGAGCAGGTGGCTGTGACCGTCTTCGTGCTGCAGGCCTTCACCGTTGAGGGTGGTACGGCCGGCGGTACCGCCGATCAGGAAGCCACGGGTGCGGCTGTCGCCAGCGGCCCAGGCCAGGTCACCGATACGCTGGAAGCCGAACATCGAGTAGAAGATGTAGAACGGCAGCATCGGCTGGTTGTGGTTCGAATAGGAAGTGCCCGCAGCAATGAACGACGACATGGCGCCGGCTTCGTTGATGCCCTCTTCGAGGATCTGGCCCTTCTTGTCTTCGCGGTAGAACATCACCTGGTCTTTATCGACTGGCTCGTAGAGCTGGCCGACCGAGGAGTAGATGCCCAGCTGGCGGAACATGCCTTCCATACCGAAGGTACGGGCTTCGTCCGGGATGATCGGAACGATGCGCTGGCCGATCTCTTTGTCCTTGACCAGCTGCGCCAGAATCCGCACGAAGGCCATGGTGGTGGAGATTTCGCGGTCGCCCGAGCCGTCCAGGATCGCCTTCAGGGTTTCCAGTGGCGGGGTCGGGATGCTGATGCTCTTCTCGCGGCGCTGTGGCACGAAACCACCCAGGGCGCTGCGGCGCTCGGCCAGGTAACGGGCCTCGGCGCTGCCTTCTTCAGGCTTGAAGAACGGCAGGTTTTCCAGCTCTTCGTCCTTGACCGGGATGTCGAAACGATCGCGGAAGTGACGCAGGCTCTCGACGTCGACCTTCTTGGTGTTGTGCGCGGTGTTCTTGGCTTCGCCAGCACCGGTGCCATAACCCTTGATGGTCTTGGCCAGGATGACAGTCGGCTGCTCTTTGTGGTTGACCGCCTGGTGGTAGGCCGCATAGACCTTGTACGGGTCGTGACCGCCACGGTTGAGCTTCCAGATCTCTTCGTCGGACAGGTCTTCGACCATGGCCTTGAGTTCTGGGGTGTTGAAGAAGTGCTCACGGACGAACGCGCCGTCCTTGGCCTTGTAGTTCTGGTACTCGCCGTCGATGACTTCGTCCATGCGACGTTGCAGGATGCCGTCGACGTCCTTGGCCAGCAGTGGGTCCCAGAAACGGCCCCAGACCACTTTGTTGACGTTCCAGCCACCGCCACGGAACACGCCTTCGAGTTCCTGGATGATCTTGCCGTTGCCACGAACCGGGCCGTCGAGGCGCTGCAGGTTGCAGTTGATGACGAAGATCAGGTTGTCCAGTTTCTCGCGGCCAGCCAGGGAGATCGCGCCCAAAGATTCCGGCTCGTCGCACTCGCCGTCGCCCATGAAGCACCAGACTTTCTGCTTGCCGGCCGGGATGTAGCCGCGCGCTTCGAGGTACTTCATGAAGCGTGCCTGGTAGATCGCCTGGATCGGACCCAGACCCATCGAAACGGTCGGGAACTGCCAGAAGTCAGGCATCAGCCATGGGTGCGGGTACGAGGACAGACCCTTGCCATCGACTTCCTGACGGAAGTTGTTCATCTGGTCTTCGCTGATCCGGCCTTCCATGAAGGCGCGGGCGTAGACGCCAGGCGAGGCGTGGCCCTGGAAGAAGATCAGGTCGCCGCCGTGTTCTTCGGTCGGGGCCTGGAAGAAGTAGTTGAAGCCGATGTCGTACAGGGTGGCACTGGAGGCGAAGCTCGAGATGTGTCCGCCCAGGTCCGAATCCTTCAGGTTGGTACGCATGACCATGGCCAGGGCGTTCCAACGCACCAACGAGCGAATGCGGCGTTCCATGAACAGGTCGCCAGGCATGCGTGCTTCGTGGGTGACAGGGATGGTGTTGCGGTATGGCGTGGTGATGGCATACGGCAGCTGCGAACCACTGCGGGTGGCCAGCTCGCCCATACGGGTCATCAGGTAATGAGCGCGGTCTTCGCCTTCTTTGTCGAGGACCGACTCCAGGGCATCCAGCCATTCCTGGGTTTCGATTGGATCGAGGTCTTGCATGGCTTGCTCCAGGGCGGAAAGGCCACCAGAATCGGGGGCCTGAGTTTGCGACTGGCCTTATGGGCAGACGTCGTGAATTCTTGGATTACCGGAGTGTGATCCGGCGCCGTGTAGTTTTACTACAAAAGCTTTCGCATTTCATGCTTTTAGACGGTCGGGGTAGTAGTAATACTACAGAAATGCGACGTTTGGTCGCACCCCGGGTTGTGAGGAAAAACGTTCATGTTGGTTGGCGGTGTGTTCGAGGCGGGTGATTCATGATGTTTCTTGCCAATGATTCGACTATTTCAGCTATTTCCAACTTTTGTATGACAGTCCAACCGTGGTCCCGCTTCGCCGCGACCGCATTTACCCCTCTGATTCACGCCGATCAAGGATAGTCCATGCGCCTGCCTTTGCCGCTCGATCTGCCTGCCGCCCTGCAACCACTGGTCGTTCGCAACCAGCAGTTGCTCACCGATGCCGTCGCTGGCCACGATCAATTGCACCTGGACGCTTTGAGCGCCACTCATCGGCAACAGTTCGATCAGGTTGCCGCCGCCAGTGATTTCGTCCTCGGCCAGGTCCAGCGTGAGCCCGGTATGTTCTTCGAGCTATTGGGCAGCGGCGAGCTGGAGCAGGCTTTCGCCCCGGGCCAGCTCTGTGCGCGGATCGTCAGCGTGGCCCAGGCGGCGCAAAGCGAAGATGAGCTGGCGCGTAATCTGCGCCGCGAGCGCAACCGCCAGCAATTGCGCATCATCTGGCGCGACATCACCCGCCAGGCCGCCTTGGGCGAGACTTGCCGCGACCTGTCGGACCTTGCCGATGCCTGTATCGACCAGGCCTATCAATGGTTGTACCCACGCCACTGCCAGCAGTTCGGCACACCGATCGGTAACCGCAGTGGCGAGCCGCAGCACATGGTGGTGCTGGGCATGGGCAAGCTCGGCGCTGTGGAGCTGAACCTGTCATCGGACATCGACCTGATCTTCGCCTTCCCCGAAGGCGGCGAGACCGAAGGGGTCAAACGCTCGCTGGATAACCAGGAGTTCTTCACCCGCCTGGGCCAGCGCCTGATCAAGGCGCTCGACCCGGTCACCGTCGATGGTTTCGTGTTCCGCGTCGACATGCGCCTGCGCCCCTATGGCTCGGCGGGTGCCTTGGTGCTGTCGTTCAATGCACTGGAGCAGTACTACCAGGACCAGGGGCGTGACTGGGAGCGCTACGCCATGATCAAGGCGCGGGTGGTGGCGGGCGACCAGACGGCCGGTGCCCAACTGCAGGAGATGCTGCGCCCGTTCGTCTACCGCCGTTACCTGGATTTCTCGGCGATCGAAGCACTGCGCACCATGAAGCAGCTGATCCAGCAGGAAGTGCGCCGCAAAGGCATGGCCGAGAACATCAAGCTCGGCGCGGGCGGCATCCGCGAGGTGGAGTTCATCGCCCAGGCGTTCCAGTTGATCCACGGCGGGCGTGACCTGAGCCTGCAGCAGCGGCCACTGCTTAAAGTCCTGGCAACCTTGGAGGGCCAGGGTTACCTGCCGCCGGCGGTGGTTGCCGAGTTGCGCGAAGGCTACCAATTCCTGCGGTATACCGAACATGCCATCCAGGCCATCGCCGACCGCCAGACGCAGATGCTCCCCGAAGACGATACCGACCGCGCGCGGGTGGCCTTCATCCTCGGTTTTGCCGACTGGCACAGCTTCCACGATCAGCTCATGTACTGGCGCGGGCGCATCGACTGGCATTTCCGCCAGGTGATCGCCGACCCGGATGAAGACGAAGGCGAGGGCGAGTTGGTGGTGGGCGGTGAGTGGTCGCCGCTGTGGGAGCAGGCCCAGGACGAAGAAGCCGCTTGCCGACAGCTGGAGGAAGCCGGTTTCCGCCAGCCTGCCGAAGCCCTGCGGCGTTTGGCTGGGTTGCGCGCCAGCCCGCAGTTGCGTTCGATGCAGCGTTTGGGGCGCGAACGCCTGGATGCCTTCATTCCGCGCCTGCTGGCCCAGGCCGTCGAGCACGACAACCCGGATCTGGTGCTGGAACGGGTGCTGCCGCTGGTCGAAGCGGTGGCGCGACGTTCGGCTTATCTGGTTCTGCTTACCGAAAACCCAGGCGCTCTACGCCGCCTGCTGACGCTTTGCGCCGCCAGCCCATGGATTGCCGAGCAGATCGCCCGCTATCCGCTGCTGCTCGACGAACTGCTCAATGAAGGCCGCCTGTTCAGCCCGCCACTGGCGCCGGAGCTGGCTTCGGAGCTGCGTGAGCGGCTGACGCGCATCCCCGAAGATGACCTGGAACAGCAGATGGAGGCGCTGCGTCACTTCAAGCTGGCGCACAGCCTGCGCGTGGCGGCTTCGGAAATCAGCGGCAACCTGCCGTTGATGAAAGTCAGCGACTACCTCACCTGGCTCGCCGAAGCCATTCTCGACCAGGTGCTGGCCCTGGCCTGGCGCCAGACCGTGGCGCGTCATGGCCAGCCCAAGCGCAGCGATGGCAGCCTGTGCGATCCGGGCTTCATCATCGTCGGCTACGGCAAGGTCGGTGGTCTGGAGCTGGGCCATGGCTCGGACCTGGACCTGGTATTCATTCACGACGGCGACCTGTATGCCGAGACCGACGGCGCCAAGCCGATCGACAGCGCGCAGTTCTTCACCCGCCTGGGCCAGCGCATCATTCACCTGCTGACCACCCAGACCAACTCCGGCCAGCTGTATGACGTCGACATGCGCCTGCGGCCATCGGGCGCTTCCGGGCTGCTGGTCAGCTCGCTCGGTGCCTTCGAGCGTTATCAACAAGGCGAAGCCTGGACCTGGGAGCATCAGGCCCTGGTCCGGGCACGGGTGCTGGTAGGCTGCAAGCAAGTGACCACAGCCTTCGAGGCGGTACGCGCCAAGGTGCTGGGCCAGGCCCGAGACCTCGACAAGCTGCGCGTCGAGGTCAGCGAGATGCGTGCCAAGATGCGTGACAACCTCGGCACCAAGCTCACCGCCGCCGGCACTGCCAGCAACGCCTTCGATGCGGGCGTGCCGTTCGATATCAAGCAGGATGCCGGCGGTATCGTGGATATCGAATTCATGGTCCAGTACGCAGCGTTGGCCTGGTCCCACGACCACCCGGCGTTGCTGCGCTGGACCGACAATATCCGCATCCTCGAAGAGCTCGAACAGGCCGGCCTGGTGCCCGCCAGCGATGCGGTGTTGCTGCGTGAGGTGTACAAGGCCTTCCGTTCGGCCTCGCATCGCCAGGCCTTGCAGAAGCAGGCCGGGGTCATCGATGCCGCCCAGTTCGCCGACGAGCGCCGCGAGGTGCGGCGAATCTGGGGTGAGCTTGGCCTGAGTTGAGCGTTCAGGGCGACGACAGGGCACCAGTGGTACACTGCACGCCATATAGCCTGAATATAAAGAGGGATGGCTCGCCTCGAAGCCCGCGCGAGCGGTTTGCGTGGGAGCGGGCTTGCCCCGCGATGGCATCGTCACACAACGATGCTATCGCAGGGCAAGCCCGTTGCCATGTCGGCCGTTGCAGCACGGTATGGGTTATCCCCGAGCGTTTCTGGACAAAGCATGAGAATACTGATCATTGGCCCCAGCTGGGTCGGCGACATGGTAATGGCGCAAACGCTGTTCCACTGCCTGAAGCAGCAGCACCCCGAATGCGTGATCGACGTGCTGGCGCCCGAGTGGAGCCGGCCGATCCTTGAGCGTATGCCTGAAGTACGCCAGGCCCTGAGCTTCCCGCTTGGCCACGGCGCACTTGAGCTGGCGACGCGCCGGCGCATCGGCAAATCCTTGGCTGGCCAGTACGACCAGGCGATCCTGTTGCCCAACTCGCTCAAGTCGGCGCTGGTGCCGTACTTCGCGGGTATCCCCAAGCGCACCGGCTGGCGCGGCGAGATGCGCTACCTGCTACTCAACGATGTGCGCAAGCTCGATAAAGAGCGTTATCCGCTGATGATCGAGCGCTTCATGGCCCTGGCCTATACGCCGGGCGCCGAGTTGCCTAAACCGTACCCGCGACCGACCTTGCAGATCGAAGCCGCCAGCCGTGAAGCCGCCCTGGCCAAATTCGGCTTGAGCCTGGATCGCCCGGTGCTGGCGCTGTGCCCAGGTGCCGAGTTTGGCGAAGCCAAGCGCTGGCCGGCCGAGCATTACGCTGAAGTCGCCGATGCGATGATTCGCCAAGGCTGGCAAGTCTGGCTGTTCGGCTCGAAGAACGACCACCCGGTGGGTGAGTCGATCCGCGACCGGTTGATTCCGGGGCTGCGTGAAGAATCGAGCAACCTGGCAGGCGAAACTTCGCTGGCCGAAGCCATCGACTTGATGTCCTGCGCCGACGCGGTGGTGTCCAACGATTCGGGCCTGATGCACGTGGCCGCTGCGTTGAACCGCCCGCTGGTGGCAGTCTACGGCTCGACCTCGCCGGGCTTCACCCCGCCGTTGGCCGAGCAGGTCGAGGTGGTGCGCCTGGGCCTGGATTGCAGCCCATGCTTCGACCGGACCTGCCGGTTCGGCCACTACAACTGCCTGCGCCTGTTGGAGCCTGGCAAGGTCATCGCTGCCTTGCAGCACCTGGCCGGGCCGAACCTGATCGATACCGTGGCTGAGGTCGACTAAGTGCGGGTGCTGATCATCAAGACATCTTCGCTGGGGGATGTCATCCATACCTTGCCAGCGCTCACCGATGCCGCCCACGCCATCCCCGGGATTCGTTTCGACTGGGTGGTGGAGGAGGGCTTCGCCGAGATCCCCAGCTGGCACCCGGCGGTCGACCAGGTCATCCCGGTAGCGATCCGTCGCTGGCGCAAGAATATCTGGCAGACCCTCAAGAGCGGCGAGTGGAAGGCCTTCAAGCAGCGCGTGCGTGAGCGCAAATACGACCTGGTGATCGATGCCCAGGGCCTGGTCAAGTCGGCCTGGTTGACCCGCTACGTCAAGGCGCCGGTGGCAGGGCTCGATCGCTTCTCTGCGCGCGAAGGCTGGGCCAGTCGTTTCTATGACCGGCCGCTGTCGGTCGCGGTTGGCCAGCACGCCGTCGAGCGTGTGCGCCAGCTGTTCGCCCTGGCCTTGGCCTATGACTTGCCGGAAGGCATCGGCAACTACGGCCTGGACCTCGATCGTCTGCAATTGCCGCCAGCAGCCCCCTACGTGGTGTTCCTGCATGGCACCACCTGGGCCACCAAGCACTGGCCGGAAGCCTATTGGCGCGAACTGGCCGAGCGCATGGGCCGGCGCAACCTCAAGGTGTGCCTGCCCTGGGGTAACCCCGCCGAGAAGGCGCGCGCCGAGCGCATCGCCCAGGGCTTGAATAACTGCCAGGTACTGCCCAAGTTGAACCTGGCGGGCGTGGCCCGCGTACTGGCGGCCGCCAAGGCCTGCGTGGCAGTGGACACCGGCCTGGGCCATCTGGCCGCGGCGCTGGATGTGCCGACCATCTCGCTGTTTGGCCCCACCAACCCTGGTTTGACCGGCGCCTATGGACGTGTCCAGGTCCACCAGGCGAGCGACTTCCCCTGCGCGCCTTGCCTGCAGAAGAAGTGCACCTACAAACCGAGCGCCGAGGATCTGCGCCGGTTCGATCTCAAACGCGAGTGGCCGCTGTGCTTCACTCGCCTGAATCCCGAGCATGTGGCGAGCCGCTTGAGCGCGTTGCTGCTGGCTGAGGATGTTCGTTGATGCAACTGGCTTTCGTGCTTTACAAATACTTCCCCTTCGGCGGGCTGCAGCGTGACTTCATGCGCATTGCCCTTGAGTGCCAGAAGCGTGGCCATCAGATCCGGGTCTACACCCTGATCTGGGAAGGGGACATTCCACCAGGCTTCGAAGTACTGGTGGCGCCGGTCAAGGCGCTGTTCAACCATCGGCGCAACGAGAAGCTCAGTGCCTGGATGCAAGCCGACCTGGCCAAGCGCCCGGTCGACCGCCTGATCGGCTTCAACAAAATGCCGGGCCTGGACGTCTACTACGCCGCCGACGGCTGCTTTGAAGACAAGGCGCAGACCCTGCGCGGTGGCCTGTACCGGCGCTGGGGCCGCTACCGGCACTTCGCCGAATACGAGCGAGCGGTGTTCGCCCGCGATGCCCGCACCGAGATCCTGATGATTTCCGAGGTGCAGCAACCGCTGTTCATCAAGCATTACGACACTCCGGTGGAGCGTTTCCACCTGCTGCCGCCGGGTATCTCCCAGGATCGCCGCGCGCCAGACAACGCCGCTGAAATTCGCGCGCAGTTTCGCCAGGAGTTCAACCTGGGCGCTGACGACTTGTTGCTGGTACAGATCGGCTCGGGGTTCAAGACCAAGGGCGTCGACCGCAGCCTCAAGGCGCTGGCCTCGTTGCCTTCGGCCCTGCGCAAGCGCACCCGGCTGATGGTCATCGGCCAGGACGACCCCAAGGTGTTCCAGCTGCAAAGTGCGACCCTGGGCCTGGGCGAGCAAGTGCAGTTCCTCAAGGGGCGCAGCGATATTCCGCGCTTCCTGCTCGGCGCCGATATGCTGATCCACCCGGCCTACAACGAGAACACCGGTACGGTGCTGCTCGAAGCGCTGGTCGCCGGGTTACCGGTGCTGGTTTCGAAAGTCTGCGGTTATGCCCATTACATTGCCGAGGCCGATAGCGGCCTGGTGCTGGATGAGCCGTTCGAGCAGGAGCAGCTCAACCGCTACCTGCAGCGTATGCTCGAAGACGCCGAGGCCCGCGCCGCCTGGTCGCGCAATGGCCTGGCATTTGCCGACAGCGCCGACCTCTACAGCATGCCGCAGCACGCTGCCGATGTGATCCTCAACCAGGAGCACGCATGAAGCTGATACTGGCTGAACCGTTCAAACGCCTGTGGGCCGGACGCGATGCCTTCGAGGCCGTCGAAGGCCTGCAAGGCGAAGTGTTCCGCGAGCTGGAAGGGCGCCGCACGCTGCGCACCGAAGTCGAAGGCGAGGGCTATTTCGTCAAGATCCACCGCGGCATCGGCTGGGGCGAGATCTTCAAGAACCTGTTCAGCGCCAAGCTGCCGGTGTTGGGTGCCGGCCAGGAATGGCGGGCCATCCAGCGCCTGCACGAAGTCGGCGTGCCGACCATGACCGCCGTCGCCTATGGCGAGCGCGGCAGCAATCCCGCCACCCAGCATTCGTTCATCGTCACCCAAGAGCTGGCGCCGACCATCAGCCTGGAAGATTTCAGCCTGGACTGGGTCAAGCAGCCGCCGCTGCCGCGCCTCAAGCATGCGCTGATCGCCGAAGTGGCGAAGATGACCGGCGGCATGCACCGCGCCGGGGTCAACCACCGCGACTGCTATATATGCCACTTTCTGTTGCATACCGATCGCCCGGTGACCCCGGATGATCTGAAGTTGTCGGTGATCGACCTGCACCGTGCCCAGACCCGTGCCAGCATCAGCCGCCGTTGGCGCGACAAGGACCTGGCCGCGCTGTACTTCTCGGCGCTGGACATCGGCCTGACCCGCCGCGACAAGCTGCGCTTCTTGCGCGGCTATTTCCAGCGCCCGTTACGCCAGATCCTGGCTGACGAGGCCGCGCTGCTCGCCTGGCTCGAACGCAAGGCGCAGAAACTCTACGATCGCAAACAACGCTATGGGGATGCGCTCTGATGGCGGGTTGGACACTGGCGCCGGGCTATGAATCGCTGGCGGCGGATTTTGGCAGTCTCGAGGCGGTGTTCGCGCTGCAGGGCGAACGCCTGACCAGCGACCCACTCAGTGAAGTGGTGCGCATCGAGCGTGGCGGGGTCAATTACTACGTCAAACGCTACACTGGGGCCGGCAAGCACATGCGCCGCTACCTGGGGCGGCCGCGAATCAAGGCCGAGTGGCAGAACCTCAAGCAGTTCGCCAAGTGGGGCATCCCCACTGCCGAGGTGGTGGCCTGGGGCCTGGAGCGCAAGGGCCTGGCCTTTGGCCGTGGGGCGATGATCACCCGTGAGTTGCCGCGTACCGAGGATTTGTCGGAGCTGGCCAAACACAATGATCCGCGCCTGGCCGATCGCGCCTGGGTCGATCACGTCAGCCGGCAGCTGGCGCGGCACACCCGGGTGATGCACGATCACCACTTCACCCATAACGACCTGAAGTGGCGCAATCTGTTGGTGGATGACCAGGGCACGCTATTCTTCATCGATTGTCCGACCGGTGACTTCTGGCGTGGCTTCATGCTCCGCCATCGGGTCATCAAGGACCTGGCCTGCCTGGACAAGGTTGCCAAGTACCACCTTTCGGCCACCCAGCGCCTGCGTTTCTATCTGCAGTACCGCGGGCATCAACGGCTCAATGCCCGCGACAAGCAACGGGTGCGCGAAGTGGTGCGCTTTTTCGAGGGAAGGGAATGACCGATTACCTGGCCAGCGGCGATCTTGCGCTGCTGCAGCGCCACGGCCTGAACGATTTCGAAGCGCTGTGGGCGCTGCAACTGGACGCCGTGGACGAACCCAATACCGGCCGTGGCGGCTGGAGCAGCGTGTTTCGCCTGGAGCTCGAGGGCAAGGGCTACTACCTCAAGCGCCAGTGCGATTACCTCACGCGGACCCTGCACCGGCCGTTCGGCGAGCCGACCTTCGCCCGCGAATTTCGCAATATCAGCCGCTACCAAAAGCTCAAGATCCCGGCCTTGCAGGCGGTGTTCTATGGCGAGCGCAAGAGCAAGGGCCAGCACCGCGCGATTCTCATGACCCGTGCCCTGGACGAGTGGAGCGACCTGGACAGCTTGCTCGAGCAATGGCCGCTGCTGGCTGCCGAGAAGCGCCTAGGGATTCTCCAGGCCTGCGGTCAGCTGGCGCGCACCCTGCACGCCGCAGGCCAGGTGCATGGCTGCTTCTATCCCAAGCACATCTTCCTGCGTGAGCGCCGCGAAGGCTGGCAAGCGCAGCTGATCGACCTGGAAAAGACCCGCCCACTGCTGCTGGGCATGCGTGACCGGCTCAAGGACCTGGAGCCACTGCTGCGTCGCACCCGCGCCTGGAGCGAGGGTGATGTGCGCAGCATGCTGGCGGCCTATCTTGAGCAGCCCGCCGACAGCCCGCTGGTGGCGACCTGGCTGCAGCGCCTGGTGCGCCGCCGTCGTGAAAAAGAGGCACGTTGATGCGTTTGTCTGAATTGAAAGTAGCCGGGCGCAGCCCGGCTTTGCCGCTGAGCGTGACCCTGGCCGACGCTGCAGGCAGTGCCGAGCTGCAACTGCTCAGCTTGTTGCGCGTGCTGCCCGGCCAGCGTTACGTCGGTGCAGGTATCTGGCGCGGCACTCCGGTGCTGGCCAAGCTGTTGGTCGGCAACAACGCTGCCCGGCATTTCCAGCGTGAGCTCGAAGGCGTCAAGCTGATGGCTGCACAGGGCCTGACCACCCCGCAACTGCTGGCCGACGGCCTCAAGGAAGGCGAGGGCGGCTGGTTGTTGTTCGAGTTCCTCGAAGGCGCCGAGAGCCTGGGCGATGCCTGGGCCGAAGTCGAAGCGCTGCCGCCGTTGGCCGACGAGCAGCACCTGGTGCTCGGCGAGGCACTGACTGCGGTGGCGCAGATGCATGCTAAAGGCCTCTGGCAAACGGACTTGCACCTGGACAACTTGTTGCGTCACAACGGCCGCCTGTACCTGATCGACGGCGCCGGGATCAAAGCCGAGACGCCAGGGCAAAACCTCTCGCGCCAGCGCGTGCTGGAAAACCTTGGGGTGTTCTTCGCCCAGTTGCCCAAGCGCCTGGAGCCGTTCATCGAAGAGTTGCTGGTGCACTATCTGCTGGCTAACGGCGAGCATGCGCTGCCTTTGGAAGCCCTGCAAAAGCAGGTCGACAAGGTCCGTGCCTGGCGCCTGAAGGATTACCTGGATAAGGCCGGTCGAGAGTGCACCCTGTTCAGCGTGCAGCGTACCCTGTCTGGCCTGCGGGCGATCCGCCGGCCAGAAGTCGAGGCCATGCTACCGGTGCTGGAGCAGGCCGACGCCTTGATCGACCAGGGCCATCTGTACAAAACCGGCGGCGCGGCCAGTGTCGCCCGGGTCGAGGTAGATGGGCGCAAGTTGGTGCTCAAACGCTACAACATCAAGAACACCGCGCACTGGTTCAAGCGTTTCTGGCGCCCGAGCCGGGCCTGGCATTCGTGGATCGAGGCGCATCGCCTGACATTTCTCGACATCGCCACGCCCAAGCCGCTGGCGGTGCTCGAACAACGGGTCTTGGGCCTGCGCAGTCGTGCCTACCTGGTGACCGAATATGCCGATGGGCCAGACCTGATCGAGTGCTTCAAGCCCTATATCGACAGTGGTGATGCACCCCAAGAGCAGCTGCAGGCGCTGGTTCACCTCATGCAGCAACTGATCCGCGAGCGCATCAGCCATGGCGACATGAAGGGCCACAACCTGTTCTGGCAGAACGGCCAGTGGTCGCTGATCGATCTCGACGCCATGTGCCAGCACGCCACCCAGCTCAGCTTCGCTGCGGCCTACTCCCGCGATCGGGCGCGGATGCTGCGCAACTGGCCCAGTGGCAGTGCCCTGCACCAACGTATCGATCAGCTGCTGCCAAGGCTTGCCGAGTAAGCTGCCGGAAGCGCCAGCCAGTCGCTGCTGCGGCCGGTTTGGCGCACCCGGATGCGCCACTGGTCATCATGCCAGCGCAGTACCGCCCAAGCGGCAACGCTGCCTCGCTGGCTTTCAGGCATTACCAGGTGGTAGTGGCTTTTGAGCAGATGGCGGCGCACGGAAAACTGATTCGCTCCCAGCTGCACATAGAGCTGAGTGTTCTCTTCAAACAGGTTTTCATCGGCTGCGTCAGCAACACCTTGCAGGGTAGATTTCAGGCGGCAGTCGTCCAGTAGTTGCTGGAGATCAGGCAGCCCGTCGTGCCAGAGCAGCGGTGAATCAACCACCCAATTGCCATCCAGACGGCGCTTGATGGGCAGTTGCAGATAGGCATTGGGCAAGTTTGGATCGATGGCGCGCCAGCGCGTCCCGTCAAAGGTGACATTGAAGTAGCGGCCAAGGTTGTCCTTGACGTAGTACTGTGACAAGCCGGGGCTGACCGATCTCTGCTCGTAGACGGCCTCACCGTGGGGCGCATCGATGCGGTAGCGCAAACTGGCGACTTCGGGGGTTGCTTCGTAGTGCTTGGGTAGCGGTACTGGCGGTGGTTTCGGTAGCCCACGCATGGCTCGACGCATCAGCCCTGAACCAGACATATCGTTTAGCCCCGCAGTGGCATGCCCGAGTGCGGCGACAGCGTGATGCAGGGCACCGCTATGATCGTCGTGTTCGAATGCTTCAAAACCATCCCAGATGGAAATACCCATGCGCCCGAACGCCAGTGCCACCGAGCCTGCCTGCGGCAGGACCAGGGTGACGATATCCAGTAGCAGCCTCAGTACATTGACCGAGTATTGACCTAGCAACTCTTGGTTGCTGCGGGTCACGTTATCGGCCTGCGCCAGTAGATGTTTCACTTCGGCCCGGTAGCTCGCCTGGTAAAAGTTGCCGGTGATCGTCTGCAGGCTGATATGCGAGCCCAGGCGGCCTTTGAGTAGCAGCTGTTCCAGCGCTTTGCCGTTGCCCAGTGGCAAACGCTGCAAGACATAGCGGCGCAGCTGCGTATCCGTGCGCACGGCGCGGATCAGCGCCCTGGCATTGGTGTACTCACGCCATGGGCGACGGTCTGGCGCGTCGGGGCAGTAGGCCACGATGCGGTTCGAGTTCTCCGGGGAAACCAGCAATAGCACCCCTAGCAAGGTTTGCCCTTGGATCAGTATCTGCCGCACGATCACCTGTTGCTCGTTGTAATGAGGGCGGTTGTGGCTATCGGGCGCATGGATCGCGGTATTGGCCCAGCCATAACCCTGGTCGAACGTGTCACGCTGAAAATGGCCTGCGTAACGCGCCTTCACTGCTTCGGCATTCATGCGCGTGCGGTTGAGTTGCTCATACGCTTGCTGGCGCCAATGGCCATGTGGTGAATCGAGCAGTTGGGTGCGCAGATAAGCCTGATAACTACTGCCGGCGTTCAATCGACGAATGATCTGTTTGACCCTCAGCGGGGTAAGCGCTGGTAATGCCTGGTCGTTGTCCAGATGCACGCGTGCGGTCAGCCAGTAATCGACATCGAACCAAGCGATGTTGAGCAGTGCCAGCTCGTCCAGCCGATAGGTCTGCTTGACCAGTTCGACGCTTGTGCCTGCCTGCGGGTTGCTTACCACGGGAATATAGGCACTGCTGTCGAGCGGGTTGAGCAGCGGTCCGACCTGACGCGCCAGGGTCACGCTGATCGAGATATCTTGCGGGGCAGTATCGATGCCAGGGTCGCGCTGCAAGAACTCGCGCAGACGCTCGCGCACCCAGTTCAACAGCGAGTGGCGCTGGTTGAACTGCTCCAGGGTGAGAATGCCCGGTGCGGCAGCTGCCTGGATGGCTGCGACCTGCTCCTGCATCGCTTGCATGATGTGCGCGACGCCTTGCTGGCTGGTGGTGCGCAACCAGTTGGGCAAGTGTTTTTCCAGCAGCAGACCGTAGCGGGTGGCCAAAGGGCCGTGGCTGCTTAGCTCGTGGTGAAGATTCAATGCACTGGCCAGCTTGGCATCGAGCTGGCCGATGTCACGCTGCAGACCGCGTTCGAACGCGGTTCGCCAGGCGAGCGTCAAGCGCTTGCCATGGGCATCGCCAATGGCCAGTGCCTGCGACTGCGCGAGGTCTTCGTTGTACCAGTCATAGCGCAGGCGCTCGGCTCGGCACGCACGTCGCTGCTGCTCCGGCTCGACCAGCAGTCTGCTCAGTGGTTCGCTCTGTTGTTGATCTTCAAGGCGTTCACACAGCTCCACATGCAGCGTGGCGAGGCTTTCGAATGCCTCGATACCATGCGCGACGCTACACAAAATCACTCGCCCGACCGGCTCTTGAGCCTCGATCAAGCGACCCTCAGGGCCGTGTTCAGTGAGGATCATTACCCCAGGCAGATGACTACGCCAGTTTGGCGCCGTGCCGGACAGTAGGGGGCGATACAGCTGGGGGCGGCCAGTGGCGGGCAGGTGTCGGCGTTGCCAGGACAGCGGCAATTCAAGGCAGGTGTTGAGCAACTGGGCGTGTTCTGGCGACAGGGTCTGGTCGTTTAGGCGTAAGCGCCTCTCGGTGAACAATTGCTCTCGGCGCAATGACGCCAGGCGGACCTCACGGCTCAGCCCCTTGCTGTCGCGCTCCAGCCAATAGCTTGCCAGATCGGCATGCAGGGTCTGGCGAATGGTTGCGCAAAAGCTGCCGATCCGCGTGCTGAAGTCGGCCGGCAGGCTGAGCTGCGGATAGGCGTCATGGCGGGGGGCAGTGGCAACTGGCAGCGTGAAGGTTGCGCCATCGAACAGATGTAAACCGACCAGTTCCAGCAGCTGCCAACGGCCAAAGTACAGAGCGCGGGCGGTGATGTTTTGCCTTGGGAAGAGGTTCGCCAGACACTGGTCGAGGCGGTATTCCACACCCGGCAGTGGCGGCAGCAAGGTGTTTAATTGGGTGTCTAGTGCCTGGAGCAGCAGCAACGGCGTCACGGGTCATCTCCGAGGGGTGAGGATGTCCCATGCTGCCGCGAAGTGCCCAGGCCTTGGCGTTAACCCGATACCTCAGCGCCGCAGCAGGCCGCGCATGGCCAACCATGCCGGGATGCCCAGCCCAAGCCAGGACAGCCCATCCCACCAACCGTCGCCGAGCAACGCGGCGAACAGTCCTAGGGCGCCGAGCAGGCCAATCAAGGCCGGCCAGGCGAAGATCCGCGCGGTGGCTTGCGACTTGTGGCTCATGCCTTGGCCTCACGGGGTTTGCGCTGCTTGGCGAGCCACAGGTACAGGCCGCTGCCGAGTACGATGATGGTCAGGACATCGAGCAGCGCCCAGAGGATTTGCATCGGTCGTCCGCCATAGTCGCCAAAGTGCAGTGGCTGCGACAGACCGAGGGCGTCCATGTACCACGGTCGGTCGCCGACTGCGGTGACCTCAAGGGTCTTGGCGTCGATCAGTACTGGTGTGAACAGGTGCGAGGTCAGGTGGCTGGCACCTTTCATGAACACCGCATAGTGGTGCTCACTGGAGAAGCGCGTGCCGGGAAAGGCAATGAAGTCGGGGTGCATGCCAGGCGCTGCGTGTTCGGCGATTTCCAGCAGGCGACTGGCGGGGGCACGTTCTGTCAGCGCTGGCACATCGCGGTAGGGCGCGACCATGGCCGTCAAACTTTCGTTGCGCCAGGCAGCGATCACCAGGTCGGCGCAGGCGCTGATCACGCCGGTGACGCCGACCACCAGCGCCCAGGTCAGGGTGACCACGCCGATCAGGTTATGCAGGTCGAGCCAACGCAGCCGGCGTGACTTGTCGCGGCGCACCGTGGCGAACTCCAGGCGGCGCATGAAGGGCGCGTAGAGCACGGTGCCGGAGATGATCGCCAAGACGAACAGCACGCCCATGAACGCTAGCCAGAGTTTGCCGGGCAGGCCGGCGAACATGTCCACGTGCAGGCGCAGCAGGGTCATCATCAAGCCGCCATTGGCCGCAGGCATGGCAACCGCCTCGCCGGTACGGGCGTCGAGCATGAAGGTATGCGAGTCGTTAGGGTCGCTGCCCGCGCTGGCGGCGGTGATGGCGATCACGCCGTTGGGCTCGTCCTCGTCATAGCCGAAATACTGCATGACCTCGCCGGGACGATGTTGCTCGGCTTTGAGCACCAACTGCTGTAGATCAAGGTGCGGGGTGTCGGCGGGCATTTGCCGCAGCTCAGGGGCATCGCCGAGCAGGTGTTCCAGCTCGTGGTGGAAGATCAGTGGCAGGCCGGTGAGTGCCAGCAACAGCAAGAACAGCGTACAGATCAGGCTGCTCCAGGTGTGGATCGCGGACCAGCGGCGGATGGTTTGGCTTTTCATCACGGGGGCTCTTGTGTCGCCTGCTTTGGGGCTGCTTTGCAGCCCTTCGCGGGCAAGCCCGCTCCTACAGGGACCGCGCCAAAATCAACGACGGCGCTCTCCCTGTAGGAGCGGGCTTGCCCGCGATGGGCCGCAAAGCGGCCCCCGCATGGCTCAGAACTTGTAGTTAACGCTGGCCACCACATTGCGCTCGTCGCCGTAGTAGCAGTAGTAACCATCACAGGTCGACAGGTAGTCCTTGTTGAACAGGTTCTTGGCATCCACCGCCAGGGTTACACCCTTGAAGGTGCCGTTCAGACGTCCCAGGTCGTAGTGCAGCGATGCATCATAGATGGTGTATGAGCCTACATGCCCCCAATCTGTATTGGTGGTATTGCCGTAGGTGTCGCCCACATAGCGCACGCCTACGCCGATGCCGAAGCCATCCAGCGGGCCACTGTGCCAGGTGTAGTCTGCCCAGGCAGTGGCCTGATTGCGTGGCACCTGAGCCATGCGCTTGCCTTTCTCCGCAGCCGTGCCTTTGATGATCTCGCTGTCGTTATAAGTGTACGAGCCGATCAGCTTGAGGTTCTCTGTTAAGTCGGAAGTAGCTTCCAGCTCCAGACCCTTGACCCTTACTTCACCCACTTGGCGGGTGATGTTGTTTTCCGTTACTGACATGTTCTCCTGGGTCAGATCGAACACCGCTGCGCTTAACAGGGTCTTGCTGCCTGGCGGCTGATATTTGATACCCAGCTCGTACTGTTTGCCTTCAGTAGGTTTGAAACCATCGGTGCTATTAACGGTAGCTCCGGATGCAGCCTGGAAAGACTCGGCATAGGAGATATAGGGCGTGACGCCGTTATCGAAGACATAGCTCAGGGCGGCGTTGCCACTGAATTTCTTGTCTCGCTGGGTGTTAGTAGCGTCGCCCTGGTTGTGGAAGGTTGTGCCGGTATGCACCCAGTCTTCGCGCCCCCCAAGGGTCAGTCGCCAGTTATCAACTGCCATTTGATCCTGGATGTACAGGCCGGTCTGTTGGGTCTTCTGGTCATAATCGTACATGTCGAAGTACTGGACGTTGGAGAAGTCCTGACCGTAGATCGGATTATGGATATTGCTCGGAGGAACACCC
Source organism: Pseudomonas sp. Je.1.5.c (assembly GCF_051129895.1). Lineage (NCBI taxonomy): Bacteria > Pseudomonadati > Pseudomonadota > Gammaproteobacteria > Pseudomonadales > Pseudomonadaceae > Pseudomonas > Pseudomonas sp. Je.1.5.c. The sequence goes on from NZ_JBCPSP010000005.1 coordinate 219,382, forward strand.
GCCGAACCCCAGCGCCAACGGGCGTTGCTGTCAGAGCGCTGGTGATCGAGGCCGAGCAGCAGGGTGTGGTTGATCAGGCCAGTCTGGAAGTCAGCTTGGAAGTTATTGTCCAAAGCGAATTGGCTGATGTCTTCTTCGACGATTCCCGCAGTGCGCTGAACCGTGCCATCGGCGCTGACAGCTTGATCTGGGCCTGCTGGCCAGATCGAGCCACCGGCGGTGATGCCCTTGAAATCCAACTCGTTGCGGGCGTAACGCAGGTTTTGCCGGAATTGCCAGGTATCGTTCAAGCGAGTCTCGAACGCGTAGCCTAGGTGGTAGTAGGTACGGTCATAAGACTCCCAGTCGGGATCGCCCAGGTTCTTGTGATGAGAAATCTTGCCGGCGGCGCTGTCCAGCTTGGTTCCTTGCAGTGGCAGGAACTGGCCGGTAATCCCTGTATCGTCGCGGTTGAATTGGGTGATGAAGGTTAGCTTGGTATCGTCGTTGATGTTCCAAGTGACGCTCGGCGCAAGGTTGTAGCGTTTGTCCGGGATGTGGTCGACCGGGGAGTTGCTGTCTCGCACAGTGCCGCTGATACGGTAGAGGAACTGACCTTGATCGTCGATCTTGCCGGTACTGTCGAAGTTAATCTGCTTATGTTCATTACTGCCGACCTGCACTCCAACTTCATGGCTGCTCAGCGCTTCGGGGCGGCGCGAGGTCATATCCAGCAGACCACCGGGCGGAGTCTGGCCATAAACGGACGAAGCTGGGCCGCGCAGCACTGCGATGCGCTCAAGATTCCATGGTTCGATCTTGGGTGTAGCGTAGTTGCCCTTGGGCAGCGGCAGGCCGTCGAGGAACTGGGTCGGCACGAAACCGCGCACCAGCAACCAGTCGTTGCGTGAGTCGGAGCCGTAGCCGCTGCTCTGGACCCCGGCGGTGTAGCGTAGCGCGTCGTTGAGGTTGAGAACCGGCCGGTCTTCCATCTGTTGGCGGGTGATGACGGTGACCGAGCGCGGCAGCTCAGCAATGGCAGTATCGGTCTTGCTGCCGGCCGCAGTACGTGTGGCCGTATAGCCTTCGACCGCACCCCAGGCGCTTTCATAGTCGCTGTTGGCGTTGATCGCGGTTTCCGGCAGCGCCAGGCTGCCGTCTGGGGTGGCAACCAGGCTATAGCTGCCGACGCTGCTCTGTTGCAGTTGCAGGCCGCTGCCACGCAGGGCCGCTTGCAGGGCGCCGAGGGCGTCATATTGGCCGCTGACCGGGGCCGAGGTGCGGCCGCTAACGATCGCCGGATCAATGGCCAGGGCGATGCCGGCTTGGCTGGCGATCTGGTTCAGCGTGGTCGCCAGTGGCGCGCTAGGCAGATCATAGGTGCGCACGGACTGCTCGGCGGCGTAAACGGCAGGGCTGGCAAACGGCGCGGCCAGGGCGATGGCCAGAGCCATCAGGCTGGGGCGCAGGAAACAATCAACAGCACGGGACATGCAGCGGCTCCTCGACGGATAAGTGCTAACTGCTTCCTTGCCGAACGAGATTTGAAAAGTGACAGGGGGCTGTCGAAATTATTTTTTGGTCAATCTGCCAGGTGTACAAACGCGCAAGGCGCTGGCTGCGTGGAGTGGGCTGCATGAATGTTTGCGTGAGCTTGCCATGTGGGAGCGGGCTTGCCCCGCGATAGCGTCGGCATGAGCCCCCGCACAT